>NZ_RXIU01000111.1 GCF_004217665.1 Candidatus Magnetaquicoccus inordinatus | reverse complement strand
GTTTGAGCAGCTTGATCCGGTAACAGATGTCAAATATCTGGAATCCATGCATATTTTATCTGGTGATCGGGTCAATCATGTAGGGCAATATCGCTCCGATGGCGATTGGTTGGATGTGGGGTTTGGCAATGGTGCCTTGCTGCACGCTGCCAAAGAGTGTGGTTATCTACCGGTGGGTATCGATCTGCAACGCAAGCGAGTAACGGAATTGCAGCAGCAGGGAATGGAGGCCTATTGCTGTCGTTTGGATGAGTTGTCGCTACCCGATGGACGTTTTTCAATCGTCAGCATGACCGATGTGTTGGAACATATTCCCTTTCCTACCCGCTATCTTGCGGCTGCGCATCGCTTGTTGGCCGCAAACGGAGTATTGTTGCTGTCGGTGCCCAACCGGGAAAGCCGTATTTGGCAACTGTTGGATCTACAGGGTAGCAATCCCTATTGGCACCAGAATGATCATTATCACAACTTTAGCCGCAGCAGATTATATCGTCTCTTGGAGCAATGTGGTTTTCAGCCACTGAGCTGTCGCATCAGTCAGCGTACCCGCTCTGGTATCGAAGTGGTATCGGCAAAACGGTAGCGGGAAATGTGCCTGGAGCGGCGCTTTCCCAGGTGCTGAAATGACCAGCGGACAATTGGCAATGGTCAGGGCAAGCGCATTTGCCAATTTCTTCACTGTTGCCACAAGCGAAACTGTGCATGTCGGGCGTCCGCCCTCCCAAAGAGTGCCCCTGCGGGGCACAAATCTGTGCGGCGTGCGCGAATGCTGCGCATTCGCTTTTGTGAAACGCCGCACATTTTCAGCAGGGCTTTGCCCTGCACCCACCAGGAGGAGATAATCTCCTCCTGGACCTCCATAACAATTTTCTGATTTTCAAATGCGATTGCCCTGTGGCAATGGTTTGACCTCATGGCACATTGCTGTTATAAGGGGGGGTTGAGAGAGCTGTTTTCTGTATGCTTGGCGAATCAGGGTTGTCCATTATTTTTTGAGGATAGGATATGAAAAGATTGATGTTGCTTGCTGGTATTGTCGCACTGTCTGTTGTGGCAACAGCGGCTCATACTGTGGAAAAGCCCTATTATGTCAGTCTGAAAATCGGTGGTGCTTTTGCTGATGATACAGAGGGCAAAACCAAAGTCGGGGCCAAGGCAACAGCAACTGGCTATGAAGAGAATGCCACCTATTCTGTGGCCGCAGGTATCCGTCTGCATCCTTCGGTTCGCCTGGAATTGGAAGGCGGGTATCGCAAGCTCTATGCAGATAGTCTGTCGGTCAGGGGCGCTGCTGTCACAAAACTCAATGGTGCCATGACGGTAAAAACAGTGATGGGCAATGCCATCTATGATCTTCCTCTTGATTCGATGCTCAAACCCTATCTGCTGGGCGGTATTGGTTTGGCGCGCACGGATAGCACGGTGATCTATAATGCTGCCACCAGCAATAAAGGCTATAGTACCGATTTTGCCTTTCAATTGGGAGCAGGTGTCACTTTTCCTCTGACCGACCTGGTTCATGCCGATATCGGATACCGTTATCTCCATTTATCTGGTGCAGATATGGGCCATGTGATCAGTACCGAGGACAATTCTATTCATGAAATTTATGCCGGAGTCCAGATGGGGTTTTGAGTTGGTATAGTGGGTCCATGCCAGCGCTGCCCAGGCTTGGTATGGTTGCAATAGTGCTTGCCGCTTCTCACTGTGTGCACCTTTTCACCAGCAGTATGTGTGCTGTTTGGTCGCAGGCACCAGTTGATTGCTTGTTGACTGCAACTTGCAAAGGGAAGAAGCTTGGCTGCAATAACGGGTGCAGTGGACAACAGATTCTGCTTTGTCTAGCAGAGGCAATAAGAGGTGTATACGGGCATGTGTACCCTTTTTTTGTAACTGCTGTGGGCAGGCCAAAAGAGAAGCAAGATCTCACAGCTCTTTTTGTAAGACTTTTCACTTCGCAGTAGGTTTGTCTTGCGCAATGCAGACTATTTTTCGGTGGAATGCAGACCGGTATGGCTGACCCAATCAGGCACACAATGACTTTGGAGGCGTTACGACAGGCCATTGATCACATTGATGATCAAATCCATGACCTGCTGATGGAACGAGCCGATCGGGTACGAGAGGTGGGGGAGTGGAAGGAAAAAAATGGCACAAGCTCCGCAAACTCCTCATTTTATCGTCCAGAACGGGAAGCCACTATTCATCGCCGCCTGGAAGCACGCCACCGTGGACCGCTGCCGGTTGCGGCCTTGCACCGCATTTATCGGGAAATTATCTCGGCCTCTTTGAATTTGGAACGCCAATTGACCGTGGCCTATTTAGGTCCAGAAGCCACCTTTACCCATCAGGCCGCCAGTAAACAATTTGGTTCCGCACCACTGATTTATCCGGTGCGTACTATCAATGATGTCTTTAACGAAGTGGAGTTGCGGCGTGCCGATTTTGGCGTAACCCCTATTGAAAACTCCACAGAGGGGATGATTCATCATACTTTGGATCGTTTGGTGGAGTCGCCGTTGCGGATTTGTGGAGAGATTTATCTGCCGGTAACCCATCATCTGTTGTCGCGGGAAAAAGAGCTTGCCTCAGTGCGGGTGGTCTATGGTCAACCAACGGTACTTGCGCAGTGTCAACAGTGGCTTGCCGAACATCTGCCTGCCGTTTCTCTGAAAGAGTGCGTGTCGACGGCAACAGCGCTCTGGGAAGCGCGACAAACAGCGGCGACAGCGGTAATCGCCGGGGAGACGACCCCTGATCCCTTCGATTGGCAGATCCTGGCGCGTCATATCGAAGATCGGGCGGGTATCGAAAACCGTTTTCTGGTGATTGGTCGCGAGATACCTGCTCGTTCTGGTCAGGATAAGACCAGTCTGATGTTTTCCTTTCCCGATCAACCGGGATTTCTCCATCAGGTATTGGGTATTTTCGCCCAACAGGAGCTTAATTTAACCCGTATCGAGTCACGACCCTCGATGAAGAGGGCCTGGGATTATCTCTTTTTTATCGATCTGGAAGGACATCAGGAAGATTCTCCAGTGGCCTCAGCATTGGCAGAGCTGGCAGCCACTGCGGGGGTTATGGTGAAAATTCTGGGTTCTTATCCGCGCAAGGTACTGTAATATTATGGCATTTTTTATCAAAAAACTGGCTGTTATCGGGGTTGGCCTGATTGGGGGATCTTTGGCTCGTTCCTTACGGGATCAGGCTTTGGTGGGTGAGGTGGTGGGGGTCAACCGCAGTCGCAGCGCTCTGGAAAAAGCTTTGGCCTTGGGGGTGATCGATCATGGAACGACCTCGGCGACAGAGGCAGTGCAGGGCGCCACTTTAGTGGTTATAGCCACACCAGTGCGCTCCATTGCACCGATGGTGGCCCATATTGCGCCCTTTCTCTCTCCTGGGGCGGTGGTCACCGATGTGGGCAGTGTCAAGCAGTCGGTGGTGCGGGAGTGCGAAGAGGCTTTGGCGGCAGCAGACAACAAAGGTGGAAAATGCCATTTTGTCGGCGGACATCCGATTGCCGGACGGGAACATGTGGGAGTGGAGCACTCTTTTGCCACTTTGTTTGCGGGTAGCCGTACCATTTTGACTCCCTCTGCCCACACGGCACATGATGCTTTGGAGTTGGTGCGTTTGGTCTGGGAGGCTACCGGTTCCTATGTGGAGATCATGGACGCGGCCTATCATGATCAGGTCTTGGCAGCAACCAGCCATTTACCCCATTTAATGGCGTACAGCGTGGTCAATACCCTTTCTGATTTGGAAGATCAGATTCGCGCAGAGGTGTTTCGCTATGCTGCCGGTGGGTTTCGGGATTTTACCCGCATCGCCTCCTCAGATCCCAGTATGTGGCGCGACATCTGTCTGGAAAACCGGACAGCAATTTTGGCTATTCTGACCCGCTTTCGCCAGGATGTGGATCGCTTGATGGAACAGATTGCTTCAGGTAATGGCGATGCGCTCTATGGAATTTTTGCCCGCTCCAAGAGCACACGTGATCGTATTCTGGCAGAGAATAAAATTTTAAAGGGGTAGTGCGGAAAAGATGAACGAGGCGCAGGCAACCGATACTCTGAGCAGTCGTGCCGCTACAAGGCTGCATGGCGAAACAACCGTTCCGGGTGATAAATCCATTTCCCATCGCTCCATCATGTTGGGGGCCCTGGCCGAGGGAGAAACGGAGGTGCATCATCTTCTGGAAGGAGAGGATGTGCTGCGAACCGTCGCTGCCTTTCGCAACATGGGGGTAGAGATTGTCCGCGATGACGCCGGAATCTACCGAATTCAGGGTGTCGGTTTGGATGGTCTGCGGGAAGCGGATGATGTCCTGGATATGGGCAACTCCGGTACGGCTATGCGTTTGTTGTCTGGTGTGCTGGCCAGTCAACCCTTTTTTACTGTGCTGACTGGCGATGCCAGCTTGCGGCAACGCCCGATGAAACGGGTTATCACACCTTTGTCGCAAATGGGAGCACGCATTTTCAGCCGTGATCAAGGGCGGGCGCCATTGGTTATCCAAGGCAGTGAATTGATTCCGATTGATTATACGATGCCCGTGGCTTCCGCACAGGTAAAAAGCGCCATACTGTTGGCCGCTTTGAACACGGCAGGGGGGAGCTCAGTGCTGGAACCGGAGTGGTCACGTGACCATACCGAACGGATGCTGCTTGCCTTTGGCGCCGATGTACGCCGGGAGGGGATGCGGGTGACTGTAGAAGGCTGGCCCAATTTGCGTGCCCAGCATATTACTGTTCCGGGGGATATCTCCTCGGCAGCTTTTCCTCTGGTGGCAGCCTTGTTGGTGCCCGGTTCCGAGATATTATTACCGGGAGTGGGGGTCAATCCCACGCGCACCGGTTTGTTGGAGCTGTTGACCATGATGGGAGCACATATCGAACAGCGCCAACCACGTGTGGCCGGCGGAGAACCCATCGCCGATCTGTATGTTCGTTCTGCGCCGCTGCATGGTATTGAAGTACCTGCGGCGCTGATTCCACGGGCGATTGATGAATTTCCTGTTTTTTGTATAGCCGCTGCCCTGGCGGAAGGGGAGACCCGTTTAAGCGGTGCCGCCGAGCTGCGGGTGAAAGAGAGTGACCGCATCCATGCCATGGCAGTTGGTTTGCAGAGCCTGGGAGTCACCGTCACTGAATTGGCCGATGGGTTGCATATCACAGGCCGTCCAGAAGGGTTGGCTGGCGGGGTGACGGTGGACTCTTTTACCGATCATCGCATTGCCATGAGCTTTTTAGTGGCAGGATTGCGCTGTCGTGAGCCGGTTGTGGTAACACGCTGTGCCAATATTCAGACCTCATTTCCGACCTTTCGCGCCATCATGAGCCACTTGGGTGCACAGATCTCCTGAGAGAGTGGTATAACAACCTGATTCAATGAAATCCATGAAACAACATCCTGGTGGTGTAGCAAAAGGTGAACGCATTGTGATAGCCGTTGATGGTCCGGCTGGAGCGGGCAAGGGAGCGGTGTGCCGGGCGGTGGCCAGTCGGTTGCAATTGGCCTACCTGGAAACAGGGGCCATTTATCGTGCTTTAGGTTTGCTGGCTCTGCGCGAAGAGTTGCAGGATGCGGATGCCTTGGTTGCCCGTGCCACAACAATGCCTTTTACCTATCGTGCGTTGGGAGCAGGAGTTTTTGGTGCCTTCTTGGCAGAAGAGGAGGTAACCACTGCCTTACGTGCCGAAGAGATTGGTCAATCAGCTTCCCGCATCGCTGCCATTCCGGCAGTGCGTCAGGCGCTGCTTGCTTTTCAACGTCGCTATGGTGGCAGCCAACATGTGATCCTGGATGGAAGGGATGTCGGCACGATTGTATGGCCTGATGCTGACTTGAAAATATTTTTAACCGCTTCCTTAGAAGAACGGGCAGAACGTCGTGTGCGGGAGTTGCAAGGGGCTGGAAAAAATGCTAACTTCACGGAGATATATGCGGCTATGGCCGAACGGGACCAACGCGATGCCGGGCGCACTACCGCTCCCCTGAAACCCGCTGAGGATGCGCTGCTGGTGGATACCACCCACCTGACCCTCGCAGAGAGCATTGCGCATGTGTTGCAACTGATAAAAAACACCTTGAATCAGGCGGGTTTTACGTGTAGAGAGTCGTTTGTTGAATCGCAATAATATTAAAGTAGAGCAGAAATACCGGGAATTTCCCCATAACCTATAACCGAAGGTGGATTTACGTGGCTGCTGAGGCGTTGTTACTTGATGAAATCGCAGATGAGGACTTTGAGGCACTGCTGGACGAATCGTTCGGCCAGGGTATCGGCAAAGAAGGCCAGGTGGTCACTGGCACGATTATTCAGCGCGAGGGTGATGAGTTTGTCATCGATGTGGGACTCAAATCCGAGGGGCGGCTGACCATCCGGGAGTTTTTTGACAGCAATGGTGTGCTGTCTGTGGGGGTGGGTGATAAGGTAGATGTGTTTGTGGAGCGTTCCGAAGATCAGAACGGCCAAGCCATCTTGTCGCGTGAAAAAGCCAAACGGGAAGAGGCATGGCTGAAGCTCGAACAGGCCTTCAATGGTCAAGAGACGGTCTATGGCCGGATCATGGGCAAGGTCAAAGGTGGCTATACAGTTGACATCAACTCTTTGGCAGCATTTTTGCCTGGTTCGCAGGTGGATGTGCGTCCGGTGCATGATATTGCGCGCCTGCAAGAAGAGGATCAACCCTTTGACATTCTCAAAATGGATCGGCGTCGGGGCAATATTGTTGTGTCTCGCCGTGCGGTGATCGAAAAGCAGCGTGAAAGTGCACGCAGCGCTTTGTTGGAAACCCTGCATGAAGGGATGATCCTGGACGGTGTGGTCAAAAATATCACCGACTATGGCGCCTTCGTCGATTTGGGTGGTCTGGATGGTCTGCTGCATATCACCGATATGTCCTGGAAGCGGGTCAAACATCCTTCCAGTGTGGTGGCAGTGGGTGACACTGTCGCAGTACAGGTGATCAAATTTAATGCTGATACCCAACGCATCTCCCTGGGTATGAAACAGTTGCAAACCGATCCCTGGGAAGGTATTGGTGCCAAATATCCTCCGGGAACCCGTTTCCGTGGTGTGGTCACCAATATCACCGATTATGGCGCCTTTGTGGAGTTGGAATCGGGTGTAGAAGGGTTGGCCCATGTCTCTGAACTGGCCTGGACCAAGAAAAACCTCCATCCCTCAAAGATTCTTGAAGTGGGTACAGAGGTTGATGTAATGGTGTTGGATGTGGATGCGGAACGGCGGCGCATCTCCCTGGGCCTGAAACAGTGCCAGGAAAATCCATGGGTTGCCTTTGCCGAAAAACATCCAGTGGGTGTTACGGTCACTGGTGAAATTAAAAATATCACTGAGTTCGGTCTGTTTATCGGCCTGGAAGGCGATATCGACGGCTTGGTGCATCTTTCCGATGTCAGTTGGGACAACGCTGCCGGGGAAGATATTTTGAAAAGCTTCCAACGTGGTCAGGAGGTAGAGGCGATTGTGCTCTCCTTGGATCCTGAAAAGGAGCGTATCTCCTTGGGTTTGAAACAGACCAGTCCCGATAGTTGGACGGTTTGGGTGGATGAGCATCCCAAGGGCACTGAAGTTGCCGGTACGATCATTGAAGCGGTCGCAGCAGGCATGGTGGTGCGTTTGGCCGAGCAGGTCGAAGGTCTGTTGCGCAAGAGCGATTTTTCCCGCGAAGATCCTGAAGGTGCCAATCTGAAAGTTGGTGAGGATGTGCGCGTGCAAATCACCCAGGTTGATCGGCAAAAACGCAAAATCAGCCTTTCGGTCAAAGCCTTGGAAGCGGCGCAAGAGCGCAAAACTGTACAGGAATACACTTCTGATACCGGATCCGCTACCAGCAGTTTGGGCGAAGCTCTGTCGCAGGCTTTGGAAAAAAGATCAGGAAGTAGCACCTAAAACGAAAGAGAGGGAAAAACATGACCAAGTCGGCCTTAATCAGCCTGATTGCCCAGCAGTTGAAGCTTTCTCGTAAGGATGCGGAAACAGCCGTCAATACCGTATTTGATTCCATAGGTCACTCACTGGAGGTGGGAAACCGGGTTGAATTGCGGGGATTTGGTTCATTTGGACTAAAGGAACGGCGTTCGCGGGAAGGACGCAATCCGAAAACCGGTGAACGGGTTATGGTGGATGCCAAACGTGTGCTGTTTTTCAAGGCCGGCAAGGCATTGCGCGAGCGGGTAGACCATTGACATGTGCGAGTCAGCGAAGCGAGGGGTTGTCAACCTCGCTCCGCTGGCCTGTTCATGACAGTTGAGAATAACCATGGGACCGGCTAACGGGAGTGTGGGCTGGGGAGAGCGGGATAAAACATGGTTGGCTGGTTAAACCTGTTGTTTATTCTGGTGCTGGCCCTGTTGGCAGTCTTGTTTGCGGCGGCCAATCAAAAAGAGGTGATCGTCTCATTACCTGGCGGCTTGCTCTTTTCAGATATACCTTTGTTTGTGCTGGCCTTTATCCCATTATTTCTAGGCTATTTAGCCGGTACTTTCTCCGCATGGAGCACCCTTCAGACTGTCCGTAAGCAGAATGATCTTCTTCTCAAGCAAAATCAAAAGCTGGAAGCGGAACTAGCCAATTTGCGCAATCAACCCCTGGATAATGATCTGCCTCTTTCTTGACAGAGGTTTTCTTAGAGCCGAAACGAGCAGGCGATGAAACTGGCCAATTTGATTGGTTGGGCGGCATTGGCGATTACGGTAGGAACCGTGTTGTTTCGTACCGGCTATCGCATGGGACGAGACAAGGCCGTCAGCCGTAGTGCCATTGCACCTGGTGGCAGCGGTTCTGCGCAATATGAAGAGACCGCCTTCTATTTTCGCGGTGTGCACTTTTTGCTCAGCGATGAACCGGACAAGGCAATTGAGGCTTTTACACAGGCGGTGCGCATCAACTCAGAAACGGTAGAGATCTATCTATCGTTGGGCAATCTGTTTCGTGCCCGTGGCGAGGTGGGACGCGCCATCCGTATTCATCAAAACATCATTGCACGTCCCGACCTCTCCGATCAAAATCGGACCGCTGCATTGTTTGCTTTGGCTGAGGATTATCGCCAGGGTGGATTTTTGGATCGTGCCGTAGAAGCCTATCGCCGCGTGTTGGAGGTGGATCCGGCACATCGCAAAGCATTGACTGGGTTGCAGGCTCTGCATGAAAGTGAAGGGCGATGGGATTTGGCTTTGGAGGTTTTGCGCACCTTAAAGCGGGTGAGCGGTCAGGCAGATCCCAGACGTGAGGCTCACTTATTGTTGCGCGCCGGCTTGGAAATATGGGAACAAGACAAGAAAAACTCTGGTTCAATCACACCTGCGCCCTCCATCGATCCCTTTTTGGCGGCCATCAAGGTTTATCCCGGTTGTGTGGAAGCCTATCGTCTGTTGGGCGAGGCAGAAATTGAACGCAATGAACCGCTCAATGCTGTCAAACATTTCAACATGGTGCGCAAAACAAGACCAAGCCATTTCTTTTTATTGGTAGGGCCGATGCAAAAAGCGTATGCCTTGGCCAAGGATGAAAGGGGCTTTGAGCGGATGATGCAGGAGGCAGTAGCAGCAGCAACCGCCTCACCGCGTTTGATTTTATGTTGGGGCAATATTCTGGAGGAGCAAGGTCGCCTGGAAGAGGCGATAGTTTTGTTGCGCAAAGGGGTGGCAGCACATCCTGCCTCAGCTTTTTTAGTCCATCGACTGATTCGTTTGTTGGGACGTACCGGACAATGGCAAGAAGCAGGGGAGGTGAGCGAACGCTGTCTGGATATGCTGACCTCTCGGCAACCGGTATTTCAATGTTCACAATGTGGTTTCAAATCACAGGATATCTCGTGGAAATGTCCACAGTGTCAGGTGTGGGATACCATGGAACCGCTATAATGCCTTTATCCTCTCTGGTTAGTGGGACACAGAGAGGAGAGATGCAGGGTAAGAGAGGAGTTCAGGAATGATTATCGCCATTGCCAATGATCATGGAGGAACAGAGCTGAAGCACTTCTTGCTCCAACAGATGCAAAAGCAGGAAGGATTGAAGATCATTGATTTGGGAATTAACGACCTGCACTCTGTCGATTATCCCGAATATGCAGGCCGGGTTTGCCAAGCTTTGCGTGCGGGTGAGGCAGAACGTGGTATATTGATTTGTGGCACAGGATTGGGCATGTCGATGGCTGCCAATCGTTATCCCGGGATTCGGGCCGCTTTATGTCATGATGAATTTACTGCCCGGTTGTCACGACAGCATAATGATGCCAACATTTTGGTATTGGGTGGACGAGTGACCGGTGCACCGGTCGCTGAGGCTATTGTACAAGTTTGGCTGGCGACAGCCTTTGAAGGTGGGCGTCATCAGCGTCGTATTCAATTGATGGACAAATGAGCAGAACTCATACTTTTTTTGACCCTTAACTGAGCAAGAGAAGCGCAATGGCTAAATCAGGAAACGCAGCACATAACAGTTCGTCAGAAGCACTGGCCAAGTGGACCACCAGTGACTTAAATCTGCAACAGATTGATCCAGAGTTGTATGGGGCCATTGCCGAAGAGTTGGGTCGGCAACAGAATCAGATTGAATTGATCGCCTCGGAAAATGTGGTCAGCCGCGCAGTCTTGCAGGCACAAGGAAGCGTTTTGACCAATAAATATGCGGAAGGCTATCCACGCAAGCGTTATTATGGTGGCTGTAATTTTGTGGACAAGGCAGAAGAGCTGGCTATCGCCCGGGCGAAAAAGTTGTTTGGATGTCAATTTGCCAATGTGCAACCCCATTCGGGATCGCAAGCCAACATGGCCGCCTATTTGGCTTTGGCCAGTGCGGGCGATACCATTTTGGGAATGTCACTGGCTGATGGCGGTCATCTGACCCATGGGGCCAAGCCCAATTTTTCGGGACAGTTGTTCAACGCCGTGCAATATGGTTTGGATCCTGAAACAGAAAAAATCGATTATGTGCAGGTGGCCGCGTTGGCCCGTCAGCATAAGCCGCGCGTGATTGTGGCAGGAGCTTCCGCATATAGCCAAATAATTGATTTTGAAAAATTCAGGGCTATTTGTGATGAAGTAGGTGCCGCACTTCTGGTCGATATGGCCCATTTTGCCGGCTTGGTTGCCGTGGGTGCGCATCCTTCCCCGATTCCCTATGCGGATATTGTCACCACCACCACCCACAAAACCTTGCGTGGTCCCAGGGGTGGGATGATTTTGACCAACCGCGAAGATCTGGCGAAAAAGATCGATTCCAAAATCTTTCCCGGCATTCAGGGGGGACCATTGATGCACGTGATTGCCGCCAAAGCGGTGGCATTCAAAGAGGCGTTATCGCCGGAATATAAGAGCTATATTGAAGCGGTATGCCGCAATGCGCGTGCTTTGGCAGAGACTTTGGTGGAACGGGGTTTACGAATTGTTTCTGGTGGTACGCAAAACCATCTGATGCTGGTGGATTTGACTTCCCGTGGTATCACGGGCAAGGTGGCGGAACATGCGTTGGAGCAGGTTGGCTTGACCTGTAACAAGAATGCGATTCCCAGGGATCCGCAGAGTCCGTTTGTCACTTCAGGGATTCGTTTGGGAACCCCGGCTGCCACCAGTCGTGGCTTTGGCGAGGAGGAGTTTCGTGAGGTAGGTAGGATGATTGTGCGTATTTTAGATATGGTTGCGGATAGCCCTAATGGTGATCCGGCAATCGAGATGGATGTACGGCAGGAGGTGGCGCGTTTGTGTCGCAGCTTCCCGATCTACTCTGCGCCGGTATTGTAGAATAGGGAGAAATCTGCTAACTATTCACCACCCAACACAACTGCGGGTCCAGGGAGGGCACCTCCCTGGCCGGGTCCAGGGATGGAATCCCTGGGATTTTGCTTTTAATCCTTTGCCTTTGGCGCGCCTTTCACAACAAGCCGACGCGCTTTTTGCGTCGGCTTAAGCGCCTAATGGACGCAAGCTGTGCGGATTGGCGCGTATTTTTGCGCCAATTCGCACAGCATCTCCATGGGGGTAGAGCTGGCGAACCAGCACGAACCTGAATAGTTACAAAATCTGTACATTTTTCTTCTATACAAACCGCAAAAACAAAA
>NZ_RXIU01000110.1 GCF_004217665.1 Candidatus Magnetaquicoccus inordinatus | reverse complement strand
GATCAACTGCTCGGCAGAATAATGGCACTCTCGATAGGCCCCACTCAACACAGCGCTCACACGACCCTCTCTGTCAGGGGAAGAGTGACCAGCAACAAGGTTGCGATCCAGCAACCATTGGCTGGTCAGCGTGGGCACACCCAGCAGCGGTGCGGGCAAAAAGAGAGTATGCGGATAACGCAGATGAATGGAGACAATCGGTGCGCTTTGCAAAGCTGTGAGCTGTTGTTGTTGAGGGCACTGTGGCAACAGACGCCGCAAGGCACCATGGGGCAAAGCAGCGATGACCGCTTTCGGTGCAGACCAAGAGCCTTGGTCGGTATGTACCGCTTGCAGTGCGGCGCCAGAAAACTCCAGATGGCGCACCCGACAGCGACAAATGACTTTGCCACCAGCCTGTTGGATAGCTTGCACGGCCGGGCCTGCCAACAACTGTGACAAGGGAACGGCAGGCAGCATAGGTAACATGGCTTGGCTGCCACCAAACAACAGCTTTTGCAGCACAGAGGCAAACAGAGCGGCATTGGCCGAGGCAGCCGGTTCGTTGAGAGTTGCCAGACACAAAGGATACCATAGCCGTTGACAGAGGCGTTGGCTTTGCTGATGGCGCAGCAACCATTGGGTAACGCTCTCATTTTCCCAACGTTCCAGCGGGTCGCGCAGAGCAGCGCGCAGACGCCATACCGGCAGGCGATCAGGCAATGACAAACCAGGTAAAGAGAACAGGAGAGAGAGCAGATGCCATGGGGCAGGCCACTGCGCTGTCGAGAGGCGATAATGACCCCACTGCGCATCCCAAAAGGCCAATTCAGGATGTTTGGGAGAGCACAGAAGGTGACGGCATCCCAGACGTTCCAACAGTTTCAGGGTATGGGTATAGGCTCCCAGCAAAAGGTGTGGTCCATGATCCAACTCTTCGTCGAGTTGGGAATCCCAATAGGAGCGTGCACGACCACCGGGCTCTGGAGCCGCTTCGAGAAGCACAGGACGCAATCCGGCATCAATCAAGCGCAAAGCGGCAGCCAATCCGGCTACACCTGCTCCCAGAATCAAAGGCTCTGCAAAGGAGGTACTGTGCAGAGACTCCGCAGAAGAGCGGTTATACATTAAGCGGTGCGGATGGTTGAACGACCTTCATCGGCCAAAATTGCCAATACTCGTTGCCGCCACAGTTGTTGGAACTGCTCCTGTTGCACGACAGAGGCCTGCCGGGAGAGCACCAGAGGTAGCAGTTGGCCCATGGCGGGGGCGGGTGGAAAAGCTTCGGGAGAATAGAACAAGGCAACGGATTGGCCGGTACTGATGCGTTCAAAATGAAAGGGATCGGCTGAGGGCAGACTGGCAAAGTGCATTAAACCACTCCGCACATATTGACCGGCCAAACCGTGAAAACCATTTTGTGCCGCCGCCCCGGTCAAAAGGGTAAAGATTTGGCTGATTGGACCGTTGACGCCCTGCCCAACCGGACCGGGCAGAGTCACGCGCATATCTCCTCTGACCGGAATGGTTTCGGGAAAGAGAGCTTCTGCAGCCATTTTGGCCAACAAAAAGGCCCCGGCTACGGTTGGGCAGGCATGACCAGCCAACTTGACGGCATCTGTGAAAGAGTAGGTAAAACAACCATCACCGGCCCCAAGCAGATGTCCGAGAGGATCATAGAGAGTAAGGGAGGGCTTATCTGGAAACATGATGGTTTTATTCTTTTTTCTCTGGAGAGGAGAACGAAGCGGAATGGATCTCTTTGAGCTCTTCCGCTTGATAGACAACAACTCGGTTACGTCCACTCTCTTTTGCTTGATAGAGAGCGAGATCGGCACGTTTAATCACATCGTTGATGCTGTCGCCATCGTCGGGGAAGCAGGCCACACCGATAGAGACGGTACGGCGCAACACCACGCCATTGGTGGGAATGCGCAGATTTTCCACGGCAGCACGAATACGTTCGGCCATGGCCGCACCCACTGCGGCATCATTGCCTTGCAAAATGACCAAAAACTCCTCCCCACCAAAACGAATAACCAGGTCGGAACTACGT
Source organism: Candidatus Magnetaquicoccus inordinatus (assembly GCF_004217665.1). GTDB lineage: Bacteria > Pseudomonadota > Magnetococcia > Magnetococcales > Magnetaquicoccaceae > Magnetaquicoccus > Magnetaquicoccus inordinatus. The sequence goes on along the minus strand of NZ_RXIU01000110.1, from coordinate 10,115 downwards.
ACCACTTGGGAGTGGAGAATTTTGGCAAAGGCTTTGAGGACATTATCTCCTGCTTCATGGCCCCAGGTATCGTTGACCTCTTTGAAATGGTCCAAATCCAACACCAACACAGCCAACTGGGTTTTTCCACGTTTGGTGGTGGAATCCAGAGTCACCACATACTCTTCCAGGAAACGGCGGTTGTGCAGAGTGGTTAAAGGATCGCGCAGGGAGGATTCACGCAAGGTATCGAGCAGACGTTTTGCCTCGACGGTTGAAGCAGACTCTCTGAGAAAGACCTGGATAAAAGGCAACAAGACCTGATACAGATGGCCATGATGCTGTTCGACGACGATTTGCACCACATTACCGACCACCCCGGAATGGATGATCGGAATACAGAGATGCCCGACCCCTGTACCGGCTTGTTCACGCGCAAAACAGGGGCAGATATAGGCATCCTGGAAGGAGTGCACAATATGTCCGGTACGTTGTGCCCGACACGCATCGGCACGCACCAAGACCCGATCGAGACACCAGCGACACTCCGCAATATTTTCACCATCCACCAACACCGGACGCATATGATTGGTGCTGGGGGTGGCCTCATAAATGGAAAAATGTTGGATCCAGAATTGATCCATCAACACGCGACCGATGCGCATGTAGACATCCTGCACCGAATGGTCCTCTTCCACAGCCTGTTTGAACTGAGCAACTTCCAGCAACACCTCCACCATTTCGGTCGTGGTGGTGATCATATTGGTGTTGCCTTGCAGCTCATAGTTGAGCAGACGGGCAATATCGCGGTTGATTGTTCCCAGATCCCGTTGCAGATGTCCCATCAAACTGTTGAGATCTGAGGCAATTTGTCCAATTTCATCGGCGCCGTGATACTCCAGGCGACCGGAAAAATCACCGCCCCGGGCATGGGCTACCACCTTTTGCACACCACGGGCAGTGCGCACCATGCGCGACAATTGCCAACGAAACAAAAGGGTGAAGATGACTCCAAATACCGCCATCACCCCGATCATGATAGCAATGGTGGTAAGCGCTTTGTTTTGCATATCTGCCAGAGAGAGTTCGATAGTGACCGCACCCAAGACCGTGCCATCTGTCACCTGATGGCAACTGAGACAGTTTGGTTCCCCCTCAAGGCGGGCGACAAAGGCGACTGTACCGCGAAAGACTGGCGAGTTGCTCTCACCAGCGATACGAAAATCGGATTGACCAGTAGCCAAAACTTGGCGTTCGATTTCATCGGCAGCCTGCTCCATGGCCAGACCGACACCAAACTGTTTGTCAACCGCTGGACCCCGTACCACCCGCACCATCAGCAGGCCCGGCACATCGGTCAAGCGGCGCATAAACTGTTGTCGGTCGCGAATCACATTATTGATCATCGATTCCGTCAGACTGACCCGCACCACCTCAGCAACCGAACGGACATGTTCGGAAGCGGTATAGAGAGAAAATTGTCGAAAGAAGAAAAGGCTACCCAAGGTAATCAAGACAACCATGGCCAGCGACAGAAAGGCGGTCAAGAGAGTGGTTTTGGATTGCAGATTCATAAGGTCAGAATACCCGTCACGCGCACATAAATGGAGAGAGACATCCTATCTCGCAAAAACCGCACCGACACCAACAGCAGTATGAAAGATTCTGTTACCGTATACAATGGAAATACCGATGCCCCGAGAGTATTGCGAACAAAATGTGCATGATTTTTGCTGTACAGGTTTTATTGCTTGCCAAGCAATGACACCAGAGAGGTGTGCGCTGAGGATCCCGATGAATAATAAAATTATCAATAATCATTTCGAGTACTTTCAGAAATGTTCGTCAGCGTTACATTCCTTTACATATTGTTGAATTGTATATACAGTGACAAAGTGCAAATATGCGCAAGCGCATCGGTAACACACCATTGCCACCGGGAGAGGTTGAGGGAGCGGTTATGAACAGTGCCAGACTGGGATTACGTTTCAAGGTTATGCTGCTACTGGTGAGCACCTTATTGGTATTGGTGGGCTTAAGTGGCCAAATGACCTCTGGAAAACATCTCCAGGCCCAAGAAGCAGCGATGCACACCGAACTTGCCCAGTTGGTGGTATTGACAGGCAGTTGGGTGCATGAAGGGCAGAAGGAGCGTGGTTTAAGCTCTGGTTATATCTCCAGTGGACGCAAGCGTTTTCAGGCAGAGTTGGAGACACAGAGAGGAAAAACGGATCTGGCCCGGCAGGCATGGCAGAGCTGGTTTGAAAAAGGCATGTGGAAGCAGTTCAATCCCATTTTGCAGAGCAGTGTGGAGCGTTCTGCGGCTGTTGCTGAACAGTTGCAGCAGGTGCGCCGGGATGTAGATCACAGTTCCTCTGCTGCGAAGGAGTTGGTGGGACGTTACACCACACAATTGGGCACCTTGTTGAGCATGATTGCCGAATTGCCCAAACATGCGCGGGATGTGGAGTTGACAGCGCGTACCCTGTCCTATGGCTATCTGGTCGCTGGCAAAGAGTTGGCAGGACAGGAGAGGGCTTTGATGATGGCGGTATTTACCGCAGATCGTTTTGATCCCGAACAGTTACAAAAATATTCCCAACTGGTCGGCGGTCAGGGCATCTATTTTGCCATTTTACAAGAGTTGATTACTGCAGAACAACTGACTCTGCTCAAGGAGTGGCTCTCCTCTGCGGCGGAAGGAGAGGTGACACGCATTCGCAAACAGGTATTTGCCCGTGCTGGCACAGGTGGCTTTGGGATAGATGCCGGGCAGTGGTTTCAGACGGCAACTGTGCGGATCAACCTGATGAAAGATTTGGAAGATCGTCTGGCACACGATCTGGGAGAGCTGGCTTCGGCACTGGAAAAACAGGCAACCCGGGCCTTTTGGAGCTTTTTGCTGGCTACCTGTCTTGTGGTGGGCAGCCTGTTATTGATCATTACCCGTGGCATGAAGGTGGTTGGGATTACTGTCCAAGGAATATTGGATGGTTTGCATAAACTGCGTGAAGGAGATCTGACCGGTCGCATTGTTTTGGGTAAAGGTCGTGATGAATTAAGCACCATTGCCGAAGGCATCAACAGAATGGCTGAGGCGATGAGCAGCAATCTGAAAACGGTACAAAACGAAGCTGATTCATTGGTGGGAGTTGCCGATGAATTGGTCATATTGCGTCGCAATCTCGATCAGGAGGCGCAAGCCACGCATACTTTGGCCCAGAATGTAGTGGTAGAAAATGTGCGCCTGGATAATGAACTACAGCAATTAAAGCAGGATATTGATCTGGCTGCCGAACGGGTGGATCGGGTCTTTCAAACGGCTCAGGTATCAGCCCACGACATCAAAGAGAGTGCGGCTGCCACGGAACATGCCAGCAAAAATGTCGGGGCCATGGCTGCTGCAGCCGAAGAGATGACTGCCAGCTTATCAGGGGTCAATGATCATTTGGGACGGGTTGCTGTAGAGGTCAACCGGGTAGCGGACAGTGTGCGTTCTTTGGATCAATTATCACAGGATATTCGTACCCAATGCGACTTGGCGGAAACGGTCTCTGCACATGCTTCCAAATCATCCCACAACACATTGATGATTATTGATGCATTGAAACGTTCCACAGATGAAATTGGCGATGTGGTCAAGTTGATTCACTCCATTGCCGAACAGACCAGCATGTTGGCGATCAATGCAGCGATTGAGGCGGCCAGGGCGGGTGAAAGCGGTAAAGGCTTTGCGGTGGTAGCCGCCGAAGTCCGGGAGTTGGCACGGCAGACGGGGGATGCCACGCGCGCGATTGGGGAGAAGACCAGCACCATCCGGGAAAAGACCCAACAAGTGGTGGAAGCGACGCGCGAGGTTGGTGATTTAATTCAACAAATTGGCACAGGCACCCATGCCATCGGTGTTGCGGTTGATCACCAGTGTTTGGCTGTGGAGGAGATCAATCAAGCGATGGGACAAGTGGCCAACTCGTCGCAAGAGGTCACCCGTAGCGCCAGTGAGTTGGGTCATGCCTCTCAAGAGGTGGCCCATCGGGCACACGAAGCCGCCAAAGGCACCGAAGAGATTGCCCAAGCGGCAGTAGTCATGGCAGGGCATGCCGGCCAGGTAGCGGATAACAGTGCCATGGCGCGTAACAAAGTGGAATCGATGCGTCATGCGGCAGGAGAGATTTTTGCAGCCTCTGCGGAGGTGCAGAAGATGATGCTGCAAACGATGCAGCATATTGATTCCTTAACCGCATCGGTCAACCAATCCAGCCGATTAATGGATGCCTTGCATGGCAGCAGTCAATCGTTACGGCACGCCCAAGAGGGATGGCAGTTGGAATAGGCAGATGCGTGTCTAAAAAAATTTTTACACTTGGGTGTAAAGTGTAAAAAAATATTTTCCACTATGATCTTTTACAGCACAAGAGAGGGGGTTGCGGAAGCGTTGTGGTTTCTGTCTGGCAAATTGGTCAGGTTACTATTTAATTAATATAGTAAAAATCAACTTGGCAAACTAATTGCTGCTTATACAATCAAGTCATGCCGTGCCCTGCAGGGCACCATCAAGTTAATCGGATTTGTGGAGAATATCATGCCTGTTCCGACCGTTTCCTCCCCCTCTCGTTTATCAAAGCTGGATTTGGCAACTGTCATTCGCAGCGCGATTGATGAAACCATTATCGCATTTTTTACAACCGACATTGAGTTGAAAGTCGGGCCGGCCATCATCACCTCTGAGGGACAAGAGTATCAACCGCCGCAGGCGGAGGTGACTGCGATAGTTGGCTTAAGTGGCACAATGGAGGGTGGGGTACATTTATCGGCACCGATGCACACCGCGCTTGGTTTGGCGATCTCCTTTTCAGGAGAAACGCTGGAGAGTTTTGATGCAACAGCACGGGATGCGTTGGGAGAGTTGGCAAATATTATCGCCGGAGCAGTCAAGGAGCGGATTAGTGATGCAATTTATCTCACCCCACCCAAGGTGGTCACGGGAGTCAATCTGACTGTTGACTATACCAAGGCGCTGGAAAGCACCAAATGTTATTTTCGTACTCTGCATGGACCCTTTTTTGTGGAGGTTTTTTATAATATTTAGCCTGCTCAGGATCCTGGATTTTTCAGACGCCAGGCAAAAACCAGAGCAGAAGGCAGAACAGCAACAGCTCCAAAAAGCTGCTCCACACCAACAAACGGGTAATACGTCGGGGAGCGGGCGCCAGAGTGGGCAACCAATCGAGATAGCGATTGAGCAGTGGCACCCAACCAAAGCGACGGCGCCATAACAGATCACGTCGTATGGCCTTGCCCCAAGCAAACAGGCTGTGGTCAATCTCCTGCAGCGCAAATGGTGGCGCATCGCCCTCAGGCAGGGGATGGTAAAACTCCTGGAGAGTCATAGTGATTGCGGATGGGCTATAAGGTTCCCAGGTCAATTGCACGGTTTTTTTCCAGCCGCTGTCATATTCCAGCCACCAGCCCCTTGGCAAGGGGTGCCAAGTCAATTGTCGTGATGCCTCTATTCCATTCATCTCGTTCAAAAAGTGCATACGGACGCACCATCCATCAACCAGCGCTCCCCCATCTTCCTGCCAACAATCGAGCCGCAGAAAAGGATTCAGACGGAAAAGATGTTCCAGACGCAGGACATGCGCAGAGAAGCTCTCTGGGGTATATCCAGGCAGATGCAAGGTGATCCATGCGCCATTATTGCTCTCTGTGTGCTCCATACAACCGACTATTGACCTGGATAAGAATTTCGCTAGAATGGGGGAGTCAACGCTCGGCGGGCGTCGTCTAATGGCAGGGCCTAAGCTTCCCAAGCTTAAGGCGGGGGTTCGATTCCCCTCGCCCGCTCCACTCTCCTCTCCGCACTGCGCACCTATTGCAACTCCCTCTGCCAACGCGGCAGGACTCATTGCTGGTTTGCAGACACAACATGGTCTCTGCTTGACACTACCCATGTCGATCGTGGTATGCCGCTGCCGATATTGCAACACATTTTTTGCAATCAGGTCCAGGAACTCTCTACCCAAGCATCTGGAACTATTCTTCTGCTGCAATCGTCAGAGTTGTATATTGGCCAAGAATGTTCCCTTTTTGACCATAGCATCTGCGCGCAAATGGAGCAATTTATGGTGACACAGCCATCTCTTGGCAAAACCATTACAGAAAACAGACAATGCCTCTTTGTCTTTCCCATCAAGGCAGTCAATCGGTTTATTATAGAAAATTGTCAATCATTATAGATACATAAAATCAAATACACAGACAAAAAAGCAGTTTAATGGCGGCTGCTGATTGTTGCAGGACAAACGCATAATTTTGGGATATACTGAGGGATTGAGATGAATTATTTACCTGGTAAAACGATGTTTTCGACAGACCAATCTTTCATGGATCCACCCATCCCAGATCCCGCATACCAACTGACCACCTTGGCCAATGGTTTGCTGGTCGCTACCTTCCCTATGCCTTGGCTGCATGAAGTGGGCGTGACCCTGGTTGTCCGTGCTGGAAGCCGCTATGAAGCAGAAGATCAGACCGGTATTGCCCATTTTCTGGAACATATGCTCTTCAAGGGCACACACTCCATCCCCGATCCAACCGCGTTGCACGCCCGTTTGGAATCGATGGCTGCCGATATGAATGCCGCTACGGGTCAGGAGAGCAATGCCTATTGGATCACTCTACCGCCCCGTTATCTCAGCAACGGTTTCACACTATTTTGTGAGATGTTTACCCAACCGCTTCTGGCTGGCATCGAAACCGAACGGCAGGTGATCCTGGAAGAGATGCGCGAGGATGAAAATGAAAAGGGCGAAAACATCAACCCAGTCACCTTGGCCGGATGTTATTTGTGGCCGGATCATCCATTGGCACGCTCGGTTTTGGGGACACGAGAAAGCATAAAAGAGATCGATAATGCAGCGTTGCGTGCCTATTTGCAGCGCCATTATTGCGGAGCAAACATGGCCGTCGCCTTCTGCGGCCCCGTAGAGCATGCACAGGCTGTCCAATTGACAGAACGCTGCCTGGGAGCGCTGCCCGTCGGCAGCCGACAAAACCAACTGCCTCCCTCGCCCATGCGCCCTGGTCCACATTGGATAGCCGCCGACGATCAAATTTCACAGTTTACGTTAAACCTGTTTTTTCGCTGCGGCGGCTATCAGGATGCGTTTTTCTATCATGTTGCTGCCCTGCGTCGCCTGTTGGACGACGGCTTTTCTTCGCGTCTGCATGCTTCGCTGCGTGAACAACGCGGCTTGGTGTATGATGTTTGGTCTTCGTTGACCGGCCACTCGGATACAGGAGTGTTGGAGGTAGGGGCAACAGTCTCGTTGGAAAATTTGCCCATTGTTTATGCGGCGCTTTTGGAACAGTTGCAACGCCTGATAGACTCTCCGCCGGATGCGGAAGAGTGGCAACGCCTGATGACGCGCTGGCATGCCAACCTGATGACCACTCTGGATCGCCCCTCTGAATTGCTCGAGCGCTATGTCTCCGATCGACTGTTTGATACCATGGAATCCCTGCCAGAGGCATGGCAACGTATTGAGCAAGTAACTCCCGAACAACTGCCTCAGGTTGCCAAAACGCTGTTACACCCAAGCAACCGGGTTCTGGTTTTGGTCGGTCCGCATGCACGCAAAAAAATGGCACTTTTGCAGGCAATAAAATAGCAGATGCCCGGGAGATAACTTCAACACAACCGCGAAATCAGGGCATCCGCGCGCAACAATCCCGCTTCTGTCAGATATACCCGTTCGGTATCCCACGCAATCCATCCGGCCTCACGCCAATGTGACAAAGGCACACTCTGCCTGTGCAGCAGATCCAGGCCAGTCACCTGCCGGTAGAGAGCACGATTGACCCCCTCACTATAGCGCAATCCCAAAAGAATGATCTCTTGGCCCACCTCCTCTGCTGTGAGCAACTGGGTTTGCCAAAAAGGATGCGCGGCCTCTTGTACAGGGTCGCCTGCCATGGCCGCAAGATAGCCTGCCACCGTAGGAGGATTTTGCGTGCGCTCTCTGCCTCCATCCACACGACTCCATTTGCCATGGGCGGCAGTACCCACACCAAGATAGTCTCCATACGCCCAATAGTTGCAATTGTGTCGGCAACGCATTCCCTCCCGGGCATAGTTGCTGATCTCATATCCTGGCCAACCCCCTGCAGCCAGTTGTGCACGAGTCTGCACAAACAGTTGCTCCTCTCTCTCTTCACCAACTGGTGCCCAAAGCGCCTGCTGCAAACCTCTGTATAGCGGGGTTCCCTTCTCCACGGTCAACGTATAACAAGAGAGATGCTGCAGGCCCCAACCCATCGCTTCGTCAAGCTCTCGTTGCCAAGCGGCAACGGTTTGCTCCGGCGTGGCATAGATTAAATCTATACTCACTGCAGGAAAGGCAACCTGTTGGGCATGCGCAATGGCCTGGCGGGCAGTCGCCACATTGTGGGGGCGCTGCAACCAGGTCAGACGCTGCTCATCCAATGCCTGAATCCCCAGACTGAGCCGCGTGATTCCCAGTTGACGCCAGGCACGCATCTTTTCCAAACCAGCCGATTCAGGGTTGGCTTCCAGGGTGATTTCGCATCCTTCGGCCACAGGCCATAAGCTGTACACACAAGACAACAGCGCTTCGATATAACGGGGTGCCAGCAGCGAAGGGGTTCCCCCACCAAAAAATATGGCTTGCAAGGGGCGCCGATCTTCGGCCAATTGCTGGCGACGCCAAAATAATTCCTTTTGTACTGCAAGCACATACTCCTCCTCTGGCCACGGCTGTAACACCTCCGAACGAAAATCACAATAGGGACATTTTTGCTGACAAAAAGGAATATGAATATACAGTGTCAGCGCCGGCAGTACATAATTATTCTCATTCATTTTGCATATATTTCCGCTGAAGTCATTCACAAGGCGCAATTTCTGCTGAAATACTTCATATTAGTTATTTATAAAAACTCAGCTACACTATACGTCGTTTGCACTCTGTTGGCCATAGATAAGCGCTCTTTCCAGTGTCAACAGACAGATCTCACACTCAACGATCGGGAATAAACATGTATAATAAAAAAGATTTCCAAACACGTAAACTTCCTACCACATTGGATGGCATGCTCTTTGTGACCCTGCGCGTCAGCCAATCGACCACCGGCAATGGACAACTTATTTATCAGGGTTATGCCTTTCCTGGCAGTAACGAACAGGATGCTGTGTGGTTGATTCAACGCACCACGATTGGCAACGATGATACGGTGGTCACCTTGTTTGCCAATGGCGAGGCAAAGTTTGACCAGGTATGGGCCAATCATACCCAACTGAACTATGCGTGAGGTGATCCATGAGCTCCGTTCAATATGATCCATTAGCGCATGGTTTGCGTTTGGCAAGTGCTGGCAGCGGTGGAGAGGGCTTAAGCTCGGGGCAGGTGGCAGCAATTGCTGATGCCCGCATCAATGCCATGGCCAGCTTGCCCTCCGCTGCTGTCTCTGCTTTGACCACGACACAAGTGGCCGGACTCACCGCGACTGCCATCAACACCTTGGCTGATGCCCGCATCAATGCCATGACCAGCTTGCCCTCCGCTGCTGTCTCTGCCTTGACTACGGCACAAGTGGCTGGATTAACCCATAGCAACATTCTGGCAATCACCTCTACACAACACAATGCGCTGACCACAACACAGGTGGCCGAACTCGGCTCAATCCATATTGCCGCCTTGACCACAGTTGCTCTGCAGGGTTTGAGTGCTGCACAGGTTGCGGCGCTGCCATTGGCTGCCCTCAGCGGTCTGACCTCGGCCCAGATGGGTGCGCTCACTACAACTGCCCTGCAAGGAATCACGGCCACGCAAATGGCAGCGCTTCCGACCGCGGCATTGGCCGGACTAACCAGCACACAGATCAATGCACTTGGTGCTGTCTCATTATCGTCAACCCAAACCGTGTCTGGCAACAAAACATTTACTGGTCAACTGCTGGTGCAGGAGATACAGGAAAAAGCAGCTCGTTCGGCGACAGCAATGGATACAACAGTCCATTTTGATGTGTTGACTCAACCAACTGAACTTTAGAGTCGCAACCATCCAATCCAAGATCGTTTGATTCGTGGAAAGTGTGGTGTGCAAGTGAGAAAT
>NZ_RXIU01000011.1:14430-38756 GCF_004217665.1 Candidatus Magnetaquicoccus inordinatus | reverse complement strand
GCGCATTTTTGCGCCAATTCGTACAGCATCCCCATGGGGGGAGAGTTGGCGAGCCAGCACGAACCTGAATAGTTACCGCTGCGCAAACAAAAAGAATGCGTAAAATTGTCTTGCGGAAGCCACCTGGAAACGGCACAATGACCCGGCTTTGCTTGCTATTTGCAACGGAGAGCTGCAGACTTCTCTGTGATTCGCCATCTCACCACCCTTTGCAATGGAAAATCTACCCATGGCCCTGCCCTTTTTCTATCCGGACAAGCGTTTCAAAAGAACCTGGAACTTCGGCATCTTCCTGGGCATGTTTTGGTTTACCCTGACCGTACCCATCAAAATTGTCTTGCCCGCTGCTGAATTGGCCGACTGGATTCTGACGATAGATAAAATCATCACCCTCTTTTTTCTGGTCGATATTCTTATTAACATGCGTACTGCGGTCTATGTCGCCGGCGAACCAGTGACCAGCTCCAAATTTATGCTGGAAACCTATCTGAAAGGCTGGTTCACCATCGATCTGCTTTCGGCCATCCCTTTCAGTTTGCTTGCCGAAACCGCCGGATATGCGCAATGGGGCCCCCTGCTGGGACTGTTTCGCCTGCTGCGTCTGCCAAAAGTGCCACGACTGCTCAAAGAGGCTGGTGACTTCCTGCCCATGGGCACCTTTGAACGTACAGCCAATATGCTCTTCTGGCTGGTTCTGGCGATCAATACCGTTGGCTGTGCCTGGGCCTATGTCTATCCCAACGATGGCACCCTCGACATGCCAAGCTATTTCTATAAATCACTCTACTGGGGCGTGACCACACTCTCCTCCACCGGATATGGTGACATCACTCCCAGCGATAATCCCGGTCGCTTGCTTGCCTCTACCGTCATGCTCCTGGGTGTGTTATTCAACGCCTTCATTACAGCCAGCATCTCCTCCATTGTCTTTCAGGCCAACGCCTATCGCCTCAAGCAACAGGAAAAGCTGGTCAATCTGGCCTCTTTCTTCAACCAATTTGGCGTACCCAAAGAGTTGCAAAATGCCATCTTCAGCTATTATGCCCACTCCGCGACTGAAAAGGCCGTCAACAGCAAAGAGATCATCGAAAGCCTCCCCGATGCCTTCCAAAAAGAGGTGCTGCATAGTATCAATATGCACATGATCGAACAGGTACCCCTCTTCAAAGGCACCTCACGTGAATGCCTCTCCGCCTTTGCCGGCGTGTTGATCTCAGAAATTTTTAACCCAGGACAGGATATTATAGTCCACGGAACCATCGGTCAGGAGATGTTTTTCTTGCAACATGGCATCGTCGAAGTGCTGACCGCAGAAGGCTATCCCATCACCCGTTTGCGCAATAACAGCTTTTTCGGTGAAATAGCCCTGCTCGGAGGGGTCAAACGTACCGCTACCATCCGCGCTGTCACCATCTGCGATATGTATCGATTGGAAAAATCAGACTTTGATCGCATCATGGAGCAGTTCCCGGATGTCAAACAACGGTTGACTGCGCAAAGCAGCCAACGCAAAGCACCAACCGCTCAGAATAAAAAATAGTTGGCAACGGTCACCCGCTACCATGGACGAACAGGCATCAACATTGCGCAAGGGGGGTGGATGGTTCACCCCCCTCTTTTTGCCCTGTCAATCAGCCGTTGATCCCACACTGGAAAGCAATCCCGTATGAACCACCCACTCTTCGCTCTACTCAATCATCTCAACCATTGGCACTGGGGGCTGCTCGCCGCCGCCTTGACCCTTCTGGAGCTGTTGCTGCCCATCTCGCTGTTTCTCTGGATGGGAGTGGCCGCCGCCGTGGTCAGCGGAACCCTCTTCTTTTGGCCCTCGATCGGCTGGCAAAGCGAAATCATGCTCTTTCTCTTCATCTTTGCCGCCTCAACTGCCCTCTCGCGGATGCGCTTTGTCCGCCCAAAAATAGCTGTGCGTCCCCTGCCAAAACCTCCGCAAGCGGTGACGACGCATCGCGCCAGTCAATATGTGGGACGCCTCTTTACCCTCACCCAGCCCATTCGTGATGGTGTGGGAACTCTGCAAATCGGTAATACCCTGTGGACCATTCGCGGCCTGGATCTCAGTGCCGGCACCCAAGTCAAAATTACCGGCTTTGAAGGCTCTGTCCTCGCCGTTGAAGCCCTGGAAGAGCAACCATCCCGTCATAACGATGATCTGGGTTGGCCATAGCAGCTTTCAAGATAAAGAGAGCTCAACGCGCATGAACTGCGACCAGGAGAACGGCTGCAACCACGGCAACTCCGCCAAAATTTTTACCTGGCCATATTGGGCAATGGCCCGACGGTTTTCTGCATCCGTCGGCCCATTCAAAATCACCCCTGCCACCTCTAAACCATAATGACGCAAACAGTGCACACTCAACAGGGTATGGTTGATCGTTCCCAACTGCGTCCGCGCCACCACAATGACCGGCAAGGCCAACTGCACCATCAAATCAATCTGCAATTGCTTGTCATTCAAAGGCACCAAAACGCCACCCGCCCCCTCGACAATCAGGCAACGGCTCTCCTGCGGCAAATGCAGCCTCTGCAAATCGATCTGCACCCCCTCTCTCTCGGCCGCTTCATGCGGTGAACGCGGCAGTGCCAGGCGGTATACCGAATCATGAAAAAACTCTCCAGGCAGAGCGGTCAAACGACGCACCATCTCCAGGTCACCCTCTTCGCCAGGAGCTGCCCCCGACTGCACCGGTTTCCAATAGGCTGCAGAGAGCTTTTCCATCAACCATGCCGACACCACCGTTTTGCCGACCCCGGTATCGGTACCGGTTACAAAATATCCCCGCATCTCTCTAACGCCTCGCCCATCCACTAAAAGGCTTACGTACCGTCAATTGCTGTCCTCCGCGCTTCTCCAGCACCTCCGGCGGCACCTCCTTGAGAAAACGTGATGGCATGGCCGGCTCGCCCCGATTCATCCACATCCTGCGCCGGGCATGGCTTAAATAGAGGCGCTCCTGGGCACGGGTCATGCCCACATAGAGCAAACGCCGCTCCTCCTCCAAACCACCCTCTTCCATCGCCAACTTGTGCGGCAACAATCCCTCTTCCATACCCACCAAAAATACCACCGGAAACTCCAACCCCTTGGCTGCATGCAGGGTGGATATGATCACCCGTTGCTGTGTCTCCTCCTCTGCATGCGCCCGTGGGGGATCCGCATCCAAAGCGGCCTGTTCCAAAAAAGTGCCCAAATCACTGGTCTGTGCCAATAAAGTCTGCAGCTCCTGCAGGTTGTCGCGACGATCCCCCTCTCGATCATCCACCTGCAAAGAGGCCAAATAGCCAGAGTTCTGCAACACCTGCTGCAACACCTGATCGGCCGATGTCGTTACCGCCAACTCCCGACCGGCATCAATCACCGCCAAAAACTCTGCCAGACTTTTGCGTGCCCCAGTTGCCAACAACCCCTTTTCGACCACCTGTCGTGCCCCCTCCAGCAGAGTGAGCGCTGCCAACTGCGCCTGCTCCTGAATCACCCGCAAGGCGGCTGGTCCCAACTTGCGGCTGGGGACATTGATAACCCGTTCAAAAGCCAGATCATCCCGTGACATATAGACCAAACGCAAATAGGCCACCGCATCGCGCACCTCGGCACGATCCATAAAACGTAAACCACCGACAATCCGGTAAGCCACCATCTGCCGGTTCATCGCCTCTTCCAGCAAACGGGTCTGGTGAGAAGTACGAACCAATACCGCTACCCGACCATAACTGCCATCTCGACACAAACGTGCCGTCTCTGCCGCCACAAAGCGGGCCTCATCTTCGCCATCCTCGGCAGCATAATATTGTAAACGCGCCCCCTCTGCCCCCGATGTCCACAAGGTTTTACCCATGCGCCCCTGATTGTGATCGATCAATTGGCTGGCTGCCCGCAAAATATTGCCCGTTGAGCGATAGTTCTGCTCCAGACGCACCAACTGCATGACGGGAAAATCCTCTTTGAAACGCAGTATGTTGTCCAAACGGGCCCCACGCCAACTATAGATCGATTGATCGTCGTCGCCTACCACACAGACATTACCATGATGCGCCGCCAGACATTTGATCCATTCATATTGAATGGCATTGGTATCCTGATATTCATCCACCAGAATATATTGAAAACGACGTTGATAACTTAGCAAAATCTCCGGGTTTTCCCGCCACAACTGCAGACAGTTGGCCAATAAATCGCCAAAATCCATCGCGTTCAAACGGCGCAGCTCTTCCTGATAGGCAACATATACCGCCACCACCCGTGCCCGCTCGGCATCTCTCTTGATCTGTTGCGAACCAATTTGCTCTGCTGTCAGTCCATCATCTTTCCATCGGGAAAAGGTGTTGGCCAAACGCTTGGGCGTCCAAAACAGATCTTCAAACTGCAAGTGTGTGACCAGTTTTTTGACCACATGGAGCTGCTCATCGCTGGCCAAAATTAAAAAATCTGCCTGGTACTGTAACGAATCCGCATGCTGACGCAACATGCGGGCACCCATACCATGAAAGGTGCCAATCCACATCCGCCGCACATCTATGCCATCCCCTTGCACCAACTCAATGACACGATCACGCATCTCCCGCGCCGCCTTGTTGGTAAAGGTCACCGCCAATATCCGCTCTGGGGCCACCGCGCCATTCCGCAGCAAATAGGCCAAGCGTCTGGTCAACACCCGGGTCTTGCCCGAACCGGCACCCGCCAAAACCATGACCGCTCCTTGCTGGGCCTCTACCGCCTGTCGTTGCGGCTCATTCAAATCATTGAGTAAATCCATTCTACCCACTCTTTCTGTTCTGACTGGAAGCCAAATAAAACAGGCCCTCCCAATTATCTTTGCCGGTAACTATTCACCACCCAAAACAACTGCGGGTCCAGGGAGGGCACCTCCCTGGCCGGGTCCAGGGATGGAATCCCTGGGATTTTGCTTTTAATCTTTTGCTTTTGGCGCGCTTTACACATGAAGCCGACGCGCTCTTTGCGTCGGCGCGGCGCGCCTAATGGAAGCAAGCTGTGCGGATTGGCGCGTTATTTTGCGCCAATTCGTACAGCATCCCCACGGGGGTAGAGTTGGCGAGCCAGCACGAACCTGAATAGATACCTTTGCCGGAGCTTTTAGCGCTATAAATGGCCGGTCTCCCGCTCCACCAAAGCCTTGTTGTAGGCCCGTACCACATCCCGATCAGAGATCATGCCCAACACCCGTTCGGGCTGCCGGGCCGCAACAACAGGCAACTGCTCCAATCCAGCGGCTCCCATACGGCGCAAGGTTTCATACAGGGTATCCTCATCACTTACCGTCACCTCGGGTTGAATAACAATATCCTGCACCAAAACCAAATCTTCCATCCCCTCTTCACAAACCACCCCGCGAATATCGCGAAAGGTCGCCACCCCTTGCAAGCGTCCCACAGCATCCACCACCAGATAGCTCTCATCACGAGATTTGCTGATTTTTTCCCGTACCTGGCGAATGGTCATCTGCTGCAACAGCGGTTCACAATCGCGCTGCATCACCTCGGCCACGGTAATCTGATTGAGTACCCCCGCCTCCCGTCCCGACCATAGTTGAATATTTTTGCGTCGCAACACCCGTGTATAAATCGAATCGCGATAGACTTGACTGACCAGCAAAGTGGCAATGATTGAAGAGACCATCAGCGCCAACATGATGCGATAGTCACTGGTCAGCTCAAACAAGATCAAAATCGAAGCCAGTGGGGCACCCAAAACCGCTGCCACCATCGCCCCCATGCCTACCAGGGCATAGGCACCCGATCCGGCAGAAAGCTCTGGAATCCAACCATGTACCACCGTCCCAAAACTGCCTCCCACCATCGCTCCCAAAAACAGCACCGGGGTAAACTCCCCGCCCACAAAACCACTGCCCAAGGCGATTGCCGTGGCTATGATCTTGGCAAAGAGCAGGACCAATAACAGCAACCCCCCCATCTCCTCCAGCAGAGCCAGATTCATGGTGTCATATCCAACGCCCATCACCTGCGGAACCAACAAGGCAATTCCACCAACCAGCATCCCCCCCAACACCGGCTTGGCAGGTCGTGGCAAGGGTAAACGAGTGAGCAGATTTTCTGTCTGAAAAAGTGTGGACATGAACAATATACCGGTTAAACCACACAACAGACCCAAGCCCACATAGGCCGGAATCTCCCA
This sequence comes from Candidatus Magnetaquicoccus inordinatus, assembly GCF_004217665.1. Lineage (GTDB taxonomy): Bacteria > Pseudomonadota > Magnetococcia > Magnetococcales > Magnetaquicoccaceae > Magnetaquicoccus > Magnetaquicoccus inordinatus. Next base: position 32,587 of record NZ_RXIU01000011.1, on the reverse strand, counting down.
GGCAGATACCAATGTATAATGGGGGACGATAAAAGCGGGATAATCACCCAAATGGATGCGTGCCACCACCGTGGCAATCACCGAGGACAAGACAATCGGTGAAAAGGTAGCCAGACCATAATCGGCCAAAATCACCTCCAGAGCAAACATCACTCCGGCAATCGGGGCGTTGAAGGAGGCCGCAATACCTGCCGCCGCCCCGCAACCCACCATGGTGCGCATATGGCGCACCGTTAAATTTAACCTCTGCCCCACCGCCGAGGCCAGAGTTGCCCCCAAATGAATGACCGGCCCTTCCCGGCCCACCGATGCGCCGCACCCCAGAGACAAAGCGCTGGCCAACATCTTGACCAACCCCTCGCGCAACCCCAGTTGCCCATTATGCAACGCTACCGATGCCATCACCTCCGGCACCCCCTGCAGACCAGCACGCGGCAACCAATAGTGAACCATGCCACCGACAATCAATCCACCGAGCATCGGCATCAACAGGATCTGCCACCAAGGCAATCCCATAATGATCATTACCACCCCTTCATGTCCGCTACCCATGAACAGGCTCTGAAACAGACCAATCAAGCCACGAAAAACAATGGATCCATACCCAACCAGCAAACCAATGAATACCGCAACCACCGACAACACAATATGCTCATTGAGACTGAACAGGGTAACCAAACGTCGATACAGTGAAGGTAACATGGCACTCCTGACAAAAGGCAGGCAATTCGGGCTTCAGTTTCCCGGCAGGATAACCGATATAAACTCTGTCAGAGGTATGGTAGTCCTCCGACACCTGTTGCACAAGCATTATCGAAAATAAAGGAGAGAGGCTTTCATGATCATCAGCGGTGTGGGATCCAACCTGGCAATGCAGGGTGTGAACGATTTGAACATGCAGAATAATACCACCCTGCCATGGTCATCTCGGCAAGATCAGGTCAGCTTTTCGCAAACTGCACGCGATTTGGCTGCCGCGCATACCAGCATCAGCAATCCGGCAGCTCTGCTCTCTGACCAACAAGTTCAGGTCAAAATGAGTCTGCTGGGAGATTTTATGGATATTCTCTTCGGACGCCAAGAGCAGGACAACACCACCTCGGAACAAGAAATTGCCAGCGCTGTTCTGGAAAAGCCGGTCAGCGAAGAGTCGCTGCAAATTTTGCAACAAAATGGCTGGATCGCCTGAAAGGCTGTGCATCCATTGGTCATCTATCCGGGAAACAGCGTTGCAGAGTTGTTTGGCTATTGCCTATCTGTTTGCTTTCCCTATCGCTCACCAAGCAGCGTCCTGCTGCCCGCTTATTCCTGATAATTCTTAAAATTTTTGCACACACTCTGCACGCAAGCTGGTTGCTGTCTACTGCGGCACAAGATCAATTACTGATCACTATCCGGTTGCGCCCCCCCTTTTTGGCTTGATACAGCGCCATATCTGCCCGTTCCATAACATGCTCGATTGGCTCCTGTACCGTCCGAAAAGCCACACCACCACTGATTGTCACCTGCCGTTCCTGCATCGGCGCTTCAAACTGCAGTTGCTCTATCCGGGCACGAATACGTTCGGTGATGGTTACCGCAATCTCCCGCGTGGCCCCAATAATGAACAATACCAACTCCTCTCCACCCAATCGGACCGGCAAATCGACACTGCGGCTGTTATCCACCAGCACCCGTGCGACCCGACGCAACACCTGATCACCCATGCCATGCCCAAATTGATCATTAACCGACTTGAAATGATCCACATCAAATGCCGCCACCGCAATGGTCGCCTCGGGATCCCGATTGTGAATCTGGCATAAACGTACCAACGCCTCCTGCATATAGTGACGGGTATACAATCCCGTCAAAGCATCCCGTATCGATCGCTCATAAGCCTGTTGTCGCTCCGCATCCATTACCCGCAACAGCGACTCCCGCTCTACCGCCACTCCCAAAGGCAGACTCAACTGATCGACAATGCGAATCAATTCCTCATCCAAAATGACCGCCTCGGTCAAACGCAAAATCGCCAAGGAGCGCACCATATCGGTCTGGCTGGAAAACAGCGGCAATACCAAACCATGTATCTGCTGCGTCTCACCAGGAATCTCCAAAGCGCCCGCTGCCAGAGCATGGACATGTCCTGTACAACGCTGCCACCACTGCTGTCGCGACATCCCCAACAAGCCATGACAGGCTTGGGGAGGTGTCGCCCGAACTCCGTGAAAACGACTTTCTGGAGCCATGTGCAGCGGTTCGCCTGACTCCATTTGCGTATAAAATTCCAAACCGACTACCGGCAATAACGGCGCTGCCAACTCCAGAATACGCTCCACCACTTCGGCAAAATCCCGATACACCATGATGGTTTGCATCATCTCCCGCAACATCCGGTTCAACTGCGACAGACGCCGATAGTCGGAATTGGTGTGGGTCAACAAAAACAGACCGCAATCCAAACCTTTCAGTTGGTTGATCACAAAAGATATTAATGGCTCTGGAATCAGTGAACCATGCTGGGGTGCCAACAAACGCAACGGCAACTGCTCCAGATTGCTCATGCCGTGGGCTAAAATATCCCGGCTGGGCATATAATGTTCATGAAAGGTCCGTATCGACTCAAAACAGCTTTCATCTTGTGCAAACAGAGCGGCATCCGCCGATAAACCACCAAAAATATCGCTGGAAAAGAGAATGCCGCTGCTGACATCAAAGGTACAAAATGCACCAGGAAAATGCAGATAGGGAGTAAAGATGAACTGTAACAGACGTCCGCCCAGATCCAACTGCCAACCCATCTGTTCCACACAACGAAAGGGTAAACGTCGCAATCCCAAATGTTTGAGCAGAGTAATGGCACGCCAATGGCTGAGAATCTGCGCATCCGGGCGGAGGATCACCCTGTCCAGGTGAGGCAAAATCGCAGTAATATCGGGATCTTGATGGTGACAGATGATGGTACGCACCTGTGCCAGAGGAATCACCTCCTGCACCTTGCGCAAGGTTTCAGGAAAGGTTAACGGGGAACCGGGATCCAGCAAAACCGATTGATCTCCCCATTCAATCAAATAGGAATGACATTGAAACGGATCCCCTGGCAAGCGGTGACCTACCCACCAGATATGCGGTGCCAAGGCGATGGCATGATCCAACTGCTCTGGAGCAAGCGCCTGCGACACCTTTTTTCCCCCAGAGTGGCGACTGCCAATGACCCATTCGGCTGTTGCATGAGCCGGATCGCGTTCCTTCATGATCGGTCCCCTTCCTTTGAGAACAGTTCCCAAACGATCAGTTTACACCGGCGTAACAAGAAATCGCAAGCATTTCATCCCATCACCGCACTGCCGCCAACAACTCTTGCCAGCGTTCTGTTTCATAATGTTCCACCTCAACAACCCGGCGAATGGGAATCTCCGTCAACCACACATCCTCCTCTTCCGCTTCCCACAAAATTTCATAACCATTGCTTTCGATCAACTTGGCCAACTCCAACAAAGCGGTCAGCATGGCCCGTTTTTTGGCCAGAAACTCCTGTTCATAAATATGCCGCAACCAACCATCTGCCTCCTCGTCCGCCAACTTCTGCCACATCCAGGTCACCGGATGGTCATACAAGGTATTTTTCCATTGCCGTTCCAGCAGGGATTTATCGGTTGTCTCTTTGGCAATTTTACCAATAATCAACCAAATATCGGCTCCCGGCTCGCCGGTTAAAAGATGGATCTCTCCAAAGGCAAAAGGTTGTTCATGACGATGCTTCTGAAACCACTGCGCAATTTTCTGACATAACTCGTCTGCTTCCATTATCCCTGTTCTCCCCATGATGTTGCTCCAGCAAGCGCTTGTACCACTCCTTCCCGCACCCAGAAGCGCTTGACCGCACACTCTTGCGGCCATACCATCCCATCCTCAGCGCAGACAGCTATAAACAGTTGATGCGCTGTCCCTGCCAAAATCTGCAGTAAGCGCCGCACCCCCTCCTGATCCAATTCCGTTGCTGGATCATCCAACAGCAACAAAGGAGGCTCTCCCAACCGCTCTTGTAACAGATCCGCCTCGGTCAACTTGAGTGCCAATAAAAAGCGCTTCTGCTGCCCACGTGAGGCAAAGCGTGCCAATATCTTTTTGCCCTGCCAAAATTGCGGATCATCACGATGCGGACCAATGCTGGTGCTGCCACCGCGTTGATCGCCCTGCCGACTGCGTTGCAACGCCTCACGGTATTGTTGCGCACGCGGCAACTCTCCTTCTGGCTCCTCTCCTGCCACGGTTTCACTGCTCAAGCGCCAACCATATTCCGACCCATCCAGTGCCAACGCCTGCAAATAACCCTCCATCCGCTGCACCATCAGACGCATCATCGCCAATCTCTCCTGGTAGATGCGTGCACCCAATGCAGCCAGTTGCTCCTCCCATGCCTCATATTGCCGACCATCACTGCACTGGCTGCGCAACAGATGGTTGCGCGCCCGCAAGGCGGTCTGATAATCTCGCACCAGTACAGCATGACTGCGCTGATGGGTAAATATGATCCAATCCAAATAGTTGCGCCTCTCCTCCGGCGGGCCTCGCAACAAAGCCGGGGCGTCCGGAGTCAATACCACTGCAGTCATTATCTGCGCCAGACCAGAAAGGGCTGCCACCCCCTTGCCATTCAAACGCACCTGCTGCTGTGCACCTTGCGTCATGAAGCTTAATTGATGCCGTAAACCTGCCCGCTCCACCTCCGCCTGCAAGGAAAAGCCTTCCTGACCCTGTCGCCGCATCACCACTGCCGAAGCTCGCCGAAAGGAGCGTCCTGTTGCCAACAAACCAATCGCCTCCAATACATTGGTTTTACCATGGCCATTGTCGCCCAGCAACAGATTGATCCGCGCATCCCACTCTAATGCAGCATGCGCCATATTGCGAAAGTGAGAAACCCGCAAACGTTCCAGTTTCATGATGCCATCTTCCAACACATATTCCGATCCAATCTGCTAAAAAATCATCAATCAATACGTCTTTGTAACTATTCAGCACCCAAAACAACTGCGGGTCCAGGGAGGGCACCTCCCTGGCTGGGTCCAGGGATGGAATCCCTGGGATTTTGCTTTTAATCTTTTGCCTTTGGCGCGCTTTTCACACTAAGCCGACGCGCTTTTTGCGTCGGCGCGGCGCGCCTAATGGAAGCAAGCTGTGCGGATTGGCGCGCATTTTTGCGCCAATTCGTACAGCATCCCCATGGGGGTAGAGCTGGCGAGCCGGCACGAAGCGGATTGGCGCGCATTTTTGCGCCAATTCGTACAGCATCCCCATGGGGGTAGAGCTGGCGAACCGGCACGAACCTGAATAGTGACACGTCTTTTTCAATGAATTGTCCGCTACAACCTCCTGCAGTATCTCTTCCAAAATCTACCATGGAAACCGATTCATAAAAAAATATGAAGTGAACAAAAATTCCCTTGGACAGAAACAGTGAAGTGGAGTAGAAGTAGCTCGCCTTGAGAATCCGCAGCGCAATATATCTCTCTCGCTTCAGGAAACTCGGTCTGGATCAACCCTGCACCCCAAGTGATCGCAAGGAGCGATACGCCTATTCTCTGACAGTCTTTTCCATACCCAACCGCACGGTCACAGCGGAAAATGTCCCTCACGAGCCATTTTTCCCGACCAGAAGGCTGAGCCTGAAAGATTCTGCCACCACGGATGCGTTTCAATCCAGCGGAAATCGTCACCTTGGCGGTGCAAGCCCTTCGTGAAACCAGGCCAATGAGAGCGCCGGATTGCTGCGCCCATGTGCCGCATGGGTTGGGACTAACAAGGTTTGGAAAATGAAATAGACTCTACTGTCAGAAAAGGAGGTCAACATGTCCGCTCCCCAAATGGACTCCCCAGTAAATCGCGAAAGCAGCTCCCCCGATTATGCGGAAACCATCAGTCGTCTGTTCCGCAAGCACTCCTTTACTGCACTGCAAAAGGTGTTATCCCGCCTGTTCCCTTCAGATCTGGCACGCATTCTTGATGGCTATACGTTTGATGAAGCTGCAAAAATTTTTTTCCTGATCCCCTCACACCGACTGGCAGCCAGCACCCTGAAATATGTAAGCAGCGATTTGCGCAACCATCTGATGCAAGAGTATGCCCCGGAAAAATTGCTGCCCATCCTGGAAGAGTTGCCTCCCGATGACCGTGCCGACATTATCGGCCATCTCGATAGCGCTCTGGCCAAACGGTTTATGGGTGGCCTCGATGAAGAGAGTATGCGCGAGGTGGAGGATCTGCTGCAATATGATGCCGATACCGCCGGCGGCTTGATGACCCCAGAATTTTTTGCCCTTTCCGTCGATACAACCGTCGGAGCCGCCATCGACGCCGTGCGCTCGCTGCCTTACTTTGAAATGGTCTTCTATCTCTATGTCCTTGATGACAAACGCCGTTTAGTGGGAGTCAGCTCGCTGCGCCAGTTGATCCTGAATGATCCCAGCAAAACTCTGGCAGAGATCATGAATTCACGCACCATCAAGGTGTTGACCAATACCCCCAGCTCAGAAGTGGCGGAAATGGTACGTCGTTATCGGCTTCTGGGTGTACCGGTAGTCGATGATATGGATGTCCTGGTGGGGGTGATCACCGTTGATGATGTCATCAGCACCATGGAGCAGGATATCACCGAGGATGTCCTGAAAAGTGCCGGGGCCCCACCGCCAGAGGTGGTGCACCACTCTTTGGCGAAAAATTTTTCCATCCGTTTGCCGTGGCTGCTTTTGGCTCTGCTTGGTGCCCTGCTCACCGGTGCAGTCATCCATTATTTTACCCCCTTGCTGGAAGGCAAACTGATTCTGGCCGCATTTCTGCCTCTGGTCATGAACATGACCGGCAACATGGCAACCTCCACTGCCGCCGCTTCCGCCAAGGCTTTGGCCAATAAAGCGGCACCAACAGGCGCATTCAAACGTCTGTTCCTCATGGAAACCAGCATCGGTTTGGTTCTGGGCAGCCTGAGCGCTCTGCTTGGTGGCCTCGCCACATGGCAACTGTTGAAAAGCAGCACTCTAGGGCAAATTGTTGCTATCAGCATCCTGATTAACTCTCTTCTCGGCATTCTGCTGACACTGTTTTTTGCCAAAACCTCTGAACGCTTGCGCAGCAGACCTGAATTTTTCTCTGGACGCATTTCCAGACCACTGCTGGATCTGCTTGGCGTAGCAATCTATTTCTCCATCGCCAAAGTGATGCTGGGAGGTTAGCCATGAGTGCCAATCCATGCCCTGTATATGCCTATCTACTGGACGGCCTGGGAGGAGGACGGGAAATTGGCTGGAAGGAGGTCAATGAGTGGCAAGCCAGCGAAGGCATCCTCTGGCTGGTTGGTCGGCCCAGCGGTGGCGAGACCCAACGCTGGCTGCGCCGCTCCAGTGCTCTGCCCCAGGAGGCACTGGAATCGATGCTCTCTACCACCAATAATCGGCCTCGCTGCATGACCTTCCGCCAGGGAACCCTGTTGACTCTCCTGGGCATGAACCAGTCACGACAAACCTCCGATGAAGAGTTGACCAGCATCAGCATCTGGATTGACTCGCACCGCCTGATTGCCATGCGTTCGGCACCAACCCACAGTTTTGAGGATATTCGCAACAGTCTGCAACCTGGGGAGGGGCCAACCAGACCAGATGATATTCTTTCACATGCTGTGCAACGCATTATTGCCCGTCTGGAACCGCTGGTCCTCAAACTGGGTCGTGATGTCGATGATCTGGAAGATGCCATTCTTCTGGACCAGAAAACCCATGTGCAACAAGAGCTCATCGCCTTGCGCCACCGTCTGATTATTTTGCGCCGCCAGTTGGTGCCGCAACATGAAGCGCTCTCCATGCTGCAGCAGCGCCGCTCCTGGATCAATGAAACCAACCGTCAGGTATTACAAGAAACGCAAGGACGTTTGCAGCACCAAATCAATGATCTGGACTCCACTCGTGAGCGTGCGGTACTCATGCAGGATGAGATCACCAACAATCAAAACACCAAACTGAACGAAACCATGAAGATTGTCGCCGTATTCACGGCCTATCTCATGCCGTTGAACACCATCACCAGCCTGTTGGGTACCAATATCGAGGGGATCCCTTTTCAGGCCGGATCAGAGCATGCCTATGGCTTTACCTTGGAGCTGTTGTTGCTGGTCTTTGTAATGGGAGTCAGCTTTTTTATCTTCAAGAAGAAAAAGTGGTTTGACTGATACCGTTCACCTATTGCCTACACCACTTGTTTGTCAACTGCAATAAGTAGGGAGCACCTGAGTATGATGGCTACCGCTATCCCCTCTTCTGCCAGTGAGCAGGAAAACTGGTACAGCAGTACCTTGTTTTGGAGCATATTGATTATTCTGTTGATCTTGGGGGGCAACTTTTATTACGAATTCCCGGATGTCATGCTGGTCGCCAACCGGGAAGATGGGCGGGCGACCTTGCTGGAGGTAGTGGCCAAACAGGATGACTATTTTGCCCAGCACCAAAAATATGCCACCACTCTGGAAGAGTTGGGCTATACCGAGGTAAAAGATTTCTCTATAGAATCGCCCAAGGGGCTCTATCGCATTTGGATCAATGAGGGAGATGGCAGCTTTTATTCTCTTTCCGCAGAACCACAAAATGAACAGACCGGCGACAATAAATGTGCCCCCTTGACCTATGCCAGTAAGGGGCGCGCCAAAAGCGCCAAAGGCAGCAACGGCAGCGCCTGTTGGTAGCCATTTTTCAGGGTTGCCAAAATAGTCTCAGGATAAAAAGGCCAATCCACTCCCGCCAGCGATACGCTGCGCGGGGGTTGTTGATAAAAAATCTGGGAAAAACAAACCCTCTGTTTCCTGGCAAGCGGGCTTGATGAGCAACGGTGGCTAACGTGCAGCGGCAAGCACACGGCGGAATACAGGCGCTCCGTATAAAGGCAGCTCACAGATAATACGTGTCTTTTCTGCGATCTCTCCATAAGGATCATCTTGAATGGCAGTGATCAAAGGCTCCCAATCGCGCATACGTCCACGCGCCAAAATATCTTCAATGGCTGCCAGAGTAAATTTTGCATGTGTCAGGTGTCTGTGCTTCATTGTTTGAGCCCAGGAAGTGGCGAAAATGGCGACATGTGACCCGAGGTCAGTGCATCGCTACATGCAGCGATCCTCAACTGCGTCTGCTGAGCTTCCGGGGAAGAATCAACGCGCAATGCTTGCAAACAAACATGCAGAAGCTGATCGGAGAGCTTACCGCACACTTCAGATACATAGCTCCAGTGAATAAACGGTGGCTGAACACCCTTGTATTCGGCGAGATCAACACTTTCAAGATCATATGGTTGCGGTGCGGCAAGCTGCACTACCAATTGTGTGCGTACAATCCATGGATCGTTGCCCTTTTGCGGATACAGCTCATCCATGCTCCACAAGGCCTCGGCGGCACTCTCCATTCCAATGTGCGCTGCCAATGCGGACAAATCCAGATAATCCCGCGTAGCGTTGCGTTCAAGACACAAAAAAGCCTTGATGCGTAAGGTTTCCGGCAAAGTTGGCAAAATTACATCATATTTTCCGACACGCATCATGGTTGTCTCCAAAGGCTGTGCACGGCGTAATTGCCGCACGCCTGTTTCAACACCATCCAGTGATCCCAGAATCAAAACCGGCCTCTTAACCCGCGCCGTTTCCCAACCGGCAACAGACTCCAGTTCAGTCAAAACAGAGTCAAAACGCTCCTTAAGATCGGAAACAATATGGTCATGGTCGAAGGAAAAACGATGCCCCGCGTAAAGTGCCGAGGCCGTCCCACCCACAAGCACAGCATCCGGTAATACACTCTGCAAATGGCATAGTGATTTCAGCACCTCTTCCCATGCTTGGTTTAGCTCTTGTTCCATCTGTCACCATACCATATAAACTAATCGGCAAGGCATGTACTGTTGATACCTGTGTGGGCTGGGCTGACCAGCTTGTTTTTCCATCATGGCTTTTGTTCCCTGACGAAAAACCGCTGCCCGCCTGCTCTGGGCACCCTTTGCCCTTTTGCTTGCACTGTTTTGCGCGCCAGAAAAACCATCCCGGTGGATGAAGAATATCTCTTGCACAGACTCCTCATCACCGGGCCAGCTCCTGGCAGACAACCTTTATATCCGCATCGGCATCAACACAAATTGCGTCCCCAATTGATAAGGGTCGGTCAACAACACCGGCTGCTCCTCATTGTTCAAGAGAAAACTGACCTCTTCCCCCTCCATCACCGATAAAAATTCCCGTACATATCGGGCGTTAAAACCAACCATCAAAACATCTCCCCCCTCCAAGGTCACCTGCATCTCCTCTTCCGCTTCTCCCTGCTCGGTATTGTTGGTGCTGAAGCGCATCACCCCATCGGCAATCTCCAAACGAATGCCACTGGTCTTTTCCATCACCAAAACCGACACACGACGCACCCGGGCCAACAACTCCTCACGGTTGACCGTCAAACGCATCGGTGGATTGCGCGGCAATACCTGCCGATAGTCGGGATAACGCCCCTCTACCAACTTGGCAATCAACATTACATCCGGTCGCTCGACCTGAATAAAATCACTATCCAAAATCAACTCGACCGGCGCATCCTCCTTTTCCAACAGCCGCAATATCTCATGCACCGCCTTTTTGGGCAGGATCAGATCACGCTCCTCCTCCGGCATCTCTCCTGTCAATTCGCGCTCGACACACGCCAAACGATGGCTGTCTGTGGCCACAACACGAATCCGTCCCGTACCTCCCGTTGCTGTGGCTCCCGGTATCACATGCAAAAATACTCCGTTCAAAACAAAGCGCGTCGCATCATCCGACATGGCAAAATGGGTCTTGTTCAACATCTCTGCCAATAAACCAGAATCTACAGTCAAACGGTATCCCCCCACCGCTTGCGGAATCTCTGGAAACTGCCCGGCAGACAACGTGGACAACTCAAACTTGGCCCGGCCACTGGTCAAACGCAAGCGATCACGATTGTCGGTCCGCAATACCAGTTCCGACCCTGCTGCCAACTCATTGACAATATCATACAAAGTGCGCGCATTGACCGTAATCGCCCCTGGCTCGACAATCTCAGCCACACAGCGCGTCCGTACCGAAACCTCCAAATTGGTCCCCTCGATCCGTAAATGATCCTCCTGGGTCTCCAACAACAAATTGCGCAAATTGGCCATATGGTGACGCGCATCCACCACCGTATGTACCCGCGACAACCCCTGCAAAAATGATTCACGGGTTATGTGAAATTCCATGGCTCTCTCTCTATCATGCTCGTCTGAATTTTCTTACCACCCTAACGGCGCAACATGCCCGTCAGCGTCCGTAACTCCTCAGCCAAATCGCTGTCTACGATCTGCTGCTCATCAATCTTGCGTACCGCGTGCATTACCGTGGTATGATCCCGATCACCAAATTGCTTGCCAATCTCTGGAAAGGAGTGCTTGGTCAACTGCTTGCACAAATACATGGCAATCTGTCGGGGATGACTGTATTGACGCGCCCGCTTCGCCGAACGCAAATCGATCACCCGAATCTGATAATATTCGGCAACCTTTTTCTGAATCTCCTCTATTGTTACCTGACGACGATCCACCGCACGCACCACGTGACGCAACGATTCCACCACCAAAGCCATCGTCACCGGCACCTTCTCCACCGAAGCCATGGCCAATACCCGTATCAACGCCCCCTCCAGCTCGCGGATGTTGCTCTGTATGGCATCGGCCAGAAAAAATGCCACATCATTCTGTAAATCAATCCCCTCAACGGCCGCCTTTTTCTTCAAAATGGCTACCCGTGTCTCCAAATCCGGCGCATGAATATCCGCCAACAATCCCCAACTGAAACGGGAACGCAGACGCTCCTCCAACAGCTCCATCTGCGCCGGAAAACGATCCGAAGAGAGAACAATCTGGCGATTTGTTTCATGCAAGGCGTTGAAAGTATGGAAAAACTCCTCCTGTGTGGACTTTTTGCCGGCAATAAACTGAATATCATCCACCAATAATACATCAATCGAGCGAAACAGCTCCTTGAAATCATGGACCCGCTGAAAGCGCAACGACTCGATCATCTGGGTCATAAATTTTTCCGAAGAGATGTATTGCACCTTCAAAGAGGGACGGTGTTCCAAGAGATGATTGCCAATGGCATGCAAAAGATGGGTCTTTCCCAAACCAACACCACCATGAATAAACAGCGGGTTATAGATCTTGGCTGGCTCCTCGGCAACCCGTGCCGCCGCGGCATGTGCAAACTGATTGCAACTGCCTACCACAAAAGAGGCAAAGGTGTAGCGCGGATCCAATCCCCCCCGTACCACCCCACTGGCTGGCGGCGCCAATTGCGACAAGAGCTCCGGGCTTGGCTCTTCTACCCCCCCCAACTGTTGTGGCGCTGCACGCAGCACAATCCGTATCGACCGCTCCGCCAACTGAGACAGCTTCTTTTCCAACAAAATTCCATAATGGTTGCGCACATAATCCACCGCCAAACCACTGGGAGCCAACAACTCCACACGCCCATCCGCCATCTCTGCACCAAGGCATAAGGGCTTGAACCACATATTGTATACCTGTGGTGTCACCTCCCCCTGAATGGCGGCCAGGGCGGCCAACCAATACTCCTCCATCGCGTCTCGCCTGCCGCCTACGAACCATCAGAGCGTTGCAAACGCAAACCGATCTGATTGTCACTCTGGTGCGCAACCAGACAGGTAAAACGCGATTCCCGACCATATAAACTGATGGAAATTTCCACAAGTGTATCCCGCGTTAACAACAGGGAGGTGTCATCGGCTACAAACAACATTCCCCCCAGATTCATGTTACCCAACTGGCCGCAGATCCGCCTGCCATCAGCCAAAATCATGGTGGCCGGATCATGGCTTAATACCCGATCCTCGCGCCGCTCCGCTTTATCCACCTCCATCATATCCTCCTTTTGCACAACATACCCACCGGCTACGCAACAATATCACCACGCAAGGCATCCTTGTGTCCTACCGGCAACACCCCTTGAAAACCATCATCGGGGTTGTAAAAATGGCGTACCGAACCTACCTTCCGATATTTGTCATAAAGCGTGTTCCATCCCTTCACATAGATGGGGCACTCGTCATTAAAACAAACCAGCATGATGTCGGTACAAAAGCCCATCCCATCTCCCCAATCGTTGTGGGTCGCCAACCATTTGCTCATCGGTTGTCCACAATGACGGCATGCCCGTTCATAGGGATTCACCACAGACTCCTTCTGCTCTTCACTCATGCTGCTTTCTCCTCCATCCACTCTGCTACTGCTGCCAAAGCCTCAGCCAACTGCTCCGGGCGACTCCCTCCACCCATGGCCATATCGGGTCGTCCTCCACCTTTGCCACCTACGCGACCCGCAACAAAACCTATCAACTCACCCGCCTTGAAACGAACATGCAAATCAGTGGTTACCCCGGCAATCACACTGACCTTCTCTCCCTCGCTCATCCCCAAAACAATGACCGCTGAACCAAAGCGCTCCTTGAGCCGGTCTACCATCTCCCGCAAATCCCGTACCTCCACCCCAACAACCCGGGCCGCCAACAAGCGTACCCCGGCCACCATGCGGCTTTGCGCAACCAAACCATCCAATACCGATCCGGCTACCGCGGCCTTGGCCTTCTCCAGGGAGCCCTCCAAAGTACGAATACGTTCCAACAACCGCTCCACCGCCTGTGTCACCTGATCGGGACGACTCTTTAACATTCCGGCCGCTTCGCGCAGCACCATCGACTCTTCCCGATAGCTCTCACGCGCCAAGGCACCACAAACCGCTTCGATACGACGAACTCCTGCCGCTACCGCCCCTTCCGAAACAATCCGCAAGAGTCCAATATCTCCAGAACGTTCGACATGGGTACCACCACACAACTCCATGCTCGAACCAATCTGTACCACCCGCACCTCATCGCCATATTTTTCGCCAAACAGGGCCACCGCTCCTGCTGCCACCGCTGCCGCCGGCGTCATAATCAGCGTACTCTGTGCCACATTGGCAAGAATGGCGGCATTGCATTGCCTCTCCACCTCTGCCAATGCCTCTGCACTCAAGGCACTGAAATGGGTAAAATCAAAACGCAACCGTTGCGGACCGACCAAAGATCCCGCCTGCTTGACATGATCCCCCACCACCTGACGCAAGGCATGGTGCAGCAAATGGGTTGCCGAATGGTGCAGACGTATCGACTGCCGACGTGCACCATCCACCTGCATCAACACCGGATCGCCCACCTGCAACATTCCCTCCTGCAGAGCACCATAATGGGCAAGCAAATCGCTCACCGGTTTACGGGTATCGCGTACCGCAAACAGCGCAGACTCTCCAGACTGTTTGCGCAGCATACCGCTATCGCCAACCTGTCCACCCGACTCGGCATAAAAGGGAGTTTGATTGACAATCACCATCCCCTCTTCACCCACCTGCAAACGCTCAACCGCCACACCATTGACCACAATTGCCTGAATGACCCCTTGGGCCTGCTCTGTCTCATAACCTAAAAATTCACTGGCTCCCACCTGCTCACGCAACTGATGGAAAACCGCCGCCACCTTTTCATCGCCCGACCCAACCCAGGCAGCACGTGCCCGCTGCCGCTGCTCCGCCATCAACTGGTTGAAACCATCCATATCCAAATCAATGCCACGATCACGCACAATATCGGCGGTCAGATCGATGGGGAAACCATAGGTATCATAGAGAGTAAACAGGGTCAGGCCGTCCAACTGGCCCGCAGCGGGCAAGCGCGCAACCGCCTCCTCCAAAATCTTCAAGCCACTGTCCAACGTTGCTGCAAAACGACGCTCTTCGTTTTCAATCACCGGCACCAGCACTTTGCTCTGGGCGGTCAACTCTGGATAAAAGTTGCCCATCATCTGACAGATCACCGGCACCAAATGGACCAAAAACGGCTCTGTCAAACCCAACATCCGTCCATGACGCATGGCCCGGCGCATGATCCGGCGCAATACATAGCCCCGTCCTTCGTTACTGGGTAATACCCCATCAGCAATCAAAAAGGAGATGGCACGCATATGATCGGCCACCACCCGCAACGAAACCATATGTTCGCCATGTTCTGCATCCACCGCAGCCAGACGGGCCGTTTCACGAATCAAAGGCTGAAACAGATCGGTATCAAAATTATTGCTCTTGCCTTGCAAAATGGCAGTCAAACGCTCCAACCCGGCACCAGTATCGATGCAGGGCTGCGGCAGTGGCATCATCGAACCATCGGCACGACGATCAAACTGCATAAAAACCAGATTCCAGATCTCCACAAAGCGGTCGCCATCGGCATCCGCAGAGCCTGGGGGACCACCCGCAATGTGCGGGCCATGATCATAAAAAATTTCCGAACAGGGACCGCAAGGCCCTACCGGCCCCATCGACCAAAAATTATCATTGCTGTCGATACGAATGATCTTCTCTTTCGGCAATCCCACCACCGTATGCCAGATCTCATAGGCTTCATCATCGCTGGCATACACGGTCACCAACAACCGTTCCACCGGCAAAGCCAAATCCTGGGTGACAAACTCCCAGGCCAAAGGAATTGCCCGCTCCTTGAAATAATCGGCAAAGGAAAAGTTGCCCAACATCTCGAAAAAGGTATGATGACGAGCCGTGCGTCCCACATTTTCCAGATCGTTATGTTTGCCGCCGGCACGCACACACTTCTGGGCGCTGACCACCCGTGGCCAAAGAGGACGCTCCTCTCCCAAAAAGGCTCCCTTGAACTGGTTCATGCCCGCATTGGTAAATAACAGAGTCGGATCATTGCGCGGCACCAGGCTGGAAGAGGCCGCTATGATATGGTCATGACGCTGAAAAAACGTCAGGAAGCGTTCGCGTATATCGTTGCCGTTCATCGTATTCCTATCTGATAAGCTGCCAAATGACCTCATCGTCAAAACCACGCCGCGCCAGATAAGCATATTGCCGCTTTTTCTGCTGGCGATTACCCTCCGCCGCCACTGGGGAAGCACTATCCGCAGTGCCGAAACGCTTCTGCAACGTCCGCTGTGCCAAAGATAACAGATCCTCTTCAGCCAATAACTCTGTCAGGGCGGCGCGAATCTCCTCTTCGCCCACATGCAGGGAGCGCAACTCCGCCGCCACCCAACGGGGTCCATAGCCTCCATGATGCAACCGATAGCGGGCCCGGGACAAGGCAAAAGCGCTGTCATCCAGATACCCCAACTCCTGACAACGCATACAGACCCGTTCACAGCAATCTGCTGCCACACCTTTTTGCAGCAAGCGCTGGCGCAACTCCCCTACTGCATAAGGGCGCCGTGCCAGCCAGCGCACAGCCTGTTCATAGGCAGGCCGATCCTCCTCTGCCAGGATCATGGCTCCCCCCCTTCCCATGCGGCACCACGCTCTCGATCACGTTCTGCCTGGAAGGGCAGCCATTGCCGACCTCGAAAACATTCCAAAGGCTGAAAACGGGATTTATAGAGCATTTTGCGACACCCGGCAATCCAGTAGCCCAAATAGAGATGCTCTCCACCCAATCCTATCGTCTCACGAATCTGCCATAATATCGCATAACTGCCCAAACTGCGCGCCGCTTCTTCCGGTGTAAAAAAAGTATAAACCGCTGAAAGCGCCCCCGGCAGCAGATCGGTTACCGCTACCATCAGCAAACGCCCTCCGGCACGAAACTCCACAAAGCGGGTCATCGACCAGGAGGCCAACAGATAATCGGTAAAATCATCTGGCAACGGATTGGCCATCGGCCCATCCCCATGCCGCTGGCCAATATAATCCTGGTATAATGCAAAGCGCTCATTATTGAAACCGGCAGGCAACACCCGCACTGTTAAATCCTGATTGCGCTGCCATATCCGCCGCCAACTGCGGCTCAATTGAAACGCATGTACCGGTATGCGCACCGCCTGACAGGCGCGACATCCCGGACAATAATGGCAATATACATGACCGCCACTGCGACGAAATCCCCGTTCCAACAAAAAAGCATAGAGCTCATCGTGCATCGTCGCCGCCGGATCGACAAACAGTGTCGCCGCCGAACGATCCGGCAGGTAACCACAGGGATGCGGCCGACTTAAATACAGGTTGACCGCCGGCGCATACCAAGGATTACCAATAACACTATTCATTGCCCTCTCCAAGCCGCACCGCTTCACACCTTGCAATCCGCTCACAAAACCGGCACCATTGCTCAAGCAGCATGGTTGGCGAGTTTGGCGAGTTTGCCAGCACCTTCGCTTCACTCCACCCCTCTTGCCAACTCTCTCTGCCTGTAGAGTAGATTTGACCGCTAACCGGAGTATTTCTATCCATGTTCAAAGGCACTACCATCCTGTTGGTTCGACGAGACGACTCCCTGGTCATGGCGGGAGACGGACAAGTCACTTTGGGCAGTTTGGTGGTCAAAGCCAATGCCCGCAAGGTTCGTCCTCTGCATGATGGAAAAATTTTAGCCGGCTTTGCCGGATCGACTGCTGATGCCTTTACCCTCTTCGAGCGCTTTGAAGCCAAATTGGCTAAACATGGCGGTAATTTAATTCGTTCTGCCGTCGAATTGGCCAAGGATTGGCGCATGGATCGCATGTTGCGCCGCCTGGAGGCCATGATGCTCACCGCTGATCGGCAATCCAGTCTGCTCATCAGCGGCACCGGTGACGTTCTGGAACCAGAGTTTGGTATTGCTGCCATCGGCTCCGGAGGTGCCTATGCCCAATCGGCTGCTTTGGCCCTCCTGCAAAATACCACACTTCCCGCCAGAAGCATTGCAGAAAAAGCGATGGAAATCGCCGCTCACATCTGTATTTACACCAATAATAACATAATAATAGAAGAGTTGTAAATGACTGAATTCACCCCCCGTGAAACGGTCGCGGAGCTGGATCGCTATATCATCGGCCAAAATGATGCCAAACGGGCCGTTGCTGTCGCCTTGCGCAATCGCTGGCGGCGCCAGCAATTGGAACCCGGCATGCGCGAAGAGGTCTATCCTAAAAATATCCTGATGATCGGTCCTACCGGTGTCGGTAAAACCGAAATCGCACGCCGTCTGGCCAAGCTCTCCGACGCCCCCTTCATCAAAGTGGAAGCCACAAAATTTACCGAGGTCGGTTATGTGGGCCGCGATGTA
>NZ_RXIU01000011.1:0-13723 GCF_004217665.1 Candidatus Magnetaquicoccus inordinatus | reverse complement strand
TTCCGATCTGTTGCCCGAACTGCAAGGTCGCCTGCCCATCCGCGTCGAATTAAAAAGTTTGGGAGTCGAAGAGTTTGTACGCATCCTCAACGAACCGGAAAATGCCCTGACTCGTCAGTATAGCGCCTTGTTGGCTACCGAAAAAATTGATCTCTCCTTCTCCGGCGAAGCCATTCGCGCCATCGCCGAAGTGGCCGCTCATGTCAACGTAACCACCGAAGATATTGGCGCCAGGCGTCTGCATACCGTCATGGAAAAACTGCTCGACGAGATCTCCTTCTCCGCCAACGAACGGCAAGGCGAAGCCATTCTCATCGACGCCGAATATGTGCATGCCCAGCTCAAGGAGTTGGCCAATAATGAGGATCTGTCGCGTTTTATCCTGTAAAGCATGGGATCTGGCACGCCTTATCCTGTAGAAAGCATGGAAGATGAGCCTCTGAAAAACCATTGCCGTTTTTTGGAGATGCCCGATAAATTGCTCCCATCCATGCCCTTTTTTTGTTAACATGCTCCTCTCTTCACTTTCGTTACTGCCTGAAGAGACAGGAGATGGCGGCAAGCATATCCCTGCACCCTCAACCCGTGCTGCACACCGCCCATACCGTTCTGTAACCTGCTTCGGATACCCCGAACTCCGCAGAGGAAATTAAAAAAACCTCTCTGGGTTCGCTTCAGCATATAAAGGAGTAATCATGATCGGACAATTCATCGCCATGCCGGATCAATTCCGCCTCGATCATCCGGCTATTGATATGCAGCATGAGGTACTCTTCGCGCTTTATAACGAATTAAAAATTTCGCAAGAAGATCATGAAATGGCCTTCGATCTGGGGGATATTTTCCTCGGACTCAACGGTTATGTGGCTACCCATTTCCTCTTTGAAGAGGAGTTGATGGCAGCCTTCCACTATACCGATACCGCCATGCACCACGAGGAACATCGTCGCCTGAGCGAAAATGTGGCCCTCCTGCACAACCGTTTCAAACAGGCTAAAACTCTTCCTGAACAACAACAAATTGCCAATGATGTGGCACAATTTCTCCTGAATTGGCTGGCACACCATATCGCTGAAGTCGATCGCAAGCTGGTCCGGCATCTGAATACGCTACCTGCCGCACTTTCATAAACCATCTTTCCTCGGATTGCCGTATTCTCTACACAATTTAATGAGCTGAGGTTGCACCATGTCTCTCAAAACATTCAAAAGCGGGGATCGGGTTCATATCATTCTCCCCAAAACTTTCGGTTTTGAAGTGCGTAACGAATTTCGCAGTGCCATCCAAGACAACCCTCCCGGTATCGTCTATGAACTTGATTTTACCGAAGTGGAAAAAATGGACAGCTCGGCCATGGGCATGTTGCTGTTGTTGAAAGAGGCTGCCGGTGGCGAAGGCTTTGTCTTGTTAAGCAATGTCCGGCCAGATATTGTGAAACTTCTGCACTTGGCCAGCTTTAACAAATTGTTCAGTATTGCCTGAAAAGGTGATTTAACAATAATTTTACAAAATTTTGGACAGGTCTGCGCAAAATTCGGTGTATGATCAGGCAATGGAGTTGGCCGTGCGGCGTGATTCTCTTTTTTCACTCTCCCGCACCTTGTCAACCGTTCTTTGCTCAAACCGCAAGGGGGCCTTCCATGCAAGGCAAGCGAATTGCGCTGATTCTGTTTTTGTGCATCCTGATTGGCCATGCAAGCAGCGCCCAGGCACGACTCATCATCCAGAATAAAGGTTCTGACTCTTTGGTCAACGTGGCACAAGCCTGGGCGGAAGCGTTTCAACGCTTGCGACCAGATGTTGCCATTGCCGTCACCGGCGGCGGCAGCAGCATCGGTATCGCCTCCCTGCTGCACAATACAATCGATATCGCCAACTCCAGCCGGGAGATTCAGCCCAGAGAGTTGGCTATTGCTGAAAAAAATGGCATCCAACCTGTTAAACATCTGCTCGGTTATGATGCTCTCCTCATCTTTGTCCATCCCGACAATCCTTTGACCTCTCTTACCCTGCCGCAGTTGGCCGACATGTATGGAGAGGGGGGCAAAAGTAAACGCTGGAGCGATTTGGGAGTCAGTGTGCCTGGCTGCAGCAATCAACGCATCATCCTGGCAAGCCGACAAAGCAACTCGGGAACCTACTTCTTCTTCCGCGAGCAAATCCTCGGCGAACGTCGTGACTTTGCCCTTGGCACCAAGGATTTGCACAGCTCAAAAGATGTCGTCGAGCTCGTGGCCAAAAATCCCTGTGCCATCGGTTACAGTGGCCTGGCCTATGCCCATCCCAATATTAAAATTCTTCCTATTGCCCTCCAGGAAGGCAGCCCTGCCATTACTCCTTCCATGAGCACAGCCATCGATAAAAGCTATCCTCTCTCTCGCCCCCTGCTCATGTATACCCCCGGTGAAGCAAAAAATTTTGTCAAAGAGTATCTGCAGTGGATCAAAAGTGATCAGGGTCAATGTATCCTCTTCAATAAAGGCTATGCTCCCTATCGACCCCTGCACTGTCCTCAATAATCTCACCCCTTGCTCCCTTGCCATCTCCCGTTGCTTTATGAGCCAATAGCTCTCTTGAGCACGCCTGCCCTTGTCTGACGCTGGCATCCTCTGCAGATCAGTGTTGCGCTTCTACCGTTCGGAGTGCAGACTCCCTCAATATGATCATCAGGAGCTGCAATATGTGGTTACATTATGTCTCTTTAATTCAATATATGAATTATAACGTTATAATATCTCATTACTTTCTCAACAGTTCGTTTTTTCCTTGTCCCAAGCAGAAAATATTTTCATGATAACCAATTCTTTTTTATGGCCCAGATGTGCCGGGTCACGCCTCTACCTGATGATGCTCAAAGCCAACGGAATGTGTCATGTCTTTGCACAACAAACTCTATAAGCCAAAGCTCTTTCTGTTGATTCTGGTCATGCCAGGCATTCTCTGGCTGGCCGTGCTCGGAGCCGGATTCAATGGCTTGCTCTCTATCCGTGACAACCAAAGTATAGCCAACCATGATCGGGAGCTGTTGCGCCAAGGGGTGCACGCCATCGACCGCATTCGCGATGCGCAATTTCATTTCAAATCGCAGGTACAATCCTGGAAAAATCTGCTCCTGCGCGGCCATGACACTGCGCAATTCCGTCACTACCAACAACAACTGGAACAGCAAGAGCAAGAGGTGCAAAAGCTGCTGCATGCCCTTCCCGCCCTGTTGCAGCCTCTGGGCATGGCAGAAAGCTCCCAGCAACAAATCCTGGAACTGCAACAGCAACATCTTGCCATGGGGCTGCATTATAGTTCAGCGCTGTATGTCTATCGCAACAGCTTGCAGGCACAACAACCTGTCATCGAAGCCATCGCCGCTGCAGATGCCGTAGTCTTCGGCCAGGATGGACAAACCAGCGCCAAAATGGATCAATTGGCCACCGCCATTGTGCAACAGGTTCAACAACTGGTTCACTCTGCCGGTGAGAGAGACGAGCAATGGTTTTCTCGACAAATCCAGTATGCCGCCTGGATCTTGGCTGTTTTTCTCTTTTTGATCCTGCCGCTGGCCTTCATTACCGTGCGCCGCCATGTCATTCAACCCATCACCCGTATGACCGCAGCCATCGAACAGGTGGCGCAAGGCAATTTTGCGCAACAAGTGGCCGACCAATCCATCGATGAACTCAGCCGCATGCGTTTTGCCTTCAACCATATGGCCGATGAACTGGCACGCATCCATTCCGGTTTGCAGAGCGAACGTGACAAATTGACCACCATCATCGTTGCCGCCCAGGAAGGAATCGTGGTCACCGATCGCAACGGCAAGGTCGCCCTGATCAACCCGGCAGCAGAACGTTTGCTGGAAAAAAGCGCCGAACAGATCACCGAGGAAGGATTCCTTAATCTGCTTGATGATCCCGACTATATGACTGCCTACCTGACCCAGGCTGGAATCGAAATTCCCTCCACTGTGGTCTATCACAATCGGGTCTTGAGCATCTATGCCGCCACCATCCATGCCCCTGATGGCACACACATTGGTTCGGCGGCCTTGATGCGGGATATTACCGAAGAAAAACGTCTGGAAAAACAGTTGCGAGATCTCTCCAACACCGACAGCCTCACCGGCCTGCACAACCGCCGACGCATGGATGAGATCTTGCGTGAAGAGTTCAGTCGCGCCAAACGCTATAAGCAGCATTTGGCAATCCTCATGCTCGATGTGGACCATTTTAAGCGTTTTAACGATCAATATGGACACGATCAAGGTGACCGCGTCTTGCAAGCGGTCGCCCGCGTCATGCAAAGCACCTGCCGGGATGTTGATTTTCCCTGTCGCTATGGCGGTGAAGAGTTTTGCTTGATTCTGCCCAGCACCGCTGTGGAAGGTGCCGCTATCATGGCTGAACGGTTGCGCTTCAATGTGGAGCAACAGCGCGTTGACGGCTTGCAGGTCACCATCAGTATCGGTGTCGCCCTCTTCCCCGCCATCGGAACCGATGCCGACTCCTTGAAAAAAGCTGCAGATGAGGCCCTCTATCAAGCCAAACATGCCGGCCGCAACCGTTATTGCATCGCCACTCCCGTCAACTCATCGATTCCACAAGCGCCCTCTACAAGCCATCCAGGCAGTTAGGAGCAGCACATGGACTCCCACCACTCCTTTGCCACCCTTAAACAACTCTCTACACGCATCCTGCTGCGTCTGCTTGCTCTGATTGGTGCTTTCCTGCTTTTGCTGTTCTGGTTGCACACAGAACAAGCAGCACAATGGAGCTTGTCCGAACGGTGGTTATTCATCCTCTCTTATGTCGCCCTGCTCGGCTGGCTGATTCATAAACAAATCAAACATCTCCTGCACCCCCTGCAACTATTGGCCACTACCTTGCACCAGTGGCAACAAAACCACTCCACAGAAACCTTGCAGGAACCCATTCCGGAAAGCAGCGAGGAGATCCTCTGGATTCAAAATGCCTTTCAAGCCATCCTGATCAACAATGAGTGGGAGAGCGCTCTTCTGGAAGAGCGCGTCGCCCAGCGAACCCAGGATCTGAATCGCACCAAAGAGGAGGCTGAAGCGGCCAACCGCGCCAAAAGTGAATTTTTGGCCAATATGAGCCATGAAATTCGCACCCCCATGAATGCCATTATCGGTTTGACCGACCTGGCTTTGCGTATGCGGCCACCAGCAAAATTGGAAAAACATCTTTCCAAAGTGCTGCATGCCTCGCGTGCCTTGTTGCGTATTCTCAACGATATTCTTGACTTTTCCAAAATCGAAGCCGGCAAGCTGACTCTTGATCCCGTACCCTTCAGCCTGCATCGCCTGTTTGACAATCTGGGTGATCTTTTTCGTCAGGCTGCCGCCGATAAAGGGGTCGAACTCAACCTCTCCATTGTGGCCACCATCCCTTCCCGGTTGATTGGTGATGATGCCCGCCTCGAACAGGTCTTGGTCAACCTGATCAGCAACGCCATTAAATTTACCGAAAATGGCGAAATTGATGTGCGCGCCGTGGCCATGGATAAAACCGATCACCAACTGCGCCTGGTCTGTTCAGTACGTGATACCGGTATCGGTCTCTCTGCCGAACAGTTGGCTGCCCTCTTTGAACCCTTCGTCCAGGCAGACAGCTCCATCACCCGTCGCCACGGTGGCACCGGACTCGGACTGAGCATCTGTAAACGCCTGGTGGAGATGATGGGGGGACGCATCGAAGTGGAAAGCACCCTGGGGCAAGGGAGTATCTTTTTTTTCTCTATCCCCGTGGGTATCGATACTGCTGAACCACCCCTGGAGCTGCTCCCCCCCAAAGAGCTCAATACACTGCGCATTCTGGTTGTGGATGACAATGAAACCGCTCGCCTCATTCTTTGGGAATATCTGCGGGGTTTCCAGGTACGGCCTACCGTGGTCGATTCCGGGCAGCGTGCCCTCGCCGAAGTATGCAGCGCCTGCAAAAATGGCCATCCCTATGATCTGATTTTTGTCGATCATCGCATGCCCGATATGAGCGGCCTGGAAACGGTGCAGCAGCTCTTCCAAACAATTGCCCAAAACTGTCCTCCACTCACCAGTGGTGCCACCATTCCTTTGCCAAAGGTGGTCATGCTGACCGCCTTCCATAATGAAATTCTCAAAAAACAGGCGGGAGTTGCAGGAGTGGATCGCCTGCTGCAAAAACCGATCAGCAGTACCGAACTGTTCAATGCCATCATGGAGCTGTTTGGCCGCCATGACGCCAAAATTCACCACCATAAACTGGAAGAGAGCAGCAACCTCTCTGTCATCACCCAACAAATTGGCGGTGCACGTATCTTGCTGGTCGAAGATAATGGAATCAATCGCGAGGTGGCCCGTGGCATCCTGGAACAGATCGGTATCCAGGTGGAAGAGGCCCATAACGGACAGGAAGCGGTCTGGATGGTTGGTAAAACCCGTTATGATGCCGTTTTGATGGATATCCAAATGCCGATCATGGATGGCATCACCGCCACCAGGCTGATTCGCCAGGATCGCCGCTGCCAAACTCTGCCCATTATTGCCATGACCGCACACGCCCTGGATGGCGACCGGGAAAAAAGCCTGGAAGCTGGCATGAATGTGCACATCACCAAGCCCATCGATAACGACATCCTCTATGCGGCACTGCTGCAATGGATCAAACCCAGAGAGCCATCCGATGCTGCCCCCTGGAACCCGCCCTTGCTGCCAACAACCGTAGAGGAGATTGCACCGCTCGATCTGCCTGAATCTTTGCCAGGACTCGATCTGCGCACTGCCCTGCGCCGCCTGCATGGCAACCGCCGGGTATTACTCTCCCTGTTATGGGAATTTCATCGCGATTTTGCCCAAACCGCCGCCCAACTCTCCATGGCTCTGCTCCATCATAAACGTCGCGACGATCAAAATCAGGCAGAACGACTGGTCCACTCGGTCAAGGGCATTGCTGGCAACCTCTCTGCCATGGAGCTGTTTGCGGTTGCCAAACAGTTGGAAGAGGCCATCCGCAACGGACATACTGCGGAATGGGAAAATCTGTTGTGCGAATATACCAACGCCCTGCAACGGGTCATCACCTCCATCGAAACTCTGCCACAAGCGGATGCCGGTTTGCGCACCTCTTGTCAGCCACTCGCTTCCCCTTCTGTTATCCGTACCCTCAACAAAGAGGGGCTCAGCTCGCTGGTACAACAGTTGCGCAACCAACTGCAGGCCCAGGATGCCCGCTCCCAACAGCTCTTCGAGCAGTTTTGCCAAGAGGTCAGCGGTCAATCAGAGGTTGCCGATCACTCCCTCCTGCAGATACGTGAACAACTGGATCAGTTCCAGTTCCAACAAGCGCTTGCCTCCTTGAACCGTCTCAGCGCTCTCTTGCAAATCGACAGCAGCGCTGTGGTTGCAGAAAAAAGCTGCAACTGAAAGGCAACTATTCAGCTTCGTGCTGGCTCGCCAGATCTACCCGCTTCGCGATGGCTCGCCAGTTCTACCCCCATGGGGATGCCGTGCGGATTGGCGCAAAAAAGCGCGCCAATCCGCACAGCTTGCTTCCATTAGGCGCTTAAGCCGACGCAAAAAGCGCGTCGGCTTGTTGTGAAAGGCGCGCCAAAAACAAAAAAACAAAACCCCAGAGGCTCCGCCAGGGAGGTGCCCTCCCTGGACCCGCAGTTGTTTTTGGTGGTGAATATTACAAGCAACACACCCGCAACTAACTCAAACGACTGACCCCTGCATCTCCCGGACGCTCGCGCAAACGATAACCAAGGTTGCGTACCGTCTCAATTGCATCCCCAACCGGTCCCAACTTTTCCCGCAATCGTTTGACATGCACATCCACCGTGCGCGTCTGTACAGATGTGTTGTTCAGATTCCACACCTTGGTCAATAATATATCCCGCGATTGCACCCGCCCCTTGTTGGCCAACAACAGATCCAACAACTTAAACTCCATGGCAGTCAAAAATATCTCCTGGTCGGCCAACCATACCTGATGCCGCATTCGATCCAGACGCAACAAACCAAACACCTCCTGCGACATCTCATCTGCCTGCGCCACCATGCCACTGCGCCGCAAAATCGCCCGTACCCGCAACATCAACTCCCGCACATGAAACGGCTTGACCACATAATCATCCGCCCCCAACTCAAATCCCACCACCCTATCGGTATCTTCACCCTTGGCACTCAAAAACAGAATCGGTGTCTTACGAGTCCGCTCATCCATACGCAAACGGTGACATACCTCAATCCCCGACATGCCCGGTAACATGACATCCAGCATGGCCAGATCCGGAGGTCCATTGCGACTTACCCACTCCAGACCCTCCTCTCCTGATACAAACGGAAACACCTGATACCCCTCATTTTTCAGGTTATATTCCAAAGTCATCAACAGATCTTCCTCATCCTCAATGATCAAAATATTGCTCATTGCTCTTCCTACCTCACAGCAACAAGATGCGCAAAAAATAGATTGGTCCACAGCAACTTCTGCGCGAAAGCATGATCGATCATACGATCACTCGTGACAGACTGAGCCAAAACAACGATCCCTGCGGTACAATAGCCTCCATGCCAACTGCTTCACCCATCTTTTCCGCCAGATGCTTGACGATCGACAATCCCAGCCCTGTGCCGCCCATCTTGCGCGAACGTCCAGAGTCCACCCGATAAAACCGCTCAAATACACGATCCCGATGTTGCGGCGCAATCCCAGGTCCATCATCCACCACCTCCAAACGCCATTGCCCATGCTGTTCACGTGTGCGTACCACTACATGGGAGTGGTTGGGTATATACTTGACCGCATTGTCCAAAAAATTGATCAGAATGCGCCGTAACACCTCCGCATCCGCTAAAATGCTCATCTCCGCTTCCACCTCTACCTGCAGCTCAATCTCCTTCTCTTGCGCCGTCACCCGCACCAAATCCACCACATCCAGCACAATCGGTAACAGCTCCAGACTCTGTACCTCCATGGCAAATTGATCGGCCTCCAAACGGGAAAGATCCAATAAATCAGCAATCAACTTGGCCAAACGGCTGGCATTACGCTCCATGGCGCTTACCAAAATACGACTGTATTTCTTATCCTCCAAAGCCCCTTCCAGCAAAGTCTGGGCATTGGCCTGCAAAACACTCACCGGCGTGCGCAACTCATGGGAGACATTGGCCACAAAATCCCGACGCATGGCGTCCAAACGCCGCTTCTCCGTGACATCGCGCAACACAATGACATGACCAGAATGCTCATGTAACGGCGTCACCACCGCTGTCACTCGTCGTTCGACCGGTCCATCCAAAGCAAATTCTGTGGAAAAGGGTTGCGAAGGCAGATAGTGACGATCCAAACCCAACTCGGCACACATGCGCAGCGGTACAATATTTTGCACCGCTTCACCCACAGGAGCCTGTGACAAATGCAGCAACTCCATCACCGAACGGTTCATCAAGGTAATCTGCAACCGCCCATCCAAGGCAATCACCCCCTCGTGCATGCTTTGCAAAACCGCCAGCATCTGTGATTGCCGCTCGGCCAGCAAGGCCAACGTCTCATTTTTCTCCTCGGCCAAGAGATTCAGTGAACTGGCCAACCCCGCCAGCGCATCGTTGGCATGAATCTCAATGCGTGGTGCCCGTGACGAATGGGCCATGGTCTGCGCACAGGCAATTACATGGCGTTGGGAATAGGTCGTCCAATGGGCAAAAAGACCGCTCAAAGAGATGGCCGTCATGATCGCAATCAAACCAGCCACAATGATCGATAAACGTAAACGACTGGTCAGCGCCTGTACCCCCTCCAACGGCAACGCTGCCCGTACCACCCCCTGTCCCCCCCCATCTGGAGAATGAAAGGGTAGAGCCACATAGAGCATCCCTTGCTCCATGGTCGCCGATTCCCGGCGACTGATTCCCAGCCCATCCTGCAACGCTGCAACCACCTCTGGCCGTTGCCCATGATTATCCATGCTGCGCAGCGCCGCACCGTTGCGGTGGGAATCGCCTAAAACCTTGCCATCATCGCCAATATAGGTAATGCGAATCCCCGGATCCTGCCCAAACAATCCCGCCAGTCGGTCTGGATTGTGCTCAATGGTGGACAACTCCCGTGACTCTGCCAAAACACGACCAATCTGTGCATGACGACGCAATTCGGTAACCAGTTGATTCTCCAGCCACTCTCCCAGCGAATATTCCAAATAAATATTCGCCGTCACAATGGCAATCAAAACCAACAACAAAAAGGAGAGAACATATTTACTGCGCAGATCAAGAACCATGACGCTCTTGCCCGGATACCCTATTCATCAGACTCTCCCCGTGATCAAGGGTAAACAAGAGCCATAACCTCTCATCGCTCACCCGGTTTGATACTGAATAGATAGCTGAGAACTGCGCCAGTCAACGGTGGCATATACCACCATGCCGATTGACCACCCAACAGCAACAAACCGCTCCCCAAAAAGAGTGTGCCCCCGACAATGGCCCAGGTTTGACTGCGCAAACCACGGGATACTGCACGCTCCAACTCCTCCAGAGAACTGGGATGAATGCGTAACTGAAATTGATCCTGACTCAAACGCTCCAAACCATTGACAATTATATCCGGTACCAAGGTCGCCGCACTGTACAGCTTTTTCGCCTGTGCACCCGCTTCCAACAACCTGCCCTTTGGTCCCAGATTCTCTGTCATCCAATCGCGAATCAGCGGTCCTGACAACTCCCACATATTCAAATCAGGATTGATCTCCCGTCCCACCCCTTCCAAAACCAGCATCGTCTTTTGCAGCAGCAACAAATGGGGTTGTACCGCCATGTTGAACTGTTCGGTCACCTTGAACAGCTCCGCCAACAGATTGCCAATGGAGATATCCTTCAACGGCTGACCAAAAATCGGCTCTGCCAACATCTGACAAGCCTCTTCAAAAGCATCCACATTGGTATCATGCGGCACATAGCCCGCCACCACGTGCATCTCGGCAACCAGGCGATAATCCCTCTGGAGAAATCCCTGTAAAATTTTGGCCAATACCATGCGATCCTGGCGGCTTACCCGTCCGACAATACCAAAATCCAAAATGGCCAAGGTGCCATCAGCCAATACAAAGATATTGCCTGGATGCTGGTCGGCATGAAAATAGCCATCCCGGAATACCTGCTTGAAAAAACTGGTGACAATGTTGCGGGAGATGGTAACCGGATCAATCTTGCCGTCCGCTGATCGATGCACCAACTCATCGATTGGTACCCCTTCAATCCATTCCATGGTCAAGACACGTCGGGTAGAGAGCGCCCAGATGACTGCCGGAACACGCATCTCTCGATCTTCCCGAAAATTTTCTCGAAATTTTTGCGCGCGCGAAGCCTCAATTTGAAAATTGATCTCATTGCGAATCGACGCGGCAAACTCTGCCACCACCTGCTTGGCGCGCATGCGCCTCCACTCCGGCAGATAGGTATCCACCAACTCCGCCAGAGTCGTCAGCATGCGAATATCCAGCTCCACCAAGGCGATTACATTGGGTCGCATCACCTTGACCGCCACCTCACGTCCCGCCAACGTGGTAGCGCGATGCACCTGGGCCATGGAGGCCGAAGCCACCGGGTTAATCGCAAAAGTCCGAAAAAATTGCTCAACCGGCCCTCCCAAATCCTTCTGGATAATCTCCTCTACCTGAGCAAAGGGAAAAGGCGGCACATCATCCTGCAATTTTTTCATCTCGACACTAAAATCATCCGGCAAGATTTCGGTGCGGGTTGACAAGGCTTGGCCAAATTTGATGAAGGTAGGGCCCATCTCCTCCATCGCTTTGCGCAGCCGTACCTGCGCTGACAAGCGACGCACCCGCCGTACTGCTGGATGCAATCCCATTATCCAGGTCAACAAGCGAAACGGAAAAGAGAGGGTGGATAACGGCTCAACATCATAGTGAGCCAAAATCAATAGAATCGTCGTCAGACGGCGAAAGGATCGATAATGTCCCAACATCACGGCATCAAACCACCGAAGTCAATGAATCATTATCTGCCGATGGCTGCTCTTCCGCTCCTGCTGCCATTGCCAGTGCCAACGCACGTTTTTTCTCTACCCGACCAATGGCTCGCGCCACCCGTTCACTCCGCTCCACCAAATCATCCAAATCGTCCCGAAAAGTGTTCCACTGCGCCTGGCGGGGCAAACTGCGCTGGGCCATCCACTCCTCCACCCCCGCATCCACCTTCTCTGCTCCTTGCCCAAGTGCCTGCTGCATCTGCGTCCAGGAACGCACTGTTACACCTGCCAGCTTCTCTCCCATCCAGGGCGCCAACTCACGCTGCCAATCGATCTCGACATTGTCCAAGATGTTCTTGAAGTGCAATCCGGTATCGGTCTCCCCAGACAACTTCAACTCGCGGGCAAAAAACAATGAATCAGGATCCCTGGTATTAAACAGCAAAGCCAAAAATGCCTGACTGCTGCCCGCCATGGTGACATGGGCCACGGTGTCGGAATAGGTATGAATGCGCACCTCTCCCCCCTCATCCACCACCATGAAAAATGCCGTTTGCAAATCCTCCACATCAAACTGAAACACCTTGCCGGATAACTCTGCCAAACGAGCCTTCAACTCTGGATAGCGCTGGAAAAATAAATTCAAGGTCACACTCAAGCCAACCGCCGTCAGCGGCTGTGGCAACCATTTCAGAGGTGCTGCAAACCATCCACTCATTGTCATACCTTTCTGCCCACATGCACAGCCGCAATGCCGGCGCTCAGATTATGATAGCGAACCCCATATAAACCACACTCCGTTAACAACTTGGCCACCTCTTCCTGCGCGGGAAAGCGACGAATCGACTCCGCCAAATATTGATAAGCATCCCGGTCTTTGGCTATCCAATGGCCAAGCTCCGGCAAAATTTTGAACGAATAGGCATCATACAACGGCTCCAAAAAGGGAATGGCCAAACGAGAAAATTCCAAACAAAGCAGTTGCCCACCTGGGCGCAATACCCGCACCATCTCCCGAAACGCCGCTTCCATCTGGGTCACATTGCGAATACCAAAGCCAATAGTCACACCATGAAAACTGTTATCGGGAAATGGCAACTCTTCGGCATTGCCCTGAGTCCAATATAATCCCTGAATCCGTCCCTCATCGACCAAACGTTGCCGCCCCCTCTCCAACATGTTGGCATTGATATCATATATCACCACACGTCCCGTACCCGCCAACTGTTCGTGCAGCAGACGCGCCAGATCCCCCGTACCCCCCGCTACATCCAAAAAATGTTGCCCCGGTCGCACCCGCAAGCGGCGAATGGCAAACTGCTTCCATAAACGATGAATCCCCAACGACATTAAATCATTCATAAGATCATAGTTGCCCGCCACGGAGTCAAAAACCTCTTTGACTTTCACCACCTTTTCCGCAAAAGGCACTTCACTAAAACCAAAATGGGTCATGGTTGGTTGGGACATTGTGCTACTCCTGAAGGGTGCATTGGACAGATCACGGAAATTCTAACCCCATACGTTCCCGGTGGGAAGCGTTGTTGATGCACCAACGGGCTGGCGCATCTTTTTCATGTTCGCAAACCCCTGCATGGGCAAAATTTCTCCAGGGCAACTGCATTTGAAAATCAGAAAATTATTATGGAGGTCCAGGAGGAGATTATCTCCTCCTGGTGGGTGCAGGGCAAAGCCCTGCTGAAAATGTGCGGCGTTTCACCAGAAGCGAATGCTTAAGCATT
>NZ_RXIU01000109.1 GCF_004217665.1 Candidatus Magnetaquicoccus inordinatus | reverse complement strand
CGCATTTTTGCGCCAATCCGCACAGCATCCCCATGGGGGTAGAGCTGGCGAGCCAGCACGAACCTGAATAGTTACGAAACGCCGCACATTACCAGCAGGGCTTTGTCCTGCACCCACCAGGAGGAGACAATCTCCTCCTGGACCTCCATAATAATTTTCTGATTTTCAAATGCGATTGCCCTGGAAAATGGTCTGGTTTCGTGTCTCAGAGAATGTTAAAGTAATCCAATGAGGTTAAAAAAGGGTGTAACGAAGTGCAAAGGAGGAGAAGGGCGGCGCTGCTCCAGGGGGGTGTATGGCAAGCGCCTGTTGCTCTTTTCGTGGTGTCTGCGTTGGCAGACGCTGGGGATGAATACAGGATGTGGGGGAGAGAATGCAATTTTTAAATCTGTTTAAAAAAGGTGGCGAGGAAGAAAAAAAGCCTGTGGAGCGGGTGGCCAATGTGCCGCATCCCGATTTGCCAGCAAACAGCTATTATGCCTTGCCAAACCAATATGCACCTGTGGAGATCGGCTCCCAGGGTGTCTCCTGTCACATCGAATATCGTGGCCAAGGTGAATATTATGTGACCACGCGATCCAAAGGGCGGATCATGCTGCAGGAGAGTCTGAATGCCCGGGATCGGAAAAAATTGTTTGTCAGCAGTTTTGATTTTAAGGGATTGGTAGGGGTACATCTGCATCCGGCGGGGATGGTATTTACACTGGATGAGGAGAAAAATGCCAAGGGTGAGGTGCGTCCGAACCAGCCTCCGGCGACTATCCTGAGTGCTGCCGTCCCGGAAAACGAGGAGCAGTTGCGTGCAGGACGGATCATGGAGATTAATCTGGCCGAAGTGAGCGCAGAGAGTCCCCTGTTGATTGCCTCCAACAATCGCTTGATGCATCTGATGATCAAACCGGTAAGTGCCGAGGGTGGGGCCTGGGGGCTCTATTTGTCCAACTCCAATGGCATTATTCGCGCCAATACCCTGCCTTCAGCGCTGTTGCAGCCTGGGGGGAGTGTGGTGGTGGATCGGCAATTTTTTATTCGTTTGGCCGCCTCGCCAGAGGCGAGTATTACTGCACGTGCCTGGAATGTGGAGACGCTTGACCCAGTCTTGATGCGCTTGTCGGTGAATGCAGCGAGCATTTTGACAATCGAAGAGCTGTTTACCAGCCATGGTTTGAGTGTGGTGGTTGGTGAAGGCGCGGTGACAAAATTGGGTTTGCTGGGCGACTCTTCGGCGGGCAATGAGGAGATGTTGCGCAACCAATATGCAGAGACTTTGGCCAAGTTGCGGGATCGTACCCATAGTCAGGTAGCCGAGTTGGGGCAGGAGGGCAAACTGCAGGCGGTTCGCGACCAAATTTTGGCTGAGGTCAAGCGGGCGTTGCGCAAGGAGAGCAGTCATGGGGTGCTGATATTGGCCATGGAGTTGGCGATCAAGGAGGTCTTGGCACCCCTCTATAATGAGGCGCGTGGCAGCGACCAGATTACCAGCGTCGATCATGAGACGGTAAAGTTGCTCAATGGGATTTGCAACGAGCTGATTGGTTGGTTGCAGACCGACTCATCTGTGGCTTTGTCGGCATCGGCGATCAATACGGTATTGGATGAGATAGCGGGTGATTTGCCGATGCCTGGATTGCTGGAGCGGATGAAGCAGGCTTTGCCGCAGACCAAGGCGGAGTTTTTGGAGGAGGAGCAGATCCATTTTGAAGATTTGACGCGCAACGCCAAGACCTTTTTGGTCTCCTTTTTGACCAGCAGTGCTGCCAGTCGCGATGTTTTTCATCTGGCCAAGCAGATGGGCAAGGGGGGGAGTGCGGCAGAGCAGAAAAAGATGGAGGAGGATCTGGAGCAGGCTGTGCGTAATCTGATGCGCGAGACGATGATGCAAACTTTGATTCGTTTGGTGATTCGCGGACATGTGCATCGGGTGGAGTTGGAAAAACGCAAGGCGATGCGTATCGATCTGCCCAAGGTGGGTGATAAATTGATTGGGCGCAGCCATTTGGATGACATGATCAAGCGTTATAATGATTATGCGCGTTTTTTGGATGCAGCCTATCAAGAGCGGTTGCAGGGGCTGGTCAATGAGGCGATCAAAGGCTTTCAGGATGGCACCTCGGCGGAGCGTTCGCTAACGGTCAACAGCAATGGTTTTATCTCCTATTTGGTGATGCTGCGCAATGCCGGAGGCAATATGGAATCGATTGCTGAGGGTGGCGTACCGGCAATCACCTGTTTGCATTCGATACCGGATGCGGTTCCGGATATTCATGTCGAGCAGCCGGACCGAGCGGTAGCCAAGGGATTTGTGCGTGTGGTGCATCGTGAAGGCTTATTGATGGAGGCCGCCTTTGCGCCGAAGACAGTGATCAATGTGCTCCCTGAAGGGGTTCCGGAATATCTGTGGGCTGCCTGTTGTGATCTGGCTTTGCGCTATATGGAATATAATCTGGCAGGCGATGGTTCACGCAAGAGCGACCGGCAGCAGCATGAGCGTATCGCCCAGCGTTGGTCGCGCACGGTATTGTTAAAATTTTATAATTTGTTGCGTGCTGGCCGTTCCCAGCCTGCCCAGACCGATTTTGCCGGTTTTCAGGAGTTTTTGCAGGAGGCAAATGGTGTTGTTGAGGTGATATTGGGTGAGGAGTCAGGTGAGGAGTTGTTGGATTTGCGCGGGCGTCCGCAAGGGATGCGCGAGGCCGGTTTGGATGTGAAGAAGGAGTTGCGGCAGGCGATAGTGGCTTTGCAGAAGGAGGGGGTCATCAAGGCGGATGGATTTCGCTTTAAGCAGAAGATGGGATCTTTTGCCTTGTCTGGGGGGAGTGGACGGACAGTAGAGGTGCCGATGAGTTTGGCGGTACGGCGTGGTGCAATCAGTATCGAGGCAACTTTTGCGGAGAAGCTCTACAAGCGGGTTTTTGCGCCGAATGGTGAAGAGGTGGCTCCGGAGACAGAGGTGGTTCGTTCCGAGGCGGAGGAGCGGGAGGCGGAGTTGGAGCAACGGCGTGAGCAGTCGGAGCGGCTCAAGCAGAAGGGGATTGCCCATTCGTTGCGGACGATAGAGTTTTTCAAAGATTTTTCCGAGTATGAGAAGGATCGGGTGGCGGAGTTTGATGTCAGTTTTCGCATGACCCAACCGCAAGAGATTGTGATTCGCGAAGGGACGGCGGATACAGCCTTTTATGTTTTGTTGCGGGGACGGGTGGCGGCAATCAAGGGGGATTTGCAGAAGGGCAAGGGCAAGCAACTGTTTGAGTTGGCGGCAGGTGAGATCATAGGAGAGTTGGCCTTTTTGACGGCGACGCCCCGGACTTTGAACATTGTTGCCTTGGATCGTGGTCTGCTGTTGCGGGTGGATAGTGAGCTATTGAATCGATTGGGCAGTGACAGTCGGGAGAAGTTCAAGGATCAGTTGATCAACAAGCTGGTGCATCGTTTGGCGGAGACAACGGATCGTTTGCAGAAGGGTAGTCTTGGGGTGCGGCAAGAGACGATGTTGCAGAGCAGGCATGCGCAAGAGGGTGGCAAGCAGGGAGAGGTGAAGCAGTTGAGTCGGGAGGAGACCATAGAAAAGATTGATCGGATTGAGTTTTTTGGTTCTTTTTCGACTTTTGAGAAACGGCGGATTACAGCGTTTAACACCTCATTTCTCACCTTTGCGGCGGGGAGGGATGTGATTTTTGAAGGAGACATAGACACCTCGTTCTATATCTTGTTGGACGGCAGGGTCGAAATATTAAAAGGTGAGAGTGCAGTAGTGGAGTTGGGTCCGGGAGAATTTTTTGGTGACATGGCCTTTTTGACCAGTTTACCGCGTTCGACTGGTGTAAGGAGCAAGACGGAAATTTTGGTGATGCAGGTGGATCAGGGCTTGTTGAAGCGTCTGGGGTCGGAGATTCGCGAGAAGATCAAAGATCGCTTTATCAAAAAGCTGTGTGAGCGGTTGATTCAGACCACTGGCTTGGTGGTGTAATGGTTTTATGACTGTTTGTTGACAGGCGTTTATGCCGGGGTGGTAACCAGTTTCCACTCCGGTATTTTTCATGCGGTAGTCAATCCCCTCTTCATCCCGTTTGGCCGGAATGGCATTGTGGCCATTGGAATAGAACTCTGTCTTGCTCTCCATTTCTTCTACTCATCTTGGCTCATTATCCAAAAGAGATTGGCTGATACTTCCCCGCAAGCGAAAACGACAGCTTGTGGGGGCGGGAGAAAAAATGGTTAGTGCTTGTGGAGATGATCATCTCCTGGAGCTCCATAATAATTATTGCATTTTTTTAATGCGATTGCCCTGTGGCAAATCAGACCTTGTATTGTTTTGCTATAATGGCGCAAGATCATGAAGAAAAAGCCATTTTCTGCGCCAGGGAGCATGAAGCATGTGGAAAAATGTGATCGCCGAGTTTGCCCTAAGCCAGCCGAATAAAACTGCCCTGCTGGATCGTATAAGCGGAATCCGCTTCAGTTACCAGAGTTTGCACCAGGAGATCGAACGACGGGCAAAACAGCTCCATGCCGCCGGAGTAACGGCTGGTGAACGGGTGGTCTGGATCTCTACCAGCAGTTTGGAACACCTGACGCTGTTTTTTGCCACGATTCGTCTTGATGCCCTATTTGTTCCGCTTAATCCGCGTTTGGCGCCGCATGAGTTGCAGGAGATCTGTGCCGATGTCGAACCTTGTTTACTTTTGGGCAAGGCTCTCCCAGAGCTGTTGCTGGCGCATCCAGCCTATCGCCCTCTGGAGAGTCTCTTGCCTGCTCCCTCTTTGCCTGCCGAACGCGATAAGCCTGAGCAACAGATCTTGATGATTCTCTATACCTCTGGTTCGAGCGGGCAACCAAAAGGGGTGATGATGCACGCCGGAATGATTCGCGCCAATATGCAGGCGACGGTTGCTGCCGATGTGTTGCGGCCTGACGATGTCACCTTGATCAACACTCCCTTTTTTCATACCGGTGGTTATCATGTCTTTACCCTGCCGCTTTTTTCCATTGGCGGCACCTTGATCCTCCATGAGCGTTTTGATCCTGGTTTGGTGTTGCAGGAGATTCGTGAGGAGGGGGTGACTGTGTTTTGGGCAGTGCCTACCATGTTTCAGGCCATCCATGACCATCCCGACTTTGCCATAACCGATTTTTCTGCCATTCGCTTTTTTCTTTCAGGTGGTGCGCCACTGCCACTGGCTTTGATCCACAGCTTTCATCAGCGAGGCGTTCCCTTCAAACAGGGATTTGGCCTGACCGAAGTGGGGCCAAACTGCTTTCTGTTGCAGACAGAGGAGGCTTTTTTGCGTCCTGATTCGATCGGCAAACCGCTGCCGCACAGTGAAGCGCGCGTGGTTGATGAGCAGGGCAATCCGGTGGCAGCTCAGCAGGTGGGAGAGTTGTGGCTGCGAGGTCCGCATCGTTGTGCCGGATATTGGCGGCAGGAGGCGCTCTTTGCCGCCTCTTTGCACGAACAGTTTTTTGCCACAGGAGATCTCTTGCGTATCGATGAAGAGGGCTATTTTTATGTCGTGGGCCGCAAAAAAGAGATGTATATCTCCGGTGGCGAAAATGTCTATCCCGGTGAGGTGGAAAAAGCTCTGAATCGGCATCCGCAGATTGTCCAAGCTGTGGTGGTCGGCGTTCCGCATGCCAAATGGCAGGAGGTGGGCTTTGCTTTTTATAGTGGCAGCGCTGTTTTATCTCTGGAAGAGCTGCGCCTGTTCCTTGAAGCGCATTTGGCGCGTTACAAACACCCCTATTATGTTAAGCATTTGTTACAATTGCCATTGCTCGCCAATGGCAAAATAGATCGTACACAATTGAAAAAATGGGCTCTGGACACTGTTTTTTCCTTCGGGGAGAAAAAATAATCTGCTATATATAAAATAATTTGCTAGATTTTGTTGTATTATGTTGCCATTCTCAGGAAGATAATCATTCACGGAGGAGCAGGGGGGGGGAGAATGAAAGGGATGCGTTTGCGGACTAAATTGGCGTTAATGTTGTTTTTTCCGCTATTCAGTCTCTGCTGGTTGGGCGGAGAGATCATCTGGAATAAATATGATTTACGCAATCGCATGGAGGCGATGTCTGGCTTGACCACTTTGGTGAGTCAGACCGGCGGATTGGTGCATGAGCTGCAGAAAGAGCGTGGCATGACCTCTGGATTTATCGGCAGCAAGGGGCAAAAATTTAAGGTGGAGCTGCCCAAGCAGCGGGAGTTATCCAATCGTTTTCACGGTGAATGGCAAAACGGGGTTGCAGGAGTTGGTATCAGTCGCTTTGGCAGTCGCTTTACAGGCCGGGTTGAGGAGGCAAAAAAGGGGCTGAGTCAATTGGCTGAGTGGCGGAGCAAGGCCGATTCGCTGAGTGTCGCGGCACCGGAGGTGTTAAAATATTATACCGGTACCATTGAGGGGTTGATCAACGTGGTGCGGGAGATGACCGAGTTGGCAGCGGATGCCGAGACGGCAGCGCGTACCACTGCCTATGTCTCTTTGATGTTGGGCAAGGAGCGGGCTGGCTTGGAGCGGGCCACCTTAACCAACACCTTTGCCCAGGATAAGTTTGGTCCGGGAATTTTGCAGCGTTTTGCCTCATTGGCCGGTGAGCAGGCGGCATTTTTGAATGTGTTCCAATCGTTGGCGACCAAGGAGATGCAGTCCTATTTCAAGGAGCAGATGGGGGTAGCCGCAGTTGTCGAGGTGGAGCGGATTCGCCAGATTGCCTTTGACAAGGCGGGAACGGGAGGTTTTGCCGTTGATCCCAATGGCTGGTTTGCCGCCAGTACCGAGCGGATTAATCAATTGAAAAAGGTGGAGGAGAGGCTGGGCGAGGAGTTGGCTGCTTTGGCCTCTCGTTTGGCGGTGCGTTCGCATCAGCAGTTGCTTGTGTATGGGATATTGGTGCCGTTGATTGTGTTGGGTACGCTCAGTTTTGTCACTTATGTCAACCGCGATTTGATGAATCAGATTGGTTGTGAGATGACGGAGATTGGCGATGTGGTCACCATAGTCAACAATGTAACGCGCGGTGATTTATCGGTGCAGTTTACGGTGGATTGCAAACGCGAGCGCAGTATTTATGGATCAATGCGGCGCATGGTGGCCCATTTGCGGGAGACGGTTTCGACCATTCAGGGTGTTGCGGAATCGGTGGTGGATGATTGTGAGCAGGTCAATGAGAGTGCACGTCATGTTTCTGCGGGCGGCCAGAAGCAGGCAGCTTCGGTAGAGGAGACCTCGGCGGCGATGGAACAGATGGCGGCCAACATTCAAAACAATGCGCAGAATGCCCACACCACCCGCGAGTTGGCGGCCAAGGCGGCCAAGGAGGCGGGACAGACGGGGAATTCGGTGAAGCAGGCGGTAGAGGCGATGCAGCAGATAGCCAGTCGCATTGTGATTATTGAGGAGATTGCCCGGCAGACCAATTTATTGGCATTGAATGCGGCGATTGAGGCGGCGCGCGCCGGGGAGCATGGCAAAGGGTTTGCGGTGGTGGCCATGGAGGTGCGCAAGTTGGCGGAGCGCAGTCAGTTGGCAGCAGGTGAGATCACCACATTGAGTCAGTCGAGTGTATCGATTGCCGAGCAGGCAGGGCGATCGTTGGCCCGTTTGGTTCCGGATATTCAGCGCACGGCGGAGTTGGTACAGGAGATTGCTGATGCTTCTGCCGAGCAGAATCAGGGGGCACAACAGGTGAATCAAGCGATTCAGCAGTTGGATCAGGTGATTCAGGCCAATGCGCTGGCCACTTCGGAGATGTCGGAGGTGGCCGAGTCGCTGGCGGTGCAGGCGCGCACCATGCAGGAGAGTATCGGATTTTTTAAGGTGTAATATTGCACTGTGCCCAGAGTGGTCGATGTTTTGGTTTTTTCTGGCCAATGAGCCGCAATTCCAACCATGGCTGAGTTGACAGCATAAACCAGGGAGGCAGGAGTGTCTGATTGGAGCGCTGGATATGTGACCGATATTGGTTACAACTACGGTTACTATGCCGAACTCAATCCTTTGCGTCTTAACCTGCCATTTTTGCAGGCTGGCTTGGCGCCAGCGTCGATAGGTAATGCTTGTGAATTGGGCTTTGGCCAAGGGGTCAGTCTCAATTTTCATGCGGCGGGTTCTGCTCTCTCCTGGTGGGGCAGTGATTTTAACCCCTCGCAGGTGCTTTATGCCCGTACCTTGGCCGCAGCCAGTGGGGCGCCGGCCCATCTTTTTGATCTGCCGTTTGCGGAATTTTGTCAACGCCAAGATCTGCCTGATTTTGATTTTATCGCTCTGCATGGCGTCTGGACCTGGATCTCGGAGGCCAATAGGCAGGTGATCGTCGATTTTATCGACCGTAAACTCAACAGTGGCGGCGTGCTTTATGTCAGCTACTATACTTTGCCCTCCTGGGTGGCCATGCTGCCACTGCGTGATCTGCTGCTGCTTTATGAACAACGTCTGACTCCCCGTTCCGCCAGTTGGGCGCAACGTATCGAAGAGTCGCTCGGCTTTGCCGAACAGCTTTTGGCTTGCCAGCCCGCCTTTGCCCAGGCCAACCCACAAGTGGCCAGCAAACTGCAGACGATCCGGCAAAACAAAAACTATGCCTATCTCAGTCATGAATATTTTAATCGCGATTGGCAACCCATCACCTTCTCCCGCATGGCTGAATGGCTCTCTCCTGCCCGTTTGAACTATGTTTGTTCAGCCCATCCCGCCGATAATTTGTATCAAGAGAGGCTTTCGGCGGCCCAGGTGTCGTTTTTGGCGCAGATCTCTGATCCCATTGTTCGCGAAACCACCTTGGATCTGTTGGTCAATCGCCAATATCGTCGCGATTATTGGGTGAAAGGGAGTCGTGCTCTGAGCAGTGCCGAAGCGCTGCATCTTTGGCAACAGCAATCGTTGGTGCTGACTGTGTCAGCCGATAAACTGCCTCAGCCCACAGCGCAGAGCAATCCATCCCTGCCTGCCGCCTGCTTTGTGTTGTTACGCCTGCTTGCCGATTTGCAGGTGCACAGTATTGGTAGTTTGCTGCCAACCTTGCGTGCTGCGGGATTGACCTTGGAACAGATTCAGGAGGCTATCCATAAACTGCTGGCCAATAATTTTGTGCAAGCGGCACACAGTTCCGAGAATATTGCCCACGCCCGAGCAATGGCTGATCGCTTGAATGGTCTGCTCCTGGATTGGGTGCAATATAGCGATACCTTTGGCTTTTTGCTGAGTCCGGTGACCGGTGGCGGTATAGCGCTCTCCAAAATCGAACGTCTGTTTTTGTCTGCCATTGTGCAGGGTCATCAGGAACCCAGGGAGTGGGCGCGCTTTGCCGATCCCTGTTTGAATGCTCTTGGTCAACGTCTGGTGGATGCGCAAGGCAATACCTTGCTGAGTAGCGCCCAGCAAGTGGCCCAATTGACTCTTCTGGCAGAAGAGTTTCGGCTGCATAAATTGCCGTTGTGTCAGGCGTTGCA
The DNA here is from genome assembly GCF_004217665.1 of Candidatus Magnetaquicoccus inordinatus. GTDB lineage: Bacteria > Pseudomonadota > Magnetococcia > Magnetococcales > Magnetaquicoccaceae > Magnetaquicoccus > Magnetaquicoccus inordinatus. The sequence continues at coordinate 2,791 of NZ_RXIU01000109.1, read as the reverse complement.
GATCGTATAATCATCCGGCTTTTGTGTACAAAACCAAGTGCTCTGTCGGGATTGGCAGGCAAATGGTGCTGCAATAGAAAAAACAGTTGCAGTCGAAACTGAAAAACTATTATCACATTCTGTTTAAGAATCTTTCTCAAATATTTTGGTGATTGACGATGATGATCGGCAAAAGAGCCTTGCTGTTCTTGTTTTCTCTTTCGGTATTCCTTTCTTGCACGAGCAGTGGCTGGGCGGAACGGCTTAGTCGGGTACGTCTGCTCCATTTTAATGACATCTATGAGATTACCCCGCAAAAGGAGCTGGGGGGATTTGCTCCCTTGTTGACTCTCATTGAACAGCAACGTCAGCAAGCGGTGCCTAGTCTGCTCACCTTTGGGGGGGATTTGCTCTCGCCCTCGGTGCTCTCCTATCTGACCAAGGGCAAGGAGATGATCACTCTATGCAATATTATGGGAGTGGATGTGGCGGTATTGGGCAATCATGAATTTGATCATGGTTTGGAGACGCTGCACTTTCGTCTGGGGGAGTCTCGTTTTCCCTGGTTGGCCAGCAATCTGCGTGCTGCCGATGGTGGATTGCTGCCGCACAGCCAGGAGTGGGTGATTCGCCAGGTAGGTGATCTACAAATTGCATTTATCGGTTTGCTCACGCCTGCCACTGCCGATTTGGCCACGCTGGGTTCTCAAGTACGTTTTCTCGATCCCATTCCGGTAGCCAAGGAGTTGTTGCCTCTGCTCAAGCAGCAGGGGGTGGATCTGATTATCGCTTTGACCCATCTCTCTTTGGCTGAGGATGAGGAGTTGGCGCGTCAGGTTGAAGGGATAGATCTGATTTTGGGTGGTCATGATCACGATAACATGCTGCGCACGATTGGCAATACTCATATTGTCAAAGCTGCCTCTGATGGGGCGCAGTTGGCTCGGATTGATTTGACCCTGTTGCGACCCGATCCGGGAGCCAAAGGCAAAAGCAGAGTGTTGCCGGAGTTTCATTTTCTTTCCACTTTTCGTTTGCCGGCGCACCCTGAGGTACAAACTGTGATTGAGGGTATCCATCAGCGTTTGCAGCAACAGTTGCAGAGATCTGCTGGTGTGACCGAAGGGGAGCTGGACAGTCGCGAAAGCACGGTACGGGAGCGGGAGAGTTCGCTGGCCAATCTTTTTGCCGATGCCATGCGTTTGGAGAGTGGTGCGGATGTCACTTTGTTGAATGGTGGTTCACTGCGTGGTAATCGTTTGTATGCTCCTGGGACGGTTTTGAGTTTGGGTGATATTTACAAAGAGTCTCCTTTTGGCAATACGGTAGTGGTTATGGAGATGAGTGAGCAGGCGATTTGGCAGGCTTTGGAGCATGGTTTGTCGCAGTTGGGCAAAGGTTCTGGGCGTTTTTTACAGCTTTCTGGATTATCGATACGTTATGATCCGCGCCAGGCTGTAGGGGAGCGGGTTTTGGATGTGGAGTTATGGCAGGGAGAGAGGAGTGAGCCTTTGCGACGGGATGGAACACGTTTGTTGAAGGTTGCCAGCAACGATTATTTGGCGCGTGGTGGGGATGGATTTCGCATGTTGGCGGAGAGTCGGGTATTGATTGCCGCGGAGGCAGGTCAGCCGTTATCGACGGTGGTGATGAACTATTTACAGAAGCAGGGTCAGTCTTTGGTGTTACCGCGTGCTGGGCGCATTCAGGTAGTTGGGCCCTAGCAAAAGCAGCGACCAAGTCACTTTCAGCACAATATTCGGAAAAACACAAAGCAATTGCGGGTCCAGGGGGATCATCCCCCTGGCCGGGTCCAGGGATGGAATCCCTGGGATTTTGCCTTTAATCTTTTGCCTTTGGCGCGCTATTCACAACAAGCCGACGCGCTTTTTGCGTCGGCTCAAGCGCCTATGGATGCAAGCTGTGCGGATTGGCGCGTTTTGTTGCGCCAATCCGCACAGCCACTTCATGGATGTTGCGAGTTGGCTAGCCGACACGCTTCGGAAGATGCACACAGCCACTTCATAGGTGTTGCGAGTTGGCCAGCCAACAAGGTTCAGAAATGTGCATCAGGAAGCTGTATAGCACGCCATTGCATGATTCAAGAGGGAGCCATTTGTGACCACAGGCGACGGGCTTCTTGGAGTTGTTCGGGGGGCATATCCTGTTCGGCCATATCGCGGTTATCGAGAGCCTCGAACATGCCGCCATGGATGGCTTTACTGAACCAGAGATAGGCTTGCAGCAGATCCAATTCCACCCCGTGTCCGGTGGCATAGAGGATAGCCAGATTGTTTTGAGCTTTGGCATCGCCCTGTTCGGCGGCCATGCGGAACCAGTGAGCTGCCATTTCTGGATTTTCCTCGATCCCCAAACCTTCCAGATACATGGTAGCCAGATCGTGCTGGGCCAAGACCATTCCTTGTTCGGCGGCCAGGGAGTGCCATTTGAGGGCTTCGGGGAGATTTTGTTCGATTTCGATACCCTCCAGGAAGAGTGCACCGAGATTGTGTTGGGCTTTGGCATCGCCCCATTCGGCGAGGGTGAAGAGAGTTTGATAATAATCCTCTTCGTTGAAGGCGTGCATACTGCCTTGGCTGGCTGCTTGCAGCAGAGCCGTGCTATCGGTGGTGGGATCAGTAGGAGGAGAGTTGGTCACGCGCTTGACAGTCTGTAGAGGGTCGATTCCACTGTTTGTATTGCCCAAACTGAACCATTAAAGCGCACTTTTTCTCCGAATGCAATTGCCTGCTCGCGGAGCAGGGGGCAGAGAGGGTGCAAGCCTGTTGTGAAGCAGGGCAGTGTCCACAAA
>NZ_RXIU01000108.1 GCF_004217665.1 Candidatus Magnetaquicoccus inordinatus | reverse complement strand
CTCTACAAACAGGCTTTGGGAATGGTGGAAAACAGTACAGTACAATAAAAATTATTTTCGATGAGTACGCTCCGTCGCCAACCCAGCCAGAATCAAGGCAACTCCTCGGCGTTCTGTCCGCCGCAGGGAGGGTTGGCTGCGGAGAGCGAACAGCAGGAATCGGTTCGCGAAGCAACCGGTTATGGGGAGGCGTGGCGCGCCACCTTGGCCTATTGGATCGAAAGTGGTCTGCTGTTTCGCTCTGGTGACAGCCTGGAGTTTCTCTCTCATCGCCAGCGTTTGCCTGCAACAGTCAACAGCTCAACGGCTCACAGCACATCTGTCAACAGCACTGCCGTCAACAACTCTGCAAGCAATGCCATGCCGCACGCTGTTTTTTCGCAAGCGGTTGCCGTTTCTCCCCAAGCTTCTTCAGCAGGAGCGCAATCGGCTCCCCTTCAGGCCAGTCATGAGCACGCCTTTCATCTTTCTGGTGCAGAGCGACAGTTGCCCATGCCAGAGGCGCCGCCGATCGAGCAACGTCCCCAACTGTTGCAACAGTTGGCAGAGGAGGTAGCGGCGTGCCAAAAGTGTCGGCTTTCCAGCACCCGCAGCCAGACTGTTTTTGGCGTAGGCTCAGCGCTGGCCGACATTGTTTTGGTCGGTGAAGCCCCTGGAGCGGAAGAGGATCAGCAAGGTGAACCCTTTGTCGGTGCTGCGGGCAAATTGTTGGAGCAGATGCTGAAGGCCATCGGACGCAAACGGGAGGAGATTTTTATCGCCAATGTGATCAAATGTCGTCCACCCGCCAATCGTGATCCGCAGGTGAGTGAAATTGCCCTCTGCCAAGACTATCTGTTTCGGCAATTGGAGATCATTCAACCGAAAGTGATCTTTTGTCTGGGTCGTTTTGCCATCCTCTGTCTGACCGGGCACAGCGGCACAGTCGGTTCGGCACGCGCACAATCCTATCACTGGCGTGGTATTCCGCTTATTGCCAGCTATCATCCCGCCTTTTATCTACGCGCTCCCAGCCGTCGTCGCGATGGCTGGCATGATCTGTTGCGTTTGCTCAAACTATTGGAACAATAACCATGCTCTCGCGGATGCGTATCAGCAGCAAATTGGCCTTTACCATCGCTTTTACGCTCTTTTTTTTCGTTGCAGTCACTACCGCCTATACTTTGGTTCTGCAACGCACTCTGAGCCAAAATCACTCTCTGCGCAGCCACGAAATCCGTGTTCAACATTTGGCCAGCGAAGTGGCCGTGCAGATGTTGCAGGCGCGTCGTCTGGAAAAAGATTTTCTCTTACGCAAAGATCTCAAACTGCTTGATCCTTTGCGTCAGGCGGTACAGAGGGCGATTCAGCACGCCCAGGAGATGATTCAATTGCGTCGTCCCGGAGAGGATGAGGCGGTTGCCGACAAGGCGCAACAGATTATCCAGGCCATGCACGGCTATCTGCAGGCTCTGCAAAGCCTGACCGATGGCTACCAACAGTTTGGTTTGCATGATGAAGAGGGGTTGCAAGCTCCCCTGCATCAGGCTTCTCGTGCCATGGGTAGATGGTTGCGCGCTCCCGAGGCGGGAGCAACACTGGTGCAGTTGTGGCAGAGTGAAAAGGGCTATTGGTTGGCCCGCGACAGCCAATCGGTTCAGGAGGTAGGGCAGGCACTCCAGCAGTTGCGCACCCTGTTGGGTCGTTTACCGGGCAAAACGCTCGGCAAAGAGGAAGAGAGTCTGCTCAACGATTATGAACGCCATTGGCAAGCGGTGGTGGCGCGCGAGCAACAAAATCATCTTTTGAACGAAAAGATGCGTCAGGCTATCCATAGTGTGGAGCCATTGATCGATGAGATTCGCCAGGTCAGCGAACAGGCAGCCCAGCAGCGCGCAGAGCATACCCAATCATTTGGGGAGCAGTCAGCGGTCTTTTTGTTGCTGTTTTCGTTGTTGACGGTGGCTATCTGTGCGCTGGTGTGTGCCATTATTCTCCACTCTATCTCCCGATCCTTGCAGACCTTGCAGCAGTTTGCCCAATCGGTCAGCGCCGGCCATTGGGATGCGTTGATTCCACTTGGGGGGTGCGATGAGTTGGGCGGTTTGGCCAATGCCATGCGTACTCTGGTCAACCAGGTGCGCGCAGTACGTCTGCTGTCGGATCGTTTGTTGCTGATTCTGCTCTTGATTGCTCGTGGCACTGTCCCCGCCAAAGTCGAATCCCCTGTTCCTGGGGAGTTTACTGCGGTGGCAGAGACGCTGAACGCGGTGGTCGATACCCTAACGGCTGTGCGGGATTTGGCGCAACAGTGGCAGGCTCTGGCCGAGGGGCAGCGGGTGGCGCCGTTGCCAGAGCATCTCTATCCCGGCGAGTTCAAGGCTTTGGCTCAGGCTTTCAATCGGCTGTTAAGCCGTCTGCCCCAGGGTGAGTGATGTCCAACCCCTTTTGGTTGTCCCTCTTGTTCAGTGCTTTGCTCTCCGGCCTGTTGGTTGTTACCGCCATTGCCATCCCCTTGCGTCGTTTGCGGCAGAGCAGCTCTCCCTGGGCCGAATTGTTCTCCTCCCTGGCTCTGCCTTTGAGCATGCTGTTATGGAGTGGACTCTGTCTGGGTCTGTTGTTGGCCTTTCCAGCAGCTTTTGGCATGTGGCAACCACAGGCCCATTATCGGGATGTCTGGTTGTTGTTTTGGGCCCTGTTGCTCTTGTTCAATCTCAGCGAGGGGATTGGTCGCCTCTATACCAGCCAACTGCGTCAGGAGCTGCCTGCCGGGCGCAGCCTGTTATGGCTGAGCGGGCGCATGCTGATAGTCGCAGCCTCGCTGTTGCTGGTGTTGCAGTTTGCCATGGATCTCAACGCCGCCCAACTGTTGACCTCGACCGCCTTGTTGGCCACCCTGGTGGGTATTGCTTTGCGCGATGTACTGGGTAACTTTTTTGCAGGTATTTCCATCAATGTGACCGGCACTGCCCAACCTGCACAGTGGATAGCGGTTGGCGATAAAGAGGGTGAGATTATTCAGCGCAACTGGCGGGAGACCCGTATTCGCAGCACCGGCGGGCATATCTATATTATTCCCAACAGCATGATTGCCCATAATCTGATCAACAACATGAGCTGGCATTCGCCTTTGCGTCGCCATCAGTTGGATTTTCCTCTGGATTATGCACTCTCACCCGCCATGGTTCTTGCGGCATTGCGGGAGGCAGCGCACAGTGTCGCCGAAGTGGATTGCAGTTATAAACAGCCCGATGCCATGGTAGCCAGTTGTCGTGAACAGTGCATCTATTATCGGCTGCGTTTTTGGAGTCGCACCTTTCACGATCGCAGCCGTATCGAGGGGTTGGTACAGGAGCGGGTCTGGTATGCTCTGCAGCGACAGGGTTTGTATATGGGCAGTGTGTTGACCGTGCAAGGGGCGGATGTGGCGAGCCTCTCCTCGTGGCAAAGTGTCAGGAGAGCTCCGGCAGTCGATCTCTATCAGTTGCTGCAGGAGAGTGGTTTTGTCACGCGCTATTTGTGTGCAGAGCAGGGGCAGTTGTTGCTTACCGAAGAGATGGTGCGGCAGTTTGCCGGGCTGTTGCGTTATCGACTGTTTGGACCGGGGGAAGAGCTGTTGCGTTTAGGAGAGCAGAGTCGTTCAGGATATATTCATCTGCGGGGGGAGTTGTTGGGACGTACAGAGCTGGCAGAGATGCAGGCAGGGGCAGGAGAGTTTCGGGTGGCGAGCGGCGATTGGGTAGGGGAGATCACCCTCTTTTCGGGCTTGCCGCGCACGGCGACAGTGCGCGCAGGGGCGGGGGATGTGGAGCTGTTGGAAGTCTCCCCAGCAGCCTTTGCCTTTCTGCTTTCCTGTCACTCAGAGGTGGCACGACTCTTTCAACAACGCTTGGCAGAGCGTTCAGCGCTCTTGTTGACGGAGTTGGCCACGGTAGAGATGCCTTTGGCAACTGCGGTTGAGCAGCAGAGAGTGTAAGGCTCTGTTTATTGTCAGGCTGTGTCGCTCTTTATTTGTTATGACCTCCTACGTTGCGGGTCAATTCACTGATTCCGCCCAATGCTCCCAGGATGCTTGAGGCATCGAGGGGGAGAAAGATCAGCTTTTGATTTTTTGCGCTGGCCAGTTTTCCCAGAGCTTCGACATATTGTTGGGCAACAAAATAGTTGACGGCCTGAATATCTCCTTCGGCGATGGCTTGGGAGACCATGCGGGTGGCTTGCGCTTCGGCTTCGGCACGCCGTTCTCTGCCCTCTGCTTCGCGGAATGCAGCTTCGCGATTGGCTTCAGCAGCCAGGATAATCGCCTGTTTTTTGCCTTCGGCGCGGAGAATTTCCGCCTGTCTGACCCCTTCTGCTTCGAGGATGGCCGCCCGTTTGTTGCGTTCGGTTTTCATTTGTCGCGCCATGGCCTCGACCATATCTTTAGGCGGGGTAATATCTTTAATTTCGATACGGGCCACTTTGACTCCCCAGGGATGGGTTGCTTCATCGACCACGCGCAGCAGGCGGGCATTGATCTCATCGCGTTTGGAGAGCAGTTCATCCATATCCATGCTACCCATCACGGTACGAATATTGGTGGTAATCAGGTTATGGATGGCGAGATGGAGATGGCTGACGGCATAGGCGGCTTTAGCGGCATCGAGTACCTGGAAAAAGATCACACCATCGACGCGCACCATGGCATTATCGCGGGTGATGATCTCTTGAGAGGGGACATCCAGCAACTGTTCCATCATATTCATTTTGCTGCCAACACGATCAAAAACTGGGATGATCAGGTTGAATCCTGGGGTGAGGGTACGGATATAGCGTCCCCAGCGCTCCAGGGTATATTCGCGCCCTTGGGGGACAATACGCACACTCAGGAGAATCAAGAGCAGAAGCAGGGCAAGGATAATAATGTGCAATTCGTGCACCATGATCACCATGAGCGCTCTCCGCAGTGCAAGCAGGGTAAAAGAGGGGGTGTAGTGGCAAGACAATCGTGTCCAAATGAACTTTTAGAAGATCATGCTACCAAAGGGATGTCAAGAAATATGTGCGGCAAGGAATGGTCGCTCGGCTAGGGGAATCTCCAGGGCAATCGCATTTGCCAATTTCCTCACTGTTGCCACAAGCGAAACTGTGCATGTCGGGCGTCCGCCCTCCCAAAGAGTGCCCCTGCGGGGCACAAATCGGTGCGGCGTGCGCGAATGCTTCGCATTCGCTTCTGTAGAAACGCCGCACATTATCAGCAGGGCTTTGCCCTGCTCCCACCAGGAGGAGATAATCTCCTCCTGGACCTCCGTAATAATTTTCTGGTTTGCAAATGCGATTACCCTGGGGGAATCTCTGCTTGCACATTTTGCGTAACGCTTGCATAGTACGATTATGTCAATTTTCAGCAGTGAGAAGAGGGTACAGGTGCTATAAAATTGTGCCAGCAAGAGGGTGCGAGCAGATGTGCGGTGGGTGAGGTGAAGGGAGCGTTTGTGTATTATGGAGCGAGTGGGTTTCCCAGCTTGGGGGTGAAGGGAATGGAATATTTTCATTGGCAGCACTATTTCACAACTGGCATTGGCTTGGTAGATGAGCAGCACCATCATTTAGTAAATATATTGAATCATTTAGGTGAGATGGTACAGCGGCAGGGGGAGCGTGAAGAGGATATAGAATATCTTTTTTCAGCGCTTGCAGCCTATGCGGTGTATCATTTTCGTGAAGAAGAGGAGTTGATGCAGGAGAGGCAGATAGATTATCGGCATTTTCAGGAGCATAGTCGGCAGCATGCTCTTTTTTTGCAGGAGGTGACCTATTTGCGGCAAGACGGCACGAGGGGGATAAGAGAGGCTGCGACGATATTGCTGACTTTTTTGAGCAAGTGGCTTGTCTATCATATTCTGGGGACCGATCAGGTGATGGCCAAGCAGGTCAATTTATTAGCGATAGGCTATTCTGCGGAGCAGGCTTTTTTTGCAGCGTCGGAGAGTCGTGATCCGGCCACATCGGCCTTGTTGGAGGCTTTGAATGGCCTGTTTCAGCAGTTGTCAGAGCGCAATCGCGAGTTGTACGAGCTCAACCAGAGGTTGGCGCAATTATTAGACAAGCGCACACAGGAGCTTTCCGAGGCCAATATGCGCTTGGAGGAGGGGGTGATGGATGTTCTGCCCAATAATCCACAGCCAGCGACACCATGGTATACCGAGCAGGAGGAGTGAGCGGGAAGAGCAGCACAAGTGACAGAGGAGAGGAGGGGGGGTGCCTGTTTGCCCACAATTTGGCTTGCTGCTGTGGCAAGCGGATACTGTGTGCGCAGATTTTCGAGATTGCTTGCGTTTCTATATGGTACCGATGGATTTTTGGGCAGCAAATGATAGTGATGGAAATGATAACTGAATCCGGTTTTAGGAGTGGCAAAAGTAGTGGATAAGCTGCTGAAGGCAACATGGTAACCAGTGGATCTGGTATTTGGTCGGGAGCCAATCATGCTGATTTTTTTATCAGTGTGGTATTGGTGGTATTGATCGGCCGGATCAAACATTTGCACTGCCGCAGTTTGTGGTCGGCGGCATTGGTCAATTTTGTGGGTGTGGTGTTCCATGAACTTGCCCATTATGTGATTGCCCTCATATTGGGTGGACAACCTAAACGCTTCTCGGTTTGGCCAAAGCGCACAGCAGAGGGGTTTCTCTTCGGCCAGGTTGTTTGTGCCCGCATCAACGCCTTTAACGCCCTGCCCATTGGGATAGCACCATTGTCGTTGCTTCCGCTGGCATGGTTGATTCACCGAAAATTCTATCTGTATCTGCAACCCACGCCTTGGAATTATGCCGTCTATCTTTTTTTAATGGTGGTGGTTATAGAGAACGCCTTGCCGTCATCTGCTGATTGGAGATTGGTGCGACAGTTTCCTGTTGGTCTGTTTGGATGGATAGCGGTGCTGACTTCGGGCGTGTTGGCTTGGCAGAGGCATCTGCTGTAGTTTGGCAATGTGGTCGTACAGCGTGGCTGGCGAACCAGCCACGGCATCAAGATTTTATGAGCGCACGGGGCGTGCTGACCATGCCAACAGCAGCCAGCCGGCCAAAAAGCAAAGTCCGCCGATCGGTGTGATGGCTCCCAGAATGCCCATTGCAGTCAGTGCGATGGCATAAAGGGAGCCCGAAAAAATCACTGTGCCAGCCAGCAATAGCCAGCCTGCCCAGACTGCCCGTCGTGGATGAGGGGCGCGTTCTGCCACCAATCCTGCCAGGACCAATCCCATCCCATGAAGCAGATGATAATAGGCGCCGGTACGCCAAGTCTCCATGGCTGCCTCGGACAACAGGGGCATCAAGGCATGTTTGCCAAAAGCGCCCAATGCCACAGCCAAACAGGCGTTGACACTGCCCAGAAAGATGAATCGGGCGTATGCAGGCATGGCGGTTACAGCTCCTGTCGTTCAGGCCGACAGTGTCGGATAATCGGTGTATCCTGTTGCTCCAGAGGAATAAAATGTTGCGGGATCGGCTTGATTCAACGCTGCTCCCGCCCGAAAACGGGCTGGCAAATCGGGATTGGCCAGGAAGGGTACGCCGAAGGCGACTGCGTCCAGTGCTCCCTGTGCAATGGCCTCTGCAGCCTCCTCGGCGGAATAGCCCATGTTTCCGATGAGCACACCCCGGTAGTGGGTACGGATCGGGGTCATGATGTCACCAGTTTGTTGTTGGAACATGTCGCGCCGCATGACGTGCAGGTAGGCCAACGGATAGTCGTTGAGACGTTTGGCAAGCCATGTTGCCAAGCCGATGGGATCACTGTCGCGCATGCTGTTGAAGCTGTTAAGCGGCGAAATCCGTACACCTACCCGACCATTGCCCCACACTTGACTGACGGCTTCGACCACCTCCAGCAAAAGTCTTGCCCGGTTGGCAACAGGGCCGCTATATGGGCCGGAAGGTCGTTGGTTGGCACCATCGCGCAGGAATTGATCCAGGAGGTAGCCATTGGCAGCATGTACCTCGACGCCATCAAAGCCAGCCGACAGGGCATGAGTGGCGGCCAGTTTGAAGCCGGCGACAATTTGTGGCAGCTCCTCATCTGCCAGCACACGCGGTACGACATAGGCTTTTTTGCCCTCAGGGGTGTGCACTTCGTCGTTGCTGATGGCGATAGGGCTGGCTCCCACAGGTTGGTGACCATTGTTCAGAAGAGGATGACAGGCCCGGCCGCCATGCCAGAGTTGCAGGAAAATACGGCCACCGGCCGCATGTACCGCTTGGGTGGTTTTTTTCCATCCCAACACCTGCTCTTCCGAATAGATGCCCGGTTCATTCCAGAAAGCGGAATGGCCCTCCATCACCATTGTGGCTTCGGCAATGATTAGTCCTGCACTGGCGCGTTGGGCATAATGTTCGGCGATTAACGCACCTGGAATATGTCCTGCTTCCGCTCGGCACCGGGTCAGGGGGGCCATCAAAATGCGATTGGGCAATGTCAGTGCGCCCAAAGAAAGCGGATCAAACAAGGCGGGCATGCTATTTCTCCAAAAAGGTTGGTATATGCTGAGTGCAGAAAAAACAGCTCTCGGCATGTTGGTCAAGGTCAATCCGCACACGCCAGGCTGTGAGGCTCTTGCAATCCATTGGATGGTTGCTCCTGTCAGCCAGAATGAGTAGTTTCGATCATACGCTCTTTCAGAGTGTGAGCACACTCAGAACAGTTTTTGTCGGCTTGTCCCACGCGGTTTATATGGCCGGATGGAGCTTCAGGCGTGGCAGGGAGATTATCCAACCCTGATTTTCAATAAAATATGTGCTGATTTTCCCTGTTGATTTGATGGCTCGCAAGGGTTTTTCTTGGTCTGCAAAAAAATTATTTTTAACATCATTGTATTGCGCATATCGGTGTATTGCGCATATCGGTAAGGAGTGTTGATCATCAGATTTCGTAACTATTCAGATTCGTGCTGGCTCGCCAGCTCTACCCCCATGGGGATGCTGTGCGCATTGGCGCAAAAAAGCGCGCCCATCCGCACAGCTTGCTTCCATTAGGCGCGCCGCGCCGACGCAAAAAGCGCGTCGGCTTGTTGTAAAAGGCGCGCCAAAGGCAAAAGATTAAAAACAAAATCCCAGGGATTCCATCCCTGGACCCGGCCAGGGAGGTGCCCTCCCTGGACCCGCAGTTGTTTTGGGTGGTGAACAGTTATCAGATTTCCACCTTTTCAAACAGCCCACAGGACTGCGTCTGTGGATCAAAGCGGATTTCGATCAGGCCCCTGCTGATCATCGTTTTGATCTGTGCCACCTTGGTTGCAACCGGTTCCTCGGCAGACCAATCCTCCGGCATCTGCACGGTGATAAAATCCTCGATGACCGATTGCAGGGCCGCAGGGCTCAAACGATCGGCAGGCACCACAATCATATCTATTGCTCCTTGTTGGTTGACTATTCTGCCAGGCTCTCCAGAGCGTGTTTCATGCCTCTGCGCCTTGCCCATGAGTATGCTCGTAACGATTATTCACAAGCTTCCTGTTCCTCTTCTGGCAAGCGCAAGCCGGTTAACGAACAATAGTATAATTCCGGTTGCAACAATACATTAAATCGTTCATGAACCGTGGTAACGGCCAACAGGTTGGTGAGTGTTTGATATTCCTGTGCGTTGATAGTGACGATATAAGGTTGCAGGCGACGACTGGCGGTATGAAGCAGTGAGGCTTCTGGTTTGTTGAGACGTTGCAAAAGATCCAATTCGTGCCGGGCAGTTGCGTCAAAGGCAACAATGATCGGGATCTGTGGGCTGTCTGTCATTTGAAACAGGGCGGCGGCAGTGCGAAAATGAAACAGAAAAGGCTCTTTGGTGCTTCCCAACTGAAAACAGGAACGGATATTTTTTTGATCCCAGCCATTGCCATGGCTGCCCCCTTGTTGCCAATAGTGGAGACGAAAATAGTGCTCAAGGGCTGCCAAGGAGAGCGGGTTTTCTTGGTAGGAGGGCAGTTGCATGATTTCCCAGGCATGATCTGCAGCCTGTTTGAGAGCGCCTTCGTTTGCAAAATGGCTCTCCTGGGGCAGAAAAATCAGCGTTTCTCCCCGTTCAACCATGCTTCCTTCCCGATTGCAGCGGCCAGCCGCTTGGGCAATGCTGTCCAATCCCGCTAATGCTCGGTAGACAACAGGAAAATCCAAATCGACTCCTGCCTCGACTAGAGTGGTGGAGACCACCCGACAAGAGCGCCCTGTCTGCAATCGCTCTTTGATGGCTGTCAATACCGCCAGGCGGTGCTGCGCAACCATTGAGGCGCTGAGATGAAAAATTTCTTCTCTATCCGCAGTGAGCGTTTGCAAAGTGCCAAAGAGCTCTCGGGCATGATGACGGCTGTTGACGATGGCAAGAACCTGGGAAAGCGCAGCCATGCGTTGTGCCGTCTCCAGTAGAGAAAGCGTTCCACACTGCCTGACCTGTACCCGTTGCAGTGCCTGATGCAGTGCCACCGGGTCGGGAATAATCTCGCGCACCTCTTTCAAGCCAATGGAAAACTCCTGGCTGTGCTGCAGAGCCGCTTGGGTTGCCGTACAGAGAACCACCGTGCAACCATACCGGCTCACCAACTCCTTGAGGAGGGCCAAAGCAGGTTGCAAAAGGGCGATTGGCAGAGCGTGTGCCTCGTCCAACACGATGACAGAACGAGCGATATGATGCAGTTTGCGGCAGCGACCAGGACGGGCGGCAAAAAAACTTTCAAAAAATTGCAGATTGGTGGTGACAATGAGGGGTGCTTGCCAGTTTTCTGCGGCCAGGCGGTTGCGCATTGTTTCGGGATCATCTGGATCCAGATGCGCATGTTGCTCCAAGAGGATTCCTTCGCCCAAGGGGTTGAAAAGAGTGCGGTATATTTGGGCGTTTTGTTCTATAATGCTGGTAAAAGGGATGGCTGAAATCACTCGTTGCATGCCATGGATCTGTGCATGATGCAGGGCAAAACGCAATACGGAGAGAGTTTTTCCTCCTCCCGTCGGTACAGTCAGAGAAAAAAATCCAGGGGGTAAATCGGCTGCTTGCCGACAGAAAGAGGCTATGTTCTGGCGCTGGCGATTCACCTCTCCTTCGCTTTGGGCAAAACGTTCTGCCAGGTAGCGCTCCAGATGGCCAACCAGTTGTGCCATTGACGGGAGAGGGGGATGGCGTTGACTGGTGCGTTGCGGATCCAAAAATGCCTCGGTCGCCAAAAGATCGGCATCGGTTAAGCAGGAAAAGAGCATGCGCAGCAAAAATGCGATGGCAAAGGGATCAGGTGGCAAGGTCATTTGTCTGGTCACCTGCTGCAGACGATCGCCTACCAAAAGCTCGGCTGGTGTGTTGGCCTGCCAGGGAGTTGTTTTTTTGTGTAAGCGTTTTTTTAAGGTGCCCTCACTGTCGCCATGCCAGTCGGGCAGGCCAGTATGGTGACCTGCAATGGCAAAAGCCAGCAGAGTGCCAAAAAAGGGAATGGTGCTGGCAGAGTGTTGGGCACCGGCGCTGGAGTGGTCAATGCGCCCCTGTTTTTCCAGGTTGTGCGGATCGCCCACGGCATGCAGATAGTGTTGAAAATGCGCAGAGGCTTTGCCCAGATCATGCCATAGGCCGAGCATGCGTGCTGCTTCCCGGGCAACCAACTGCAGGGAGGAGTGCTGGGCAGGAATCATCGATTCTGCAAAGCGTGCGGCTAAATGGGCAACCTGTAAAGCATGACTGCTGGTTCCATCGAACAGTGGTTCAGCACGATTATTGAGAGGATCAAAATGAGCATGGAGGATAACAGACATGTAGTGATGCTTTCGGTTATTAGTATCAGGGGTCAAAATGGAAAATAATCCGAAAAAAGGATCCTAGTTTATAATCTAACGCGCTTTGTGCAAGGAGAAAATCACCTCGGATGAGTAGATCTCGTCGTAAACATTCTCTTCGTGGCAGCACACATGCAGATTCGGAGAAGCAAGATAAGCGTTTGGCCAATCGGCGGACCCGTCGTCGCAATCGGATACGGGTGGCGCAAGGGGAGGAGCCGGTACATCGTCATCTGACCGCCAATGTCTGGTTGATGGACAAGGATGGCAAGATCTATTTTGATCGCCGCACACATCCGCGACTTATGCGGAAGTAGGGAGAAGCTTGTGAAACATGGTTGCAAGCAGGCTCCTGCAAGGCGCAGGCGACGCAGCGATGGAGATGTCAAGCAGAGAGCGGGCAGCAACCAGGGCAATCGCATTTGCCAATTTCCTCACTGTTGCCACCAGCAAAACGGTGTATGTCGGGCGTCCGCCCTCCCAAA
>NZ_RXIU01000107.1 GCF_004217665.1 Candidatus Magnetaquicoccus inordinatus | reverse complement strand
TTCAATGAGGCTGCAGGGGAAGATGACAGCACACGTTTTGCCCACTTGGCCACTCTTCGCGAACTGATTTCCGACTGTAACGACGCTGGGGTAGATACTGACGCTTACATTCGGAACACCAAGATTGTGCATGCCGCCGCCTTTTCACTGCGGCTTCATACAGGGTTTGATGGTTTTCAAATCGATCCCGTACTGTTTGCCCGGCGTGTCAAGGAAGCCTGGGTAAATACCGATGGTGAAGCATCCATCAGCGAAGCTGAGAGTCTGTTGCCTGAGGCTTTGCAAGAGATCTTCTCTAAAGAGCGGTTTACGCAATGGGATGAGTGCCGGGACCGCTATGGTTTGGGTAATCATTATTATGTTTATATCGAACCGGGATTGCAGAAAGCGTTGACCATCGTCCGCAAGGTCCAAACCTCGGATGTCGAAACCCGTCGCAGGTTTGCGCGTAATCCTCAGTCATACCTCAAGGAATTTTTGGGCGATGCCGTCGAAGTTGCCGACCACCTGTTTATCGCCACCGAACAATATTCACAGCGTGTCGTGGACCTGGGGATCTGGCAGTCTACGATCCTCCCTTGGCTGAAGAGGGAGCCAAACAGTTGGCTGCCGGAGCGGTTCGGCATCCAGATTGGGGGACATCGTATCGAACTGGGTTCCAAAGAAATCGAACCTGCGCGGAGGACGGTGGCAGAGGCCATGGCTCGTGGTGATAGTACAGCCCGCATCGCAGAGCATGATGTCCCTGCTAATCAGGCGAGTTTGAATGTTTTGGATCAGTTGATGGGATTCGCCAAGCCAACTGTCGACCAAGTTGGTACCGAGTTGAACATGGAAAATGGCGCGGATGCCCATGGGAACAAAGAGAATTACGTGCCATCTGGCAAGCTTTTTCTCATCGTTGATGAGAATTACGAGGAGGTTTCTTACCATCGTAACCTGACTATTCGGGAGCCAAGTGGTGTAGGCGGCATCCCTTTGTCATTGTTAACTTCACTCAAGCCGCACCAGGAGGAAGGCTTGATCTGGCTGCAGTCCGCATGGCGTACCGGATTTCCAGGGGTCTTGTTGGCGGATGATATGGGTCTGGGAAAAACTTTGTTAGCGCTGACATTTCTTAAGTGGATGACTGACATTCGTGCTCATCTTGGCATGGAACGCCTGCCCATGATGGTCATAGCTCCAACGGGTCTTTTGGCAAACTGGAATGCGGAACATGAACGGCATTTGAGTGCGCCGGGTCTGGGAGTTCCGGTGCGCGCTTACGGTAACGACTTAAAACAACTCCGAGTTGATAGCTGGAGCGGGCGTGACGTGGATTTTGGTCAGCCGTTGCTTGAGAGTACCCGTCTTCAGGAGGCTGATTGGATTCTGACCACCTTTGAAACGCTGCGTGATTACCATCATTCGTTCGCCAAGGTACGGTTGGCTGTGGCGGTTTATGACGAGGCTCAGAAGATCAAGAACCCAACGTCCCAGCTTGCCCGGGCGGCCAAGACGGTTAATGCGGATTTTAACCTGACCATGACCGGAACGCCGGTGGAAAATAGACTTGAAGACCTGTGGGCCATCATGGATGTGACCTATCCGGGATATCTGGGCGACCTGAAAAGTTTCTCTGGCATCTATCCACCAGAGAAGATTGCGGCTCTCAAACGTTTGCGTTCGATTATGCTGGACCCGGTCGGTGAATCGCCCCCCGTTATGGTCCGCCGCATGAAGGTCGACAAACTCGAAGGGTTGCCTGAAAAGAGAACGGTTCCGTTGCCGAGGACGATGCCCAGAAAGCAGGCAGACAGCTATGCGGAAGTCGTCACACGTGGGAGTCTGGCGTCTGGCCCTGGCGCTATGCTGGAGATTCTCCATGCCATGAGGGGGGTGTCTCTGCATCCAATCGATCCTCAGCAAGCCCATGGTATTCCTCATGACGAGTATATCGCTTGGTCTGCCCGACTGGCGGCCACTTTTGAAATCCTGCGCCCTGTGGCGAATGCGAGGGAAAAGGCTCTGGTGTTCGTCGAAAGCCTAGACATGCAGGAGGCACTGGCGGCCATGCTCAAGCGGGAATTTCATCTAACCAAGCTGCCCATGCTCATCAATGGCAGAGTCTGCGGTGAAGAGCGCCAAAAGGCAGTGGACTCATTCCAGAATCGTCACGGCGAGTTCGACGTGATGATTTTATCTCCAAAGGCGGGCGGTGTCGGCCTGACACTGACTGCGGCCAACCACGTCATTCATTTGTCTCGTTGGTGGAATCCAGCTGTTGAGGACCAATGCACTGACCGCATTTATCGTATTGGACAAGGCAAGAGGGTAACGGTTTATTATCCAATGGCGGTTCACCCCGAGATCGGGGAAAGCAGTTTTGATATCAAGTTAAACGCATTATTGGAAAAAAAGCGTGCTCTGAGTCGCGACCTTTTGGTTCCGCCGGTGTTGGTCGGGGAAGATCAATCGACCCTGTTCCGCGAGACTATTGGCAGCATTGGCGATCGTGAAAGATCAGCAGATGATACGGACTTGGACGAATTGGACCGCATGACACCTGAACAATTCGAGAATTGGGTTTTGCGTCGGCTTCAGGCAAGTGGATACAGATCTCAACGTACTCCCCAATCGGGGGACGGTGGTGCAGACGGTATTGCTGTGCATTCCCAAACCGGTGAGTTTCTGATCATCCAATGCAAGCACCGCCAAGGGCCCTACTGTGATGCATCACCCGTTGATGATCTCTTGCGGGCACGGGCAGCCTATCGGCAGGATAATCCTCGCATGATGGCAGTGACAACGGCGAGAAGTTATACAGCCCAGGCACAGGAACGTGCAACCCGCCATGGAATAGAATTGGTTGCACGAGGTGCTTTGAAGGGGTTTCCGTATATGGCGTCATGATCGTGAGCTCATGCCGATACGGATGTCGGCAGCCGCACCAACCACCATCACCCTATCCCCCACAACCGGCGCTGCTCCACCCACTCCATCGGAAACCCCTTCGCCAACCCCCGCCAAGTCATCGCCTCCGGCTGCCTTCCGTCCAGTATCATCTCCACGATATCCGGTGCCAGCAGCGTCAACCGCATCACCTTGGCGACGTAGGAGTTGTCCAGATTCTCCCGCTCGGCCAGTTCAGAGATGGTGGCCACTTTACCACTCTCCAGTTGACGAAGCCAGATATGCGTTTTCCAGTTCAGTCATAACTGACCGCCGGAAACCCAAACTGCACCCGCTGCTCTGCCCAAATCATGGAGAAGGGCTCCATGAGGTTGGCCAGGGTGAGCGTCTCCGGCTGTCGGCCATCCAGGATGGCAGTGACAATATCCGGTGCCAACTGGTTCAAGCGCAGGATCCGGGAGATGTAGGAGTCGTTCATTTGCTCCCGTTCGGCCAGTTCCTTCATGCTCTTGACTTGGCCGGACTGGATCAATTTGGACCAACGGCGAGCACGACCCAACGCCTTGAGAATCGCTTGGTGTGGTGTCGGCGGTGGCGGTGCCCAGTCAGCGGCATCAGGTGGCAAAATGATCTTTGCCCGGACTTTGCCTTGTTTGACACGCATGGGGATGCGTACAGTCATGAACTCCCCATCGCTGCTCATGGTTGCTTTCATGCCATTCTCCATTCTATTCGAGTTCGGACAGGAGGCTTTGCAGGCCACCGGAGCGCATGGTCACATCGATGCCCTGGCGGCTGACATTCACCCTGCCAACCAGCAATTGCATCAGGCGCGACTGCTCCATGGGGAACAATTCGTCCCAGAGGCTTTCCAGGTTGCGCAGCGAATCCATCACCTTGCTTTCTGGCACCGTTTCATCGATGTTGTCCATGGCCCTGAAAGTTTTGAGCATCACCTCTGGCGTGCCAAGCAGGCCACGGACTTGGTTCAGAACGGTCTTTTCAACTTCACCAGCCGACACGTTGCGCAGCGGGCAGGGAGCAGTGCTTCCGCCTTTATCGGCGCCTTGGCAGGTGTAATACCGGTAGAGTTTTCCGGCCTTGCGGGTGAAGGTGGGTTTCATGGCGCGATCGCAGTATGAGCAGCTGATGATGCCTTTCAGGGGTGCAGGCGAGTCAACCCGTTTACTGCGCATCCGTTCCGGCGTGTGGTTGGCCAGCGTGGTGCGGACAGCGTCCCAGGTGGCGCGATCGATAATCGCCTGATGTTCACCGGCGTAGATTTCGCCTTGGTAGGCAATTTCGCCGACGTAGACGTGATGGCCGAGGATGCGGTAGATGGCACCCTTGTCGAGCGAGTGACCGTTTTTGCCAACCGCACCCGACTCGGCCAGTTCGTCGATGAGCTGGGTGACGGAGTTGGTTTCGATGAATCGGCGGAAGATGGTGCGCACCGTCTCCGACTCGGTAGGGTGGATCACCAATTTGCGCTCCTGGACGATGTACCCGAGTGGTGGGTGGCCGCCCATCCACATACCCTTTTTCTTGGATGCGGCGAACTTGTCGCGGATGCGCTCGGCGGAAATTTCGCGCTCGAACTGCGCGAAGGAGAGGAGCATGTTCAGGGTGAGTCGTCCCATAGATGTCGTCGTAGAAAACTGCTGTGTTACGCTGGAGAAGGTGACATTGTGGCGATCGAAGACCTCGACCAGCTTGGCGAAATCCATCAGGGAGCGCGTCAACCGGTCCAGCTTGTAGATGACAATCTGGTTGATCTTCCCGGCCTGAACGTCGGCCATCAGCCGTTTCAGGGCAGGCCGTTCCAGGTTGCCGCCGGTGAAGCCGCCATCGTCATAGCGATCCGGCAGCAGGTGCCACCCTTCGGCCTTTTGGCTGGCGATGTAGGATTCGCAGGCTTCCCGTTGGGCATCCAGGCTGTTAAAATCCATATCCAAACCCTCTTCGGTGGACTTCCGGCAGTAGATGGCGCAGAGCACTTTTGGCGTTACCATTTGTTTGTTTTTTGTCATGATTATTGTCCTTGTTTCTTCAGCTTAAAGAAAACCGCACCATTCCATTTTGTGCCGGTAATGGCCGTGGCCACCGCCGAAAGGCTGCCAAAGCGGCGGCCAAGATATTCAAATCCGTTGTCCAGGACCGTGCAGCAATGCTCGACACCCTTCCACTCCCGCACCAGCTTGATTCCAGGCATGAGGCGATCGGCGGGCAGCTTTATCTGTTCTGGCTCTTCATCCTCAACCGCCAGTTTGTTCAATCGCCGTTCATCACTGCTTGGCAACATACCGTAGGCCAGTTCCTGGTACCGAATGGCCAGACCTCGAACCAGGAAGGTTTTGTTGAACGATGGGGGCTCCGACTGGCAATACTCCACCCACTTCTTGCGTAGTTCTGTCGTCGACAGATTTGGCAGTTCGGCAAGGCGCTTCAAGACACTGATGTTGTTCATGTTCTTTCTCCGGTTGGTCGTGATTTCCGACCATGGAGCCATTGGTTGGGCGAGTTATCCAGGGAAATTTTCTCTGTTTTCTCTTTTTCTATCAGGCGTTTGGTGCCGGTGGCGAGAATGATGGCCACTTCGTCCAGGCGCTGGTCGGAGGTCATGTTGGTGGGGTGGGGGGTGTTGGTCATCAGCGATACCTTCATGGGCAGAGATTCTTCCTGATTGCTCTTGCCGTAGAAGATAAAGACATCGAACGGAAAAATTAAGCCTATTCAATTGGTTGGGGATGTTTCGGGCCAACAAATGGCTTTCCGGGATATTGCGGGATGTTTGATTCCTGACTGGCCATAATCAAAAAAATGAAGGAGGCGTGAGATTGTATTTGACATAAAGAACAATCGTTCTCTATAGTATAAATCACAGTCAAACATCAACCGAGGTTGGATCTATGGCACCCCCAAATCGTGACGCTGAGTACCTGAACCTATTGAGGGACTACTATGCCCGGTATCGGACATGGCCATCGTATACAAAATTGGGTGATGTTGTGGGGTTGAAGGCCAAATCGGCGGTATCAAAGCTGTTACATCGGCTGGAACAAACTGGTTACCTGCAACGCACCCCGGATGGTGAATGGGCGCCGACTGACCAATTTTTTGAACGCCCCTTGGTGGATGCCACGGTTCGAGCTGGCCTTCCAGAAACCGTGATAGATGCGTCGGACCACCCTGTTTTGATTGATAGCCTTCTGATTAGATCTCCGTCGCGCACGGTGTTGTTGCCGGTCAAGGGAGATTCCATGCAGGATGCCGGGATACTTGAAGGGGATTTTGTTGTGGTGGAGCGTTGCTCAACCGCGAATAGTGGTGCCCTGGTGGTAGCTGAGGTGGATGGGGAATTTACCCTCAAGACATTGGTTCGGGAAGGCAGGGAGTGGACGTTGCATCCTGCCAACGAAAACTACCCGGTGATCAGGCCGAAAGGTACCTTATCCCTGTTCGGCGTGGTAACCGGCTTGGTTCGTCGGTATGGGAAACGGTGATGAAATCGCCTTCAGTACCCAGGCAGATATGGGTGTCTGTGATGACCAGTCCAGTATATGCGGGTTTTCCCTCTCCTGCACAAGACGAGGCGATGGAGCAACTCGACATTGAGCAGTTGTTGGTTGAGCACCCATCAACCACCTTTTTTTGGCGTGTTGAAGGGTGTTCCATGGATGGATTTGGTATCCATCATGGCGACTATTTGGTGGTGGACCGTGCCGTGCCTGCTGCTGATGGGAGCGTCGTCATTGCAATTTTGAACGGTGGCTTTGTGGTGAAACAACTTGTGCGTCGTCGGGGTGTTGTTGTTTTGCGGTCTGCGCATCCAGATTACCCGGAGATTTGTGTCACGGAAGAGCAGGACTTGGCGATATGGGGGGTGGTGAGATGGTCTGTACATCGGGTGCCAATCGGAATATCGCGCTGATAGACGGCAACAATTTTTACGTGTCGTGCGAGCGGGTGTTCAATCCGTTGTTGTGGGACAGGCCTGTCGTGGTGCTCTCCAACAATGACGGCTGTGCGGTGGCTCGATCCAATGAGTCCAAGGCACTGGGAATCAAGATGGGTGAACCCTGGTTTCGGCTGCAGGATCTGGCGCAACGCCATGGGATTGTTGGGTTGTCCAGCAACTATGCTCTGTATGCCGATATGTCGCAGAGGATGATGCGCCTGTTGGGGAATTTCAGCCCTTTTCAGGAGGTGTACTCCATCGATGAATGTTTTCTTGACCTGGGTGTTGAGCCGGATGCCACCGATGTCGGCCAAATGATGCGCCGGGAAATTGCCGACTCACTAGGGTTGCCGGTTGGAGTGGGGATTGGACCGACCAAGACATTGGCCAAGTTGGCCAACCACGTTGCCAAGAAGCGTCCTGAATACAGTGGAGTATGCAATTTCAACACAATGGCGACAGATGATTTGGAACGCCTGTTGGCTGAAATAGAGGTTGGAGAGGTGTGGGGCGTTGGACCACGAGGGGCAGAGAAGTTGCGGGCGATGGGGATCACGAGCGTGCTTTTATTGCGCCGATCAGATTCCAGCCAAATGAGGAAGCGTTTTTCAATGGTGATGGAGCGCACTGTCCAGGAGTTGAAAGGAGTCTCCTGTTTGTCGTTGGAGATAGTTGCACCACCCCGACAACAGATTCAATCGTCGCGATCTTTTGGCCAAGCTGTCTATGCACAGGATGAACTGGGAGAAGCGGTATTGACCTTTTTACGTCGGGGTGTGCGGAGGATGAGGGGGCAAGGACTGGTTGCTGGTGCGATCCATGTTTTTATCCAGACGAATCCGTTCAGGGAACGTGATCCCCAATATCGGCAGGGAATAACGATGCCAGTGCCGAGCCCCACTTCTGATGAGTTGCGGCTTGCACGTATTGCCGTGCGTGGGTTGTCTATGATCTACAAGCCCGGGTATGCCTATCACAAGGCAGGGGTATTGTTGATGGAGCTGGAGAATTCCGCCAGCAGGCAGGGTGATCTGTTTGCCGATCGGCAGGCGGATGGTAAGAGTGCTGCTTTGATGGACACATTGGACGCGATGCGGAAACGGTTTGGTGCGGAGATTATTCGTATGGCTGGTGAAGGTGTGCGTCAGCGGTGGGCAGTAAGAGCGGCGAACCGCACACCGCGCTATACCACCCGTTGGGCAGAGATTCCGACAGCTTTTGCATGTTGATGCACACGGATGCGTCATTTGGGGCGCGCAACCATTCATTAATGACATATATTATTTTATTATAATAACAAAGTGACCAGTGCGAGAGGAGATGTCCGATGATGACCGTTGCCAGTGTGATACGCAAAACCCCTGTTTCAACCCTGCACAGCTATTTCGACGCACGACACATTGACTTGGGAGGCTTGGTGAACTGGCAGGATCACAGAACACCGACAAGCCAACGATTGCTCAAGGCCGTAGAGAGTCTGAAGAGCGACGATTATGCTGTTGTTGCGATGGATTTTGAGCGGATCGAAGAGATGACTGACGAAGTTGGGCAGTCATCCATCGCCGGTGTCATTCATGATGGCAGCAAATTGCAGTCGTTTTTCAACAGCCATGACCGGGCAATGTGGCTGTATTTGCATGATGAGAAAGCTTTCCGGCGGGCTGAAGAGGTGCGTTTTGCGGAAAGAAACCGGTTGGGGCAGAAATGGACCAGTTTTGTTGCCCAGAAGGGGATGACAGTACATGACGACGAAGAGTGCCGCCGGGAATTTGTGACGCGGATTTGCGAGATGTTCCACACGATGAACGCACAGGTGGAGGTGTACCAACGGCAGCAGATTTGTTCAAACCAGCCTACGCCACTGATAACCCAGGTAGTCATCTACCGTGAAGGATTGCCCGATGGGGTGTGGGTATTCGAGAACGGTACGTTGGAAATGCAATCGAGGCGTCCTGTCCTGGAGGCTGTGCTGACCTACAATCCGAATAATGGTGTCATAGAGGTTGCCGGTTTGGACTCAACAAACAGGCCACGGCTGTTTCGCGTTTTTTCCGAGGTCATGCTGGGCCAGAGGATGATTGGGTTGCGTGTTCCACTGCGCCAATACGATTTATCTTCGTTGGTCGCGCAGCGCACCTTTTCGACAGACCGCGAGGACGGTATTGCTTCGGTCTTGGTGCTTGCCGTGAAAGTGCATATGTCAAACTATCCTGGGGTGTGGTTCATGCTGGGTCAGAGAGAGGACGCAGATATCGGTCTTTATGAATTTTCCAAAGAACCGGAGCACCGAGTTCTCAGCCAGAAAGGAATAGAGATAGTTCAGGCAGATTTGGCAATCCGATTTCGTCCCAATCAGGAGAACCGCAGGGGCCAAGTTATCCGTGTGTCAATCAGTCTTCCCAATGGATGCGACCTGAAAGGCAGAACCAAAAGGGAACGACTGATCTGCGAGAAATATTTGCCACTCTGGGGATTGGTGCAGGAGGTGTAGCATGAATAGCCAACTGACGCACAAGGCATTCACAACGGCATTGATGCTGTTTGGTTTTCCAAAGAAGAATGTGTACAACAGCATGATGATCAATCGCGCCGAGGAGATCAAAGCCCTGTATGCTGCCGGGTTCTTGACCGATGGGCCGATTACCACGATGGTGCCGTATCGGGAGAGCGATGATCCAACCGACTGGAGGGATGCGGAATGGAATCCGGAAACGCGCACCTACCAATATACCTGTCTGACTGAAACCGGCATTTTAGATATTGATGTGCCAGATGAGGATATGAAAACTTATAACATTAATCTGGACTGGATGGCGAAGCATCTCCGTGATCTGGTCGAGATTGAATCAACGGCCCAGGTTCGCGTCATCATACCTGATTGCTTGTGGGAGTTGGGATATATCCGTGCTGGGCACCAGAGGGCGGCGATATTCCTGGCCAAGGATCTTGTCCGAGAGAACGTGTTTGAGGGTGTATATGACGCCTTTCTGGACTGGACGGGAAAGTCGCCAGGGCTTGTGTTGAGCAACAAGGTGCCCGGAAAGAGGCATGCCGAATTGCCCGGTGGGCATAGGATTCTCAGTTTGGATCGTCTGGTTATGGAGATGGGCAGTGGGTATTCACTCGATTTGGAACTGCTCCATGGTACCCTGAAGAGTGCCAGCCCTTATGCCGATCATGGGCCAGTTCAACCCAGTCCTGATTACAGCTCGATAAGAGTCCACGGCAGGGTGTTTGTGTTCACCGGCGAGAAACAACGCGACATCATCAGAGAGCTGTATCAGGCATGGAGGTTGAGCAATCCAAAACGTTATACACGTGAGATACTCCAGAAGATTGACTCCAAATCCAAATCGCTGTCCCAAGTGTTCAACCACCATCCTGATTGGAAGGAGTTGATTGAGTACAGTGGAGGTTTCTGCTGGCTCAAGGTTTGATCACGTCTGGTTGAGAATTTTTGTTGTAAAATATTGAACACACCAAGCAGCGAGGAAACAACTATGTCCGTGCCATTGGGAGAAAAGATCCATACCCTGCGCAAGGAAAAGAATATGACCCTGGACCAACTGGGTGCTTTGACGGGGTCCAGCAAAAGCTATCTCTGGGAGTTGGAACGGGGACGAATTCCACGTCCCTCGGCAGACAACCTGCTCCGCATCGCTCAAGCGTTGGATATCACAGCGTCCTACTTGGTAGACGAAGACATGGAACAACCCGATTATGAGGCAGTCGACCAAGTTTTCTTTTGCAAATACAGATCATTGCCTTCAGATACGCGCAAAAAGGTGCGCGACCTGGTTGATGTGTGGAGCAAAGCGTAAGGGAGGAGCCGAAATGTCCTGTCGAATGCTTCTTCTATGTCAACCACAGAGAATTTCTCTGATTCACAACAGTCATCAACTTTCATTATGAATAGGAGCCAATATGGCACTTGATAGTAATAAAGCCAAAGCCCTTGATGCCGCCATTGCCCAAATCGAACGGCAATGCGGTAAGGGTGCCATCATGCGTATGTCACTGGACACGGTTCAGTCGGTCCCAGTCATTTCCACCGGATCCCTGGGAGTAGACACGGCACTGGGTGTCGGCGGCCTGCCACGGGGACGGGTTGTGGAAGTATTTGGACCTGAATCATCTGGGAAAACCACGCTGGCATTGCACATTGCCGCCGAGGCTCAGAGACTTGGCGGTGTTGCCGCCTTCGTCGACGCCGAACACGCCATGGATCCCACCTATGCTCGCCAATTGGGCGTGGATGTGGATCAGTTGCTTGTTTCCCAACCGGACACCGGCGAACAGGCTCTGGAAATTGTCGACATGCTGGTACGTTCCGGTGCCGTCGATTTGGTGGTGGTCGACTCGGTAGCCGCGTTAACACCCAAGGCAGAGATCGAGGGAGACATGGGTGACGCGCATGTCGGTCTCCATGCCCGACTCATGTCCCATGCGTTGCGTAAATTGACCGGTTCCATCTCCCGATCCAACGCCATTGTGCTGTTCATCAACCAGATCCGCATGAAAATTGGTAATGCGTATGGCAACCCGGAAACCACTACTGGCGGAAACGCCCTCAAATTTTATGCTTCCATCCGCCTGGATATTCGCCGTATCGGCGCACTGAAGGACAAGGAAGATGTGGTCGGCAACCGGACAAGAGTCAAGGTGGTCAAGAACAAAATGGCACCACCTTTCCGCAGTGCTGATTTTGACATTGACTATGGGACTGGCATCTCGTTGGCTGGAGAAGTGCTGGATCTGGCCGTCGAGGCCAATATGGTGGAAAAATCAGGCGCATGGTATTCCAGAAACAACGAGCGGATCGGTCAGGGGCGGGAAAACGCCAAAAAATTTCTTATGGACAATCCGACCATGTTCAGCGAATTGGAGGGTCAACTCCGCAACAAAGCCGGACTGCCTGCAAGAAGCCGTGCCGCTACCGACGGTACACCATCGATCTCCTATACCACTCCTGTTGCCAAGTTGGGCAAAGGTAGTGGCAAGGGATACGGCAGCAAGCGCGCCACTGCCGACCGGGAGATAGAGAGCGACGACATGATACTTGATGATCTATCGTGATAACGGACCCGGGGTATATCGGCTTTGCCGGGTTGAAATTGTCGCCCCCTTGTGGGGCGATTTTTTTGTGTACTCGGCAGGGTGTATCCAACTCTTGCGGTAAACGCCATGTTTCGCCAGTTGCAGTACCCCGCCTAACCTCTGCCTAACCTCCGCCTCACCCTCAACCACTGTGTTGCTGTCCGCTATTGCCAGCCCGCCTAACCTCTGCCTAACCTGATCCAGCATAGAATCGCCAGACAGAGAGCCTTTTTCTGCGCATCATTTCCGGCCATTTCTCTGCCGGCAAAACATTGTTCCAGCCTGATGTCGCCATTGTGTTGCCTCAGACGGAATGTAACAATTGCCTCGTTCGGGTAAGCCAGATACAATGGCCAACCAACGGAGGTACGT
>NZ_RXIU01000106.1 GCF_004217665.1 Candidatus Magnetaquicoccus inordinatus | reverse complement strand
ACGCTGTAACCAGGCTGTCGGCCGTATTCAGCATGCTGGAAATCCGGCTGCGGTCAACCGCCTCAACCAGCAGGGCCATCTCAGGGGTTGTACCGGCTACCGCCAGATCCAGGGTGGCACCGGGGGCAACGGACGCACGGGTGTTCTGGGTGACATCCAGCAACACCGTACCCATGCCACCCTGGCTGTTGACCATGATATCATTGCTGGTGCTGGCCAACAGTTTGATACTGCTGGCTGCAATCGTCGCATATTGGCCGATTTCGGCCACGGCACTGCTGGACAGATCCAAATCCACCGAACCTTCAACCCCACTGCGCCGGATTTGGGCATCCACAGCCACCTGTGCATCCAGGATCAACTGGCCACCGATATGCGCCGAACCATAAAAACCAACAAATCCATCGACATCGATAGACATGCCTTCTTCGCTCTTGGAAGACAGGCTGGAATAGCCCTTGAGTACGGCATTTCCCTGGGTATTGAGGGTAAAACCGGCATCCAACTCGATCGATTCGGCTTCAACCACCAGGTCGGACAGGCCCAGATCAAGGTTTTCAAGCAAAACCTTGTCCACCCCACTGCCCCCCCGCAAACCAACCAACTCGGTCGGCACGGCAAAGAGCAGGTCCGTAATGTTGTCACCACTGATCCGCAGCATGCCCGCTTCAGGTTGCGTGAGCGTGACATTGTTGGCATTGGCTCCCAGGTCAAGGACAAGTGAACCCAGAGCACTGCTGAGTTGCATCAGATCGCCGTTGATGGAAGTGAGCCGACTGTTTTGGGAGGCTCCCTTGCTCAGATCGATCACTGTTGCCTTGTTGTTTACGATCAGGCTGTCCAGGTTGAAGCTTTTGTCACCGGCCTGAATCTGCAGCAAATCGAAAGGCACATTTTCGGACGTCAAAGGCTGGTCCTGTGACGTTTTAAGCTGCAGTAGGGGATCTGCCGACATCAGGATACGATCTTCCAGCTTTTCCAGTTGGACCCGTGTCCTTTTCAGGGATAAGCGACGGTCAAAAATGCGTTTGCTTAATTTGTTTCCCATTTCGATCAGTCCTCAAGCAAAAGTGAAAGCGCTTGTTGGGCATCGGTCCGCGAAGCTTCACAGTACAATGTCACAAAAGGTTCTCCCTGCCCGTCGACACCAACCTGAATCCAGCCTAAGGGGCGCTGCCCCATGCGCTCGATGCACTGTTTGTCGTCGGAAAACAACCAGTCTTTTTGCAATATTGCCAGTGCCGGTTGCAAATCAACTACCCGCAGCCCGCTCTCGTAAAGGCGCACGCTGCAGGAGGAACGTTCGCTGGCCTGTTCAGTCGTCGTCAAAAAATCACCTTCATGCCAGTAGGGTCGAGCGGCCAGGGCAGTCCAAACCGCGCAGGCGGCCACGGCATAAGCCGGAGTGGCGGCTGGCTGAACCCCTTCCCGTTGCTCAAGAATCTCCTGCAACCGTCGAATTGTGACAGGTTGGCGCCAATAGTCACTGGTTCGTGTACGGTCAGGATTACCAGGGTGCCATTTGTATCCCCGCATGGCCAAAGAGCGTTTCTCTACAACCGCTGTTTCAACAGCACCCAGACGGGATGCAAAAGAGAGATAGACCTTGAGTTCCAGATAGTCATGTGTCTGTTCTATGGCCAAAAGAATCTGGCTAACCTCTCCCTGAGCCGCCAGAAAAGAGTCTGCCTGAGAGGCAGGCATACCCAGGGAGGTGGGCAGTGCTTGCAAACGCCGGGCTGCAACACCTGCAGGTGAAAAACCCAACAACAGACGATCTGGCCGCAGACCCGTCGGGCTCAGACGACAGGAACTCTCCCAACCGATCACTGGCAAACCCTCTACCTGCTTCAGTAGCGAGCGCAGCCCGCCGGCAAAATCGGCGCGCTGCGCGGCGGAAAATGACCAGGGCCAGGGCGCAACCTTGGTCATGACGTTCTTCTCCCCTGCCCTTCAAATGGCAAGGCGGAACGCATCCACTCATCGGCTTTGAGAACCGACCAGCGGCGGGCAAACGCTTCGGCTTCGAGGCGGGATTGCGCCCAGCGAAAGGCACGCTGCGCGGCCAGAGCCAACCCACGCACGGAGTGACCAGTCAACAGCGAAATAAAGCTGCGAAAACTCTCCGGCAACAGACGCACAGCCAGATCGTCATCCAGACTGAGATAGATCGAAACCGTGCCCGGATCGCCCTGACGACCACAGCGACCCGCAAGTTGTCGGTCCACCCGCAGTGATTCATTGATTTCGGCCACGACCACATGCAAACCGCCACGCTCGACCACGCCCTGGCCCAGGCGAATATCCGTGCCACGCCCCGCCATGTTGGTGGCGATGGTGATCACCCCGGCTTGACCGGCCTGACTGACAATTTCTGCCTCCTCTGCATGGGTCAGCGCATTGAGCACCCGCACCTCGCAACCCGCATTGCGCAGACGTTCCGCCAACATTTCACTGGCGTTGACGCTGCGCACACCCACCAGTACCGGACGACCCAGGCGGTGTTCTTTGAGCACCTCCTCCAGGATAGCCTGCCATTTGCCAGAGCCACTCCGTGTAATCACCGGGGTGCGATAAATCGTCTGTCGACGGCGATGCTCCGGAATACGCACCACCTGCAAGCCATAGACACGCCACAACTCTGCCGCCGCCTCCCAGGCTGTACCGGTACAGCCAGACAGCTTGCGAAAACGGCTGAAAAATGCCTGAAAGCTCATCTGGGTCAGGGACTCCTTGGGGGTGGAGATCGTTACTCCCTCGCGGGCTTCGATGGCCTGATGCAGACCCGCTGTCAGTGAACGTCCGGGGGTCATGCGACCGGTAAATTCGTCCAGAAGAACCACCTCGCCATCCTGAACCACATAGTGATGGCCGGGCTTGAAAAAATGGCGCACAAAGAGGGCCTGCCGCAACAACTCCTCACGCCGCTGCGCCGGACGCCAAACCACAGGAATATCCCGTATAAAATGGGTCAAGCGCTCCATGCCCGACGGAAGCAGTTGTACGTTCTTGCCAGGGATGTTGCTCGAATAATCCTCGCCCTCGACGAGAGTATCGGCCAATTGTGAGACAATCATCACCGCCTCAGCCAGACCGCGGTTTTCGCGGGATGCGGAAAGGATCAGAGGAGTCACCGCCTCGTCGATCAGGATACTGTCGGCCTCATCAACGATGGCCGTGTGCACACCACGCACCAGAACACGTCCGGGCGGTTCTGTTCCAGCCACGCCGTTGAGCCAGGCCATGAAAGCCGCCTGCGTGCGTTGCTCACGAGAGCCGGAGCCAATTTCATCCCGCAAATAATCCGCCAGCAACTCCTTGGCTGTGAGATAAACCACGTCTGAGCCGTATTGAATTGCCCGCTCGGCCTGTTCCATGGTCGAAACAACGGAAGAGACGCTCAGGCCACAGGCGTGATACAGTCGCGTCATCTCTTCGGCATCACGATGGGCCAAATAATCGTTGGCCGTGATGATGTGACAGGTCCGGCCAGAAAAACCGGCCAGCACACCAGCCAGGCCAACGGTGAGAGTTTTCCCTTCGCCGGTAGCCATCTCGGCCAGCAGGCCACGATGCAGAGCCAGCGCACCCATGAATTGAACGGGATACGGTTTGAGACCCAGGTGACGCAGCGCCATCTGCCCCACACAACCGATGGCCTGGATGAGCATACCCTTGCCTTCGGCGGGGTCCAGACGCAATGAATCACGCAACTCTCCAAGTCGCACGCGCAACGCATCGTCCGTGAATGTGGACAAAGCCTCACACGCCTCCAGTGACTCCCTCCCTTGTCGTGTCAGCTCTTCCACCGGTGAACGCCAACGACGCCAATGGCCTATCAGATGGTGGGCCAAGGCATCCAGTCCTTCGACCCTGGGCTGCAGAGGTCGCAGAGAGGTGGAACGGTCCAACGGAGTGGCTAGCGAAGAAATCGGCCGAAAGTGGGCGTGGGCAAGAGGGCTCATACGCGAAACCTGCGCTGAAAAAGTTGGCGCAACTTGCGCTCCCACTGCGCAAACAACGGACGATCCGAGAGAGTCAAACGCATCGTCCCCACATGGCCGTGCAGCAAACGGGCATGGGTCAGAGCATCAACCGACAGAATGGACTCAATGCGAAAGAAGGATTCTGCGGCGGTCAAACCACTGGAATCGGCATTGGAAACGGCAATATCACCGCCACCGGCCATCCCCAACGCCCTGGAAGGCAATTGCCCCTGTTCAAACGGCATGACCACCGTGGCTTGCGCCAGAAGGTTGATCTCCTCCTGTCCACGCAGGCGCACTTCAGTCTGTTGGATAGTGTCCTCAAAGGCATGGCTAGCCACCTGAGGCAGGACCGCGACAAATCGCCAATCCTCCTGATTGACAATGGTGCCCGCAGAGGCGCCTCGCCCAAGCCACTGACCATGACTGGCATCCAGTTCACTGGCACTCCAGATTCCCGCCACTGGCGCCACCACCAGCAACCCCTCCTTTCGCCCCAGAAGGGTGGACAGGCTCTCTTCTGCCGCCTGTTTTTGGCGATAGATGGCACTCAACTCGGCAACTGCTCCGGCAATCGCCTGAATCTCCTGGGCCTTGAGTTGCTTGAGTTGCATTTTGGCCGCCCGAATTTCCATCTCCAAATCGGGATTGCTCAAACGCAGCAGGGGTTGTCCTCGTTGAACAACAGTGCCAGGACGTGCAAGCAACTCGGAAAAAAAGCCTTCGCTCTCCACGTGCAACTGACGCGACTGGCCGGCCTGTACCACCCCCATCACTCGGATACGATCCGGTACGGGTAACAGGCCCAAAACCATGATGGCAACCATGCTGAGCACCAGCGAAATCCCCACGGCATGGGAACGGTGGTGATCCAGATTGGGACTGCTTGCCAGGTATTTGACAAATTTGAACAGAGGCACTACCAGCGACATAAAAAAAAGCAGAATTGCCAAAGCCACGCCCAACTCAAAATATTCGCCGGCAATGAACAACATGATGTTGAACATCAGCAGGAGCCAATAGAGCATGCTGAGCAGACCAAAGGCAGGCAACAACCAGCTCTCCGTGGCTGTACGTGCGGCTGGCTGGGCATGCGGCAGTTGCAGAAGAAAACGTTCGCCCAGATAGCGCAGTTGTTCACGGGAGCGTTGAAAAAGATTAGGCACTTCCAGCGCATCGACCAGAATGTGGTAACCGTCGAAACGCATCAACGGGTTCATATTGAACAGCAAGGTGGAGACGCTGGCGACAAAGATCACGTTGTAGGCCAACGCATTGAGGGTGCCAGGAGCGGTATTGGCCCACACCAGTGCCGCAGCAGCGGCAAAAGCCAACTCAGCCACCACACCCGCCAGGCTCACCAGAATGCGCTTTGACCGTTGTTTGAAACCCCAGGCAGAGGTTGCATCCACGTAGGGCATGGGCGCAAAAATCAGCAGCATCACACCCATCCGGTGCACCTCACCACCAAAGCGTTTGCACACGGCCGCGTGACTGAACTCATGCAGCAGTTTGGAAATCAAGAAACCGATGTACAACAAACCCAGGTTGGATGGCGCCAGCAGCCCGGAGCCTTGATCAAACAAACGGGATGACTCTTCCATCAAAGCCTTGCCACCAGCCAGCAGCAGCAAAAGATAGAGCACCATACCGACCGGACCATAAATCCGCCGGATCAGGGGCATGGCTTTCTCAAGCAGATGATCCGGATCGTAAAGTGGTATCTTGATCGACAGAAAACCCATCAGGAGAGCCACGGTCTCGCTCTTTTTGCGCCTGCTCATGCGCTCGAACAGAGTGGCGGCCGAATCGCTGCGATCATATTGCAACAGATTGGACAGATTCAACTGACCCAGAAGCTGCACGACCTCTTCCTGGGTCAATGCCCGTTTTGGATCGGCGGCCAACGATTCGTTCCAGGCCTCATCGACCGAACATCCACTCTCCAGACGACACAAAAAGGCATAGGCATCCGGTGAAATGCGAAACCAGTCATTGCTGAACCTGTCACGCAAGATCACCCACGGTTCGCCCCTGAAATATTGACGATGCGCACCAACACTGCTGCGCAACTGCACCTGTACAGAGGCTACCCGATGCCACGCATCGCTGAAAATTTTTCCGCCTGCCAGTTCCAGATTCATAGCCAGAAAAACTCCCGCAGGAAACGGACGGTACGTTGGGTCATGACCCAGATCAGCGGACGATCACCGGCAGCCAGCTTGGCCGAACCTCCCATGCCGGGCCGCCATCCTGGCTTCAGATTGCCCAAAACAGAGGCACGTGCCAGGTAGACCGTCCTACCCTCTTTGGTGATGGCCGCCGGATCGATGCGATCGACCACGATCTGATACCGCTCATCGGGACGTCCGACCAAGGCGAATTCACCCGTCATGCCGACAGCCACTTCATGGATATAGGCTTGATCGATCTCCAGTTCGAGGTAGGTTTCCGTCGTCTGTGCCAGTTTGAGCAGCAGATCCCCTTTGCGCACGGGTGCACCCAGATTTTTTTTCAGTTCCCCCTCGATCACCACACCGGCATAGGGAGCCTTGACCTGCGCATTGTGCAATTGATAACGAATCAACTCCAGTTTGGCGGCTGATTGTTGTTGGCGTGCCAGCGCAATTTGCATCTCCGCCAAGAGTCGACCCGCCTGAGCCTTTTCGGCCTCGCGGGTAAAACGCACCAGATCGGCTTCGGCCATCGACTCTTCGACCAACAATTCGCGTGTGTCCAGTTGCACAAGGGTTGCCCCCGCCACGA
This sequence comes from Candidatus Magnetaquicoccus inordinatus, assembly GCF_004217665.1. Taxonomy (GTDB): domain Bacteria; phylum Pseudomonadota; class Magnetococcia; order Magnetococcales; family Magnetaquicoccaceae; genus Magnetaquicoccus; species Magnetaquicoccus inordinatus. The sequence continues at coordinate 5,577 of NZ_RXIU01000106.1, read as the reverse complement.
CCTGGTCACCAATATCCACGTAGACTTGGCGCAGATAACCATCGAATGGCGCGGGCATGAACAAAAGCCCCTGGCTGCGCACGCTCACGGTTGCATCCACCCGGTAGGCCCACAGGACCAACGACAGCACGGCGACCACCAGGAGCACGCCAATGCCAGCGACCTTCCACGCCACGTGCTGCGGACCAGCAAAATTCTTGACCTGTCCACGAATATCGTCCCACCAGCGGGCCAGAAACCATCGATCTTTTGCCCGCAACTCTGTCAACCATGGTGCAACAGACTCCCCCAGAAGGGCCAGTTCCCACAGATCGGCGGCAGCCAGGACTGAACTCTTCCGTTCCAGGCAGACGACGGCCTGCACCGTTTCGCCGCTCGCCAAAGGAACAGTATTCAGACAGGTTTGGCCCAGACTTTCCGCATAGGTCTGGTGGGCCCGCAGCACGGCGTGGGAATCAGGGGGGGCAGGATAGACCAGCAGGGATTCCTGCTCCATGGCCTCTTCCAATGCCGCTTCAAGCAGATTCACCGCCGTCGCATTGGCATCAAAATTCTCAACATGGCTCATGGCCTCCAGGCGGATGGAGGATCCGGTCAGCCAGCCCAACGAAACGCGCTCACACGCATAGCGCAAGGCCAACTCGTTACACAACACCATGGCCGCCTGAAAAAAGGTCGTCTCCTGGCTCAGTTTGATACCAAGACGCAAGATGTCGTGCAGGCGCGCAGCCTGTTCCTGGGCGGGAACAACGGAGGAATCCTGCAACTGGGTTGCAACCTCCTCCGGCGTGGTCGGTACGCTGGTTGCGGTCGGGTTCGCCATCTGTTCCCGAACCAGGGATTGCTGCATGTACTGCACAGGAATCGCAGAGGCCAGGAGAGCCCATTGACACAAGGAGGATTCATTCCAGTCATCGGCCGCAATGCCAAGAACCACGACCACCAACACCTGACCTTCGCCGCCGGATACCCCCGATGGTTGCATGACCAGAGAGAGCCGTTTCTCCCCATTCCGATCGGCAAACACGGGAGTGGTTTGACTGCACGCCAACAGTCGCAAGGTCCAATCCGGATCATCCGGCATTTCGCCCCCTTGCGTTGGCCACTGAAGCCGGGCTCGCCATGGTTGACCCACCGCCGAACTAAGCAGCAACACACGCCGTGCGGAAAGAACCTGCCCCACACTCTGCAGATACAACGACCAGAATGCCTCTGCAGAGCCTTCAAATCTTGCCAGAGCTATCAACACAGTGCCGGTCTGTGCAGAAGATGAAGTCACTCGAGAGAACTCTGCCTCCATGTCCAAGCCAATCCCTTAAAACATCATTTGTCCTGAAATACCTGGTTTTACCGAGCCGTCCAGGTTGTCAAATTCAGCGATCACCTCAACCAGACCACTGGCGGCATCGGTGACGGGCGAGACAAACACCACGGTTCCCTGACGCAACAAGGTCTTCTCCTCCGGGCCATTGAGATCAAGTTTGATGGTAACCTTTCGATCCTCACGCAGTGTGGCACCGACCCAGGACGGAACCGTGCCCATGAAACGAACGCGACTGACATCTACCAGATGCATGACAGGTTCATTGGCTGCCACACTCTCACCAACGTGCAGCAGAACCTTGGTAACTACGCCATTCATTGGCGAGCGCAGGTGACGCCGCTCGAAAGATTCAATGGCCACATCCAACTCAACCTGCTCCCGAAGTTTGGCCGCTTCCAGTGCCTTGCGCTCGGAAGAGACAGCACTCAGCGCCATCTCCTCATCCTCATACTGTTTGCGCGATACGCCCCCGGAACCAATCAATTGCCGCAAGGATTTGACCTGCTCGGCCAGTTTTTTTTCCTTGCTGCGCAACTCCTCGATGCGCACGGTATCCGCCAACAACAATTTGCGCCGTTGCACCTCCAGCTCTTCGAGTCTGCGATCCAGATGCAACAACAATTCGTCGCGACGCACCTGCTGCCCTTCCTTGACCAACAATCCTTCAATACGGCCAACCACGGTCATGCTCAGTTTGATGTCCCGCATGGCCTGAGTCACGCCCGGGGCCATAAATGCCTGGGGAGTGCTCTCAGAGGCAGCATGGCCACGGCTGGCAGTCAAACTGGCAATACAGACCACGGTGGCAAGCAACGCAATATGAAAGATTCGCACAGCAAAGCCCCTCATCGAAAACGATCCAACAAGGTGCCTTGCGCAGCCTCCAGCAAAATTTGACCACGGGCAAAACCGACCTGCTGTTCCTGCAAAGCCAACCCCACATTGACCACGCGCTCTTCGCGCAGCAATATTTCGCGCATGTCACTGCGACCTGCAGCAAACTTTTTGCGTTCTACGGCCAGTTGCTGAACTTCGCGCTGTTGAGTCTGCTGCCACCATGTCCATCGCTCAGCCGTACTGGAACGCATGGCAAGACTGGTGTCAATATCGTTGGCAATCTGCACTTCAACCGCTTTAAGATTCAGAATGGCATCCTCACGGCGTAACAGAGCCGCTTTCACATCAGACTCAGCCTGGCGGTTGGCCCCCAGAGGAGTACTGAACTGCAGACCCAGACTCCAGTTGGGATAGTCGGACATGCTGTTGGCCGAGAGTGCCTTGTTCGCTGAATACTCCAGGCCGTTGAGACCATAGCTGGCGACCAGATCAATACGTGGCAAAGTCTGGTTTTTGGAGTAGGCCAACTGGATGCCCTCACGCTCAAGCTGAACCTTGCGCATCTGAAAATCATCGCGCCGATCCAGCGCGGTCTGCAGACACGCATCAAAAGAGATCGGTTTGTGGTCAATGGCTGGCAAATCGTCGATGGCACGAATCCCCATGTTGTTCTCTTCCACCAGAATCATGGATCGCAGGCGGTTTTCCCTTTCGCGTTCATTCTGTACCGCATCGCTGTGCGCCGATTTGTAACGCACCAAAGCGTTTTCCACCTCCCAAACGTCCGAATCCGTTGCACGCCCAGCGCGACGCAACTCCTGGGCCTCGCTGAAGAGACGTTCGCCCATATGGATCTTTTTTTCCTCGGCAGCCACACGCTGGTGCGCAGCCACCAATTCGTAGTAGGCGACGATTGCTTCGGCTGTCACGCTGGTTTCGGTATCGCTTCTGGCAAACTCGGCTGCCTTCGTGTCCAAACGAGCCACATTGAGGCGAGCCTCGGTGGCTTCGCTGCCAGCATCGCGAGCCAAAGGCTGGGTTAGCGACAAACTGGCCATGCTGCGGTTGTTGAAGGCGTCGGCAGGACGGGATGGATCAAGACGATCGGTATTGCTCAGAGTGCGGGAAAGCGAAACTTTTTCCTCAAGCTTGGCACCGGTGGCAGCCACAAGATGGCTGACACCGACACTGTAATCATTGGCCTCCCGTTCATAAGTACCCAGTCCCCTTCTGGTCAACTCCTCTTCAAACGTGTTTTTTTGACGGCTCATGCCGCGAATGGCTGAAGCGTTAACGAGGGGCTGGAAAGCCCCTTCGGCCCGATCAATACCCGTGGCGGCGATCTCGGCCTCGGTCTTTTTGGAAAGAATGTTTTTATTGCCAGCACGCAATTTGCGAACAAAATCCTTAAGCTCAAGCGGCATCACCGGCCTCACACTCAGGACGGGTGCACCCGTACCGGAAGGCTCTTCCTGGGCCCAGGCTGCAGAACCAGAACAAAGTACAAAAGCTGCCAACAACAAGACACAAGCTGGTCGCATGCCGGCAGGTCCATGTAATATATTCATATCATCACTCGCATATGACTCAACTTTCTGGCACCTGACAGGCACTGTCGGCCCAGTTCCATCATCCAGTGCCCCAATCCGTCTTACTGAATGGTTCCGCTGGATGGAACAGAGATTGTATTGGCCACATTCCCACTGGCTGACCCGGCACCTGCTTCGACGGTGGGCTTTTTGAGACTGGCCAGGTGTTCGATCTGGACCAGCGACATCAGATGAGCGTAGATCGCTGGCAAATACCCTTTCTGACGCAACTCAAGAAATTTTTGATCGGTAAAATTATTCAGACGTTCTTCGTTGATCACATAGCAACCTGTGATGTTGCGCACCTGATTGGCAACGTTGACACGCATGTTCAAGGGAGTCAACAGATTGTTGTGTACGAGAAATTTGATGAATTCATGGGTGACCTGATCCATCATTTGCAGTTCACCCAGGTAGCGTTTGACGTTTTCGATCACCTGGGTCGGGTTGCCCGCCTCATCAAACATGGCCGCTCCCTCGGTATCACTCAACAGACTGCTTGTTTCGTCCACGCAGACGATATAGCGATCCTCTTCCGGCGACTTGCTCAGGGCAAAAGGATAACGGCGGATGATGGCCGGAATATAGTTGGCGGTCCAGTTGCCCTGGCTGTCGACAAACAGGTTTTCACCAGCGTCCAACCCCAACAAGGCCACAGGGCGAAATTCATCGTTACCCTTGTCTTCCAGGAACAGAACCGGATAGTAGAATGCCGCACGGACAAACTCGTGGGTAGTCAAGTAGGCAAGATGAAAATTGGAGGCAAACGAAAAATCATTGCTCATGCGCACTTTTTTACCGGCATGACGATCCTTGTTGACCGGAACGACCTGTTCAAACATAAACTTACCCCTTCGTTAATATATTGACGATGCACACTGCGCGCACTTGGCATGAAACGCCAGAAAAACCGATCTGTTTTGCACACCAATCCCTCCAGTGGAGGTGTGAGGTGTGAGGTGTGAGGTGCGAGGTGTGAGGTGTGAGGTGTGAGGTGTGAGGTTATCACCAATCCAATAAGCAATCAAGTCATTAACGAACCAACGTCAACAGCATGGTTGATTTTGTCTGCCGATAGCGTCATCATCGTCGCACAGTAGCTGCTGGGATTCCAGCTGCGGCTCAGGTGGTTGGCTGGGCTGTATCGGCTCTTTGAAAATTGCGTTGCCAAGTGGGGGATCAGGCTCAAACCCTCGGTCGCAGCTTCTCGCGCTCACAGAGTTCCCGTTGGGTGTGTCCGTGCTCTTCCGCTTGGCTTGTTGCAAAGCCGATGGACACCTCTTTCTGGTGTCCGTTGGCCTGTTGTGAAGGGTGCGTTGGGATTCCTGCTTGCATCCAGCGCGCCCTTCTTGACTGTCGGTGTCTACCCCCATTCTGATTGATTGATCAACATGGCATCGACTCACATAAAAATGATTCAAAAACAGTATATTGTGCTTGATGGTGTTTGGCAGTGTATGGCTTCATGTGCCTCACGAAGCAGCACAACCCAAACAGGAGAAACACACATGAGTAACCTGACTGAAACCCAACAATCCACCCTGGAAGCCGCTGCCAAACGTGCCAACGGTTCCATCAACCCCCTGCCGGGCAACGTCAAGGGCGGAGCCCCATATGCGCTAACATGTTTTCCCCGATACAGCCATTTGTCGCTTACGTTTTCGCGGTGATTCTGCCAGTTGGGTCAGGATCACAGACCAATCTTTCATGACATTGTCGAAAGAAAATACTGGTAAAACAGTCTGTTGTACCAAATGAAACATGAAGGCAAATTCACGCCATGGACTGCGTCGATCCTGCACTTCGCTGGAGAGAGGCAACCCCCCA
>NZ_RXIU01000105.1 GCF_004217665.1 Candidatus Magnetaquicoccus inordinatus | reverse complement strand
CTGTCGCGCCTGACTATCCATGATCTTGAACAATAAAGTATAATCAACACGCCAACGGGTACCCATTTGGGTCAGGATGGTGGCAGTACGGGGATTGAGTTGCACGACTTTGCCATACCATTCGCGCTGGCCACGGTCGCGGAAGCCAACGGCATCACCGACTGTAAACTGATTTTTATCCTGTTTTTTTTCCCCTTTTTGGGTATGGATCTCGGTAGGCACCTCTTGCAGATTGAGAGTATAGAGAGGCACATTCCAGCTTTGTCCATCCTTTTTATCACGTACTATCACGGCAGTACGACGAACCTCTTCGATGACTGCCGGGTGCAGGCAGTTTTCCCGTTCGTGAAAATAGCTGACCTCCATTCCAGGCTTGACCGCCCGTTTGAGTGCCTGCAAGGTTTCCGGGCGCTGCAACAGGTTACCGATTGCCACCTGTAGACGATAGAGATCGAAGGGTGTAGCCTCTTGCAAAGCTTGGAGAATAGTGGAATAGTCCATGGCGCAATGCTGTATCAAGGGGCGACAAAACGCAGCTCGGGGGCATCGCGGGAGAGTACTTCCAAGCCGAACAGGGTGGGCAACTCTTCTCCCAGATCCCGGCCATAGAGCTGGTGCAACTCCCAACGCAGAAAACTGGCCTGTTCGGGGGTGAGATGGACACCGACAGCCTGCCGGCCATCGGCCTCAAATTCGCTTTTGAGATGTTCAAAAATCTTCAGGGTCAAAGGATTTTCTGGCCATTCGGGCATGTATGATACTTTTTCCACGTGTAACCTCGATGGTTAGGGAATAATGGTGCAGAGCAGGGAAGGCTTTTGCTGCGGGCTCTCCAGGTTGTTCATTAGAGCCTGCTCACGGGGGGGCTGTCAACCGTGTTTGCGTTGGGTTTGCGCACATTGCCAAGGGAGGAGGAGCCTGTGCGGATAGGGCTGGGATTGTTGCTGATAGTGTTGCCTGGTTGGCTATTGGCTGGGCAGGGAACACTTTGGTTGGAACGTGAGCAAAAAGAGGCGGAAGAGCGCTATCGGGAGTGTTTGTTGCACAGAGTGCAAGCGACGCCCAGTGCGCTTGCTGCCGGCAAATTGCAGTGGGCCTGCCAACGTCGTTATAGTTTGGAGCGCCAGGGGGAGGTTATGGATCTGGAGGATTGTCTGTTGCGATACCTGCCGCAGGTGCAAAATGATGCCAGTGCTCAGGCGATGATCACGATGTGTGAGGAGCAGTTTGCGCCCCGGCAGCGGCAGGAGGGGCATGAGGGGATGAATCGTTTATGGCGTTGGTTGGAGGGGAACAGGCCTCCTGCCGCCGGGCAAGGGGATTGGCGGTTGGATGGCGAGCGTTTTGAAGCCTTGCAGCCATGGCAGGGGGGGCAAGGTCGTTAAAGGAAATATCTGATTTGCTGGAGTGGTGTTAACGTGCCTATGCAGGATGAGGAAAATTTGTTAGACTGATCCGTTCTTTTTTGCAGGTAGTTAAAGCTCCAGTGGGGGTCAGGAAGGCGCATGACCGAATTAAGTATCAGTAGACAAATTCCCGTCAACATTGAAGATGAGATGCGGGCATCTTATCTTGATTATGCGATGAGCGTTATTGTGGGACGGGCCTTGCCCGATGTGCGGGATGGTCTGAAACCGGTGCATCGTCGGGTATTATTTGCCATGCACGAGTTGGGCAACGATTGGAATCGTGCCTATAAAAAATCGGCGCGCGTGGTCGGTGATGTGATCGGTAAATTTCATCCGCACGGCGATGTAGCGGTTTATGACACTATTGTGCGCATGGCCCAGCCCTTTTCGATGCGCTATCTGCTGATTGACGGCCAGGGCAACTTTGGTTCGGTGGATGGCGATTCGGCGGCGGCGATGCGTTATACCGAAGTGCGCATGACCCGACTGGCCAGTGAGCTGTTGGCCGATATTGATAAAGAGACGGTCAACTTTGGTCCCAACTATGATGGCTCGTTGGAAGAGCCAAAAATATTACCGGGTAAATTTCCCAATCTGCTGGTCAACGGCTCTTCGGGAATTGCTGTGGGTATGGCCACCAATATTCCTCCGCACAATCTGGGGGAGGTGATCGATGCCACTATAGCCTTGATCGAGCAGCCCGATTTGCAGGTGCTGGATCTGTTGCGCTGGGTGCCTGGTCCAGATTTTCCTACGGGTGGGACTATTTGTGGGCGTGCCGGTATTCGCAGCGCCTATCTGACCGGGCGCGGCACCATTGTGATTCGTGCCAAAACCGAAGTCGAACAACTGCGTGAAAATCGCGAAGCCATCATCATCAAGGAGTTGCCCTTCCAGGTCAACAAGGCGCGTCTGGTGGAGCGAATTGCTGAGTTGGTACGGGAAAAAAAGGTGACTGGTATCTCTGATCTGCGTGATGAGTCAGATCGGGAGGGGATGCGGGTGGTGATCGAGTTGAAGCGGGATATGCAGGCCGATATTCTGCTCAACCAGTTATACAAACATACGGCTATGCAATCGACCTTTGGGGTCAACGCCCTGGCTTTGGTGCAGGGGCGGCCCATGCTGCTCGATCTGAAGCGGATTTTGGAGGAGTTTATCAACCATCGCCGCGAGGTGGTGACGCGGCGCACCCGTTTTGAGTTGAACAAGGCGGAAGAGCGCAGCCATATTTTGGAAGGGTTGTCGGTAGCTCTGGCCAATATTGATCGGATTATTGAGGTGATTCGTCAAGCTGCCTCACCGGCGGAGGCCAAAGCGGCGATGTTGGCGGAGATTTGGCAACGGGGCGGAGTAGAGGCTCTGTTGGCAAAAACCCAAGAGGGTGAAGTGATCTCTCGCCAATTTGTCGAGGGTGGCTATCGGCTGAGTGAAGAGCAGGCGCAGGCCATTTTGGATTTGCGTTTGCATCGTTTGACCGGTCTGGAGCAGGAGAAGATTCACGAGGAGTTTGCGACCATTTTGGTTGAGATTGCCCGTTTGCAAGCCATATTGTCATCGGATGCGGTTTTGATGGGGGTGATCAAGGGGGAGTTGCTACAGATTCGCGCCTTGTTTGCCGATGCACGGCGCAGTGAAATTATCGATGATGTGGGTGATTTTTCCCTGGCTGATTTGATTGCCGAAGAGGAGATGGTGGTTACGGTCAGTCATGCCGGTTATATCAAACGGCAGCCGAGTGTGGAATATCGTACCCAGCGCCGAGGTGGACGGGGTAAGAGTGCCACAGATGTGCGGGATGAGGATTTTATTTCGCAACTGTTTGTGGCTTCAACCCATGATACGATTCTCTGTTTTACCAATCAGGGGCGTGTTTTCAAGCTGAAGGTCTATGATATTCCTTTGGGCAGTCGGGCGGCGCGAGGCCGACATGTGGGCAATATTTTGGCGTTGGAGAAGGGGGAGATGGTGCGGCAGATTCTCCCGGCGCCGATTCCGGTTCCCGAGTGGGGACAGTGGGAGCTGTTGTTTGCCACCAGTCAGGGGTTGATCAAAAAAAGTTTGTTGGCGGCCTATGCCAATATTCGTTTGAGCGGCTTGCGGGCGGTGGATCTGCGCGAGGGAGATGATTTGATCGGGGTGGCCTTGCTGCCGATTTTGCCAGAAGATATGCCCAAGCCGGAGGAGATTGCGGCCAGTATGGCTGCTGGCGAGGAGGGCGAGGGCGAGAGCGAGATAGAGCTTCCGGTGTTGGAAGAGGAGTTGGTGGAGGAGGAGTCTGCGGAGGGGGATGAGGGCAGCAGTTTGCCGGGACGCCCTGGGCGGGTGATGCTGTTTTCGCGCAGTGGCAAAGCGGTACGTTTTCGCACCAATCAGGTGCGACGCATGGGTCGGGTGGCACGTGGGGTGCGAGGCATGCGTTTGCGAGGCGAAGATCGAGTGATTTCGCTGAATGTGTTGTTGCCTGGTTCGGGCTGTCAATTGTTGGTGGTAACCGAGCGTGGTTTTGGCAAGCGGACTGGTGAAGAGCTGTTTCCCACCAAAGGGCGGGGGACGCAGGGGGTGATTGGTATCATCACCAGTGAACGCAATGGACCGGTAGTGGATGCCTTGACGGTATGGCCTGGCGATCAGGTCATGTTGATTTCGGATCAGGGTACAGTTTTGCGCACCGATGTGGATTCGATTCGGGTAACCGGGCGCAATGCGCAAGGGGTGAAGGTATTGAATGTGGGCAGTGGCGAGCGTTTGGTTTCGCTTGCGCGTTTGATTGCTGATGTCGATGAGGGAGAGTCTCGGCAGGAGAGTGGCGTCACGGAGTTGGAGGATTCCGGCGAGGCAGCAGGAGTGGAGGAGGAGTAGGCAAGGTGTTGGATCTCAAAAAGATTCGTGACAATCCGCAATGGGTTGAGGAGCGTCTGGCCAGTCGGGGACGTGCTTATAATTTGCAGAAGGTCTATCAACTGGAAGCTGCCAAGCGGGCGTTGCAGACGGAGACGGAAAATCTGCAGGCGCGGCGCAATGCCATTTCCCGACAGATTGGCCAGTTAAAGGGCAAGGGGCAGGATGTCTCTGCATTGATGGCCGAGATGGTGCAATGTGGGCCGCAGTTGCAGGAGTTGCAGCAGCAGTTGGCCACCATGGAGAGTGAGTTGTTGGCGGTTTTGGCGGAGCTGCCCAATTTGCCAGATGAGACAGTTCCTCTTGGCCGTGATGAGCAGGATAATCTGGAGATTTGTCGTTGGCCTGATGAGCAGCAGCCGGCGCGCAAAGCCTTTGAGGAGTTGCCACATTGGGAGATTGGCCAACGTTTGGGTATATTGGATTTTGATGCTGGGATTTTGGTTGCTGGGGCGCGGTTTACGGTTTTGCGTGGCGCGGGAGCGCGTTTGAATCGGGCATTGATTCAGTTCATGTTGGATTTGCATAGTGGTGAGCATGGTTATACGGAGATAATGCCGCCTTTTTTGGTCAATCGGGAGAGTTTGTTTGGCACCGGTCAGTTGCCCAAATTTGAAGAGGAGTTGTTTGCGGCGCGGGATGATGCACTGTTTTTGATCCCGACGGCGGAGGTGCCGGTGACCAATTTGGTGCGTGGCGAGATTATTGAGGAGGAGCGGTTACCGTTAAAGTTTGTGGCCTGGACCTCCTGTTTTCGGCGGGAAGCGGGGGCGGCTGGGCGTGATACACGGGGTTTGATTCGCCAGCATCAATTTGATAAAGTGGAGTTGGTATGGATCACCCGTCCGGAGGAGAGTGGGGCGGCCTTGGAGCAGTTGACACGGGATGCGGAGCAGGTTTTGCAGCGTTTGGAGTTGCCATATCGTCGGGTAGCTTTATGCACAGGGGATTTAGGCTTTGCCTCGTGCAAGACCTATGATCTGGAGGTATGGTTGCCAGGACAGGGATGTTATCGGGAGATCTCCTCCTGTTCCAACACCGGAGATTTTCAGGCGCGACGGATGCAGGCCCGTCTTCGGCGCAAGGAGGGGCGCAAGGTAGAGTTGTTGCATACCTTGAATGGTTCTGGTATAGCGGTAGGACGTACTTTGGTAGCGTTGTTGGAAAATTTTCAGCAGGCGGATGGATCGGTGGTGATACCGGATGCCTTGCGTCCCTACATGGGCGGGGTAGAAATTTTGCGCCCACAGGAGTAGAATCGCGCAGTTCAAAACGGATGGGTGGCCGAGCGGCTTATGGCAACGGTCTTGAAAATCGTCGTGTCGAAAGGCACCGGGGGTTCAAATCCCTCCCCATCCGCCAATTTTTTGTCTGGATGTTTGCAAGAAATATTTATAATAATGGTTTTTTGTTTGAACGATAATAATTTATTGAGGGTATAAACAATGACCAGCGAAGTTTTGTTGATGAATAAACACGCTGTCGTTATTGCGGCTGATAGTGCTGTGACATTGATGTATGAACCGCATGCAAGATATTCCAAGCATGCGAATAAAATTTTTGATATTTCTATCCACGGTAATATTGCTGCAACTATTTTTTCTTCCGCAGAAATTGATCGTGTTCCTTGGAAGCTTGTGTTAAAACTTTTTCGAGAGGAGTTGTCTTCTCAGCCTCCACTTGCGAAATTGGATAACTATGTTGAGAAAATAATTGATTTTGTTCAAGATAATGAATGTCTATTTCCAATTGATGTGCGAAATGCTGTGCTGAAATCTCGTTTTTCTTATATTGTAAGTAGAATACTGGAAATAATAAAAAATGAATTTAAAGATATTTCTAACCTGGAAATTTCTGAGGATAAGAGAAAGGAGTTGATGGCAAAAGGCATTGAATATTGCAATAAAATAATTGAAATTGACAATGACTTATTTAGTCGTTTTAATGATTGTTTTACAGGGTTGTCGTTTGCTCTTGAAGAGGAGGTGCGTGAAAAATTTGTTAAAATTGATATTTATAATATTATTAATTGGCCTCAACTGATAGATGTCGCTAAAAAAATTTTTTTAAGTCGTCTTCCTTTTCTTGGTTATACTGGTATGTTATTGACTGGATATGGATCAAAAGATATTTTTCCTGGTTATATACAGGTTTGTATTTATGGCCATATTGGGAAGAAATTATTGTGGAAGATTAGTGGTCGCAACAGTATTTCACATAGTAACAGTTCTTGCATTGTTCCATTTGCAATGACTTCAATGATTGATAGGTTTACAGATGGTTTTGATAATAAATTGCGTGATATTATTTTAGCAGAAAGTCGAAAGGCATTTAAAGCAGTTTTTTTAGATTTGGGGAGTGCTGGCTATGCAATACCTGAAGATATATCTGCATCAATAATAGATAACCGTATAGAAAAATTTATGAAGACTTGGAAAGAACAAAGTTTAGAAGCTAATCTTTATCCTTTACGACAGATTCTCAGTCATTTAAGTGTGCAAGAGATGGGTAATATGGCTGAATCGCTATTAATCCTGGAGTCGTTGCGTGAGCGTATGACCTCAGCGAGTGAATCGGTTGGGGGGCCGATTGATGTGGTAGCAATTACCAAAACTGAAGGGCTGCTGTGGTTGAAACGTAAACATTTTTTTAATCCTGAATTGAACCCTCGCTATTTGGAAAGATCTAAAATAGCATATCATGCTCGTGACGCAGTGGATAAGGAGACGAACGATGTCATTGCATAAGCCTGACCTTCCTGAGTGGGACAGTCGAACGACAGAGCAGGTTTCAAGATCGATTACCAAGATATGGAATGAGATGATCGAACAGCAGGAGAAAGAGAAGGCTTATCGGCTTTTGGTTGACGAAAAGAATAAAATTATTGAAGAGTGGAATAAGCAGGATATGCAATCATTTGAATTGCGTTAGTATGTGCACTATACAACAGTGTAATGCGTATCTGGTGTGACTTTTTCTTGCCTGTCTCGATTCATTTTTTTCCGAGTGTAACATATGCTCTTCGTCCGCCCGTCCTTGTATCCATGACCTTTTCCTTTTTTCAGTATGTTTGAGGCGAGGGTCTTGGTTTATGCGCATGGCTAATGGTTAAAGCAGCGCTTTACAGTTTTTTGACAAAAATATCTAATACAACAAATTACTTAGTTAAATTATTGTTTGTGTGTTATAGTGTTGTATAGATCTTCGTGGTTTCATCATTATACTATTACACTGGAACTCGCTGTTGCCGCTCTTAACTCCACTGTGCTGTTTTCTAAGGCTCTGGTGGTCATTGGTCACCATTCTCCCTATCATCACAGTTTCTTTATATTGTGGTTATACCCACTTTTTGGGAGTTTGCTGCAGATGTTGAGCGCTCGGCTGCTTGCCTCTCTCTATGGCACGACCATCCTGCTTGGCGCCTTTCTGCTCTTTCTGCTGCAACCGATGAGTGGCAAAATTATTTTGCCTTGGTTTGGCGGTTCCAGCTCTGTCTGGAGCAGTTGTCTGCTCTTTTTTCAAACCCTGTTGCTTGGGGGCTATCTCTATGCCCATGCCAGCAGGCGCTGGCTCTCGCCAAAAATACAATCCTTGCTGCATTTTATCCTGCTCGCCCTCGCTCTTGCCACTCTGCCTGTTGACTTTTCCAGCTCCTGGAAACCAACGGGTACGGAAGAGCCTTTACCCTATATTCTCGCCTTGTTAAGTGTCAGTATTGGCTTGCCCTATCTTGTGTTGGCGGCCAGCTCCCCTTTGCTGCAAGCCTGGGTTGCCCAACAGCGGCAGTCCACGCAAGTCTATCGTCTGTTTGCGCTCTCCAACGCTGGTTCACTACTGGCATTGCTTGCCTATCCCTTTTTGATCGAACCCTGGTCTGCCTTGCAACAACAGCGTTTGCTCTGGTCTTTATTGTTTGTTCTCTATGCTCTGCTGTGTGCTGTGTTGGCTTGGCACAATGGGCAACAACGCTCTTTTGTACATCAGGTGCGCTCTCAGAGTGTCGTTCCCTGGCGCAGCATGCTGTTGTGTCTGCTGTTATCGTTGGCTCCGTCGCTATTGCTGATTGCGTTTACCCGCCTTTTGACCAGCGATATGGCACCCATTCCTCTGTTATGGTTGTTGCCGCTGGCTCTCTATCTCTTCTCCTTTGTTCTTGCCTTTGCGCAGGGAGATTGGTATCGGCGCGCTCTGTTTATGCCGTTGTTGCTGCTGGCTATGGCGATTTTGCTGCTGCTGCCGTTGACACCTTCCGACTCTTTCTCTCTGTCTCTGACTCTCGCTGTCCTGCTTCTTGCTGTGGCGATACTGTTTTTGGTGTGTCATAGCGAGTTGGCATTGCTGCGTCCTGGTAGTGAGCATTTGACACAATATTATCTTGTGATTGCCTTGGGAGGTGCTTTGGGTGGGGTGGCTGCCACTTTTGTGGCGCCTCTGTTGTGTGTGGATGCTTGCGAATATCCTGTATCCCTCTTGCTGTGTGGGTTGGTCTCTTTGTATGCAATGTGGCCCAATTTGCACTTTTCTTCTGTGCGTATGGGTAAAATATTTTTATATGGAGTGTTATTGCTGTTTATAGTGGCGGCCTGGCAAACTGTTGCAGAATATGTGGTTTTGCAGAGGGGTTTGCTGTTTGCAGTGCGCAATTTTTATGGAATTTTGAAGGTTTATGAAGACCCTCAGCTTGGATTTCGCAAATTGCTGCATGGGCGGATTATTCATGGTGGGCAATTTTTGGCGGAAGAGAAGCGAGATATCGCGACCACCTATTATGGTACGCAGAGTGGGGTAGGGAGGGTGTTGGCGGTCAAGGGGGAGCAGGGAGGATTGCGGGTAGGGTTGGTTGGGTTGGGGGTGGCCTCTTTGGCAGCTTATGGGCGCAGTGCAGATTATTTTCGTTTCTACGAATTGGATCCACAGGTGTTGCAGGTGGCAGAGCGCTGGTTTTTTCATCTTGCGCGTTTGCCGGCGCGCCAGGATGTGGTTGTTGGGGATGCCCGGTTACAGTTGGAGCGGGAGGCGGATAATCAATTTGATCTCCTGGTGGTGGATGCCTTTACCGGGGATGCCATTCCGGTTCATCTATTGAGTTTGCAGGCGTTGCAGTTATATTTTCGTCATTTGCGGGAGGATGGGGTGTTGGCAATTCATCTTTCCAATCGTTATGTGGAGTTGAGTTGGGTAGTGGCAGGGGCGGCGGAGCGGTTGGGGGTGCAGGCGCGTTTATTTGAGGATCCTGGGGATGCGGGCTTGTTGCGGGCGCGTTCCAAGTGGGTGGTGTTGGCGCGCCATGATCAGATATGGCGGGATGAGCGTTTGGCCGTGGGCAAGGAGATGGTGTTACCGGAGGGTTTTCGGGTGTGGGAGGATGATTATGCGCCCTTGTTGTCGGTATTGTTGCGGTAGTGAAGACAAATCAAACTGTCCTGCACCTGCCAGGAGGAGATAATCTCCTCCTGATGGATGCAGGGAAAAATCCCTGCATCTGTACGGCGTTTACCAAAGCGAATGCTTAAGCCTTCGCGCACATCGCACCAATCTGTGCTTCACAGGGGCACGTTTTGGGAGGGCGGATGCCCGATTCACTCTTTGCGGTTCATGGGGCGCGGCAGGGAATGCTGCGGAGTGTGGCAAGCGTTTTGATGTTGACAATGGTCAATAATTATATCCATAATTATACAGTTGGCGATGACATTACCAGGAGTTGCCCCCAATGGATGAGTTAGAGTTGCTGAAAAATACAGTTGAGTTTTTGTCCCCGATTTGGGAGCCATTTCGCAATGCCATGTATGACCGTTCGCAATCGATATTTCAGGATATGGGCAGAAACGTGCCAGAAAAGGGGTTGCAGTTGCTGCGTCAGCATTTGTTGCAACGTCGGAGTGAGGTAGAGTTGCAGGGGGCAGAGACGCCGCAGGCTGTTTTACCTGCCGCTTCTGCTTTGAGCGAGGCGGACAGGGAGTGGTTGCAGGAGTTGCAGATGTTGTTACAGGAGTTGCAGAGAGAGCAGAAGAGTGGCGGGGTGCATGTTGACACGCTACAGGGTGTACTCAATACCGGAAGCATGCACATGGAAAAACCTGTATTTAACTTTGCTGCTGTCGAGAAAAAATAACTCTGTTCTGGGGGCGGAATGATGGCTGAAAACTCGGTAGGAGTGCTGCAGGGGGTTGCCAATTCTGGCGATATGAAAATAGATCATCCGACCTTCAATTTTGGTCAAGGATTGCGTCACGACCCTTTTGCCAATCTCCACCCCGGACGGGTGATGCAACCGACGCTCTATTTTTTGGGACGTGATACGGAAGTGCAGCAGGCGCTTGCCGTGTTGACGACAGGGTTGCAGCGCCTGCTGGTAACCGGGATGGGAGGGGTAGGTAAAACCGAGCTGGCCAAGGCGGTGGCTGCACAGGTGCAGGAAAAATATCAAGAGCAGTTTCCTTTTGGCGCATTAATGATTGATTTACGGGGTGTCTCTGCTACACCGTTGGTGCCGAAAGAGGCACGGAGGCAATTGTTGCGTGAGATGGGTGTCACCCTGCAGCATGCCGATGAGGAAGAGGAGCGGGCATATCGTCGGCTGTTGGCGGAGCATCCGTTGCTGTTGATTTTGGACAATATCAAGGATCCAGAGCAGGTGCGGGAGTTGTTGCTGGATGGGGTAAAAAGCAGTTATCTGTTGACCGCTCGTCCGCCTTTTCCGACCATGGAACGGGTTGATGCCTTGCCATTGCAGCTTTTTGATAACCCACGAGCGGTTGCGCTGTTGCAGAAGAGTGCCAGGCGAGAGGCTGCGGCAGCGCCAGGGCAGATATGGAAGCAATTGGCCATGCGTTGCGGTCATTTGCCATTGTTTCTGTACAAGGCTGGGCAATATCTCCGCAATTATTCTGATATTACTGTAGAAGAGATGTTGGCTGAGGTTGTGCAATTGGCTGGTTCGGTGCCTTGGCTGCAGGAGGGGGATGAGGTTTTGCTGTTGTCGGTGCAGCAACTGGCGGCCACGCAGCCGCAATTGTTGCAGCGTTGGTTGTTGTTGACACTGTTGCGTCGGCCATTCACATTCGAGGTTGTGGCCGCTTTATGGGCAGAGAGCAGCTCTGTGCTGGTCAAAAGGCAGTTGCGGGATCTGCATCATCACACCCTTTTGTTGCATGGTGGGGTGGGGCAGCCCTACTATTTTCATGATCGGATGCGGGAGATTGCGGAAAAATATTGGCGAAATTCTGCTGCGCCTGCCGAGCATGCCCAACAGACTTTGCAGGGACATCAACGGCTATTGGACTATTATCTCACCTTGTTGCACGAGGAGCAGGATCCCGACGCAGAGGATTATGTGGAGGCCGCCTTTCATGGCTGGTGGGCGCAGGGGCCGAAGCTAAAAGCACAATTGGCTGATTTGTGTTCCCCGGAAATCTTTTGGTCGTTGTTGGAGAGGAGTGTCTTAACTTCCTCACGCGATAAACTTTTTTTTGTGCTTAGTTTTGTGCATTTTAAGAGCGCTCAGGTCGATGCGCTGTACCAAGAATTGCAGCAAGAGCAGGAGCATTTACGAGGCATAAAGCCGGGTTATGCCCATCTGCTGGGCAAGTTTTTATTGCGTCAAAAGGGCAAAGAAGTATTAACAAACGAACAGATTGCAGATATTATTGATGCTCATTGGGATAATCCGCTTATTTTGTCATATGTTACAGGTGAGGCAATATCAATTTCACCGGATAGACGAGCAGAATGGTTTGCTCAATCTTATGCGTTGGCGCCGAACGATGCGGATATATTGGGCAACTATGCTAATTTTTTGAATAATATCCGCCAAGATTATGCCCGAGCGGAGGAGTTGTATGAGCGAGCGTTATCCGTTTATGCGAATCATGCCAATAATTTGGGCAACTATGCGTTGTTTTTGCAAACCATCCGCCAAGATTATGATCGAGCGGAGGAGTTGTATGAACGAGCGTTATCCGTTGATGCGAATCATGCCACTAATCTGGGCAACTATGCTAATTTATTGGATAATATCCGCCAAGATTATGCCCGAGCGGAGGAGTTGTATGAGCGAGCGTTATCCGCCGATGCGAATCATGCCAATAATTTGGGCAACTATGCGTTGTTTTTGCAAACCATCCGCCAAGATTATGATCGAGCGGA
>NZ_RXIU01000104.1 GCF_004217665.1 Candidatus Magnetaquicoccus inordinatus | reverse complement strand
AGGTCCAGGAGGAGATTATCTCCTCCTGGTGGGTGCAGGGCAAAGCCCTGCTGGTAATGTGCGGCGTTTCACAAAAGCGAATGCGTAGCATTCGCGCATGCCGCACAGATTTGTGCCCCAAAGGGGCACTCTTTGGGAGGGCGGACGCCCGACATGCACAGTTTCGCTTGTGGCAACAGTGAGAAAATTGGCAAATGCGATTGCCCTGTTTATTGCACAAGCTTGCAAAAAGAAATGGGGTGCGGTGCGGCTATTTGCTGGCCATGGAGAGTGACATCCACATGGTGGTTAGTCCCACACCGGCCAAGGCAGCGATGGGCATGGCAAAACGGCTGCTTTTTTGCCAACCGATCATTTTGGCGATGACCAGATATTTGGCAGTCAGCGAGCCGAGCAGGGCGGCGATAGTGCTCCAGCCTGCCACATTGACCGAGATGCTGCCACTGGCCAAAGAGTTACCCACGGCGGCCAGAGCGGCGGCAGAGCTGATCACCCCGGAGAAGAAGGCGGCCAATACCGTGGCACCACTCCCAAGATAGTGGGTCACCATGGCCATGAAGACCATCACGCAGGCAAAGACAAAGGAAAATTTGACCACAAAGCTCAGTGGCAGAGGACGTTTGGTAATTTTGATCTCCCCTGGTTGGGCGCGGGCAAAAGAGTAGGTGGTGAAGCCGACAAAGAGCAGCAGGGTGGAGACCATGGGAAACAGATATTTTTCAAAAGCTGCCGCTCCGATCACCAGAAAAAAGACCGCTATATCCTTGGTGATGGAGCCGGTATTGGCAGCGACAAAACCGAGAAAAATCTCCCGTGGCGCCAACTCCTCTTTGCCCCCTTCAGGATCTTTGCTCAACAGCAGGATGATGGTTGCCAGTGATGAGACCAGGCCACCAAAAAAGGTTGCCAAGAGCAGCGCATTACGGCCTTTGATATATTTGGTGATAAAATGTGCACCAAAGCTCATGATGCTCACCATCACCACCACTTTCCAGAAGGTGGCGACGCTGATGTTTTGAAAGGTAACGCTCCAGGCTCCGCCGTTATAGTTGAACAGCGGTACCGGCAGAAACAGATTGCTTGGCACCAACGGGGTGATGGTGATGGTGATGGCAATCAGGATGGCCAGGTCGAGAATTTCAAAGAGTTGAAAATCATCGCTAAAGGCATGGAGTTGCTCTTTCATGCCCAGCACCAGGATCACCACAAAGAGCAGGGTGGCGATAAACCAAAAATTGACGCCAAAGTTGATCAAGGAGGCCAAGATGAAGGTGATTGGCAGTGTGATAACAGTTGTAAGGCCGGAGACCTCCTTCATATTTTCAAACACGCTGATCATGAGAGAATAGAGCAGCACAATGCCAAAGGCCAGGGCCCAGACATAGGGCTTATCGGTCATCAAGCTGGCGGCAAAGGAGAAGATGGAGACCAACATAAAGTCGCGTGCCCCGACCCGATGTTCGGAACCGCGTTTGGCGATAGTGCGCTCAATGCCGATGACAAAACCGATGGCCAAGGAGACCAGCAGACGCAAGCCAATGTGGATGGTATCGTTTTCCATAAGCTAATCCTGATATTATTCAATGAGTAACGATGATCCCGTCGCTTTTTTTTGCAGCTTGATGGCAGGCAAAAAAAGCAAAAAATGCTGCTCTGCGCAGCAGTGTGGTGCGCCGAGATCACACTCTCTTGCTACGGCAAAAATGCCGGCAAGGCGGACTGTACGCCTTTCTTTTGCGGCATGTCAAGCAACGTCAAACTCGGCGTGAGAATGTTGCAATGCAATTTTTTGCGCGCAGCAGAGCGGCCAGAAAGATATTGCCCGGGGTGGAAAAATATTTCGCAAGTTTTATAAGCAAACAAATTTTTGCGATGTTATCGGGATGCTACTGTTTATCGTTCTATTGTTCGATAAACGACTTATGCGAAGTGCAAGGGCGCCGGGTGAGCACAGGGTGTGCCGCGAGGGGTAAAAGATTTTGTTTGTGCCGTGGTAACTTTTCAGGTTCGTGCTGGCTCGCCAACTCCCCCCCCCATGGGGATGCTGTACAAATTGGCGCAAAAATGCGCGCCAATCCGCACAGCTTGCTTCCATTAGGCGCTTAAGCCGACGCAAAAAGCGCGTCGGCTTAGTTTGAAAAGCGCGCCAAAGGCAAAAGATTACAAGCAAAATCCAAGGATTCCATCCCTGGACCCGGCCAGGGAGGTGCCCTCCCTGGACCCGCAATAGTTTTGGGTGGTGAATGGTTATGTTCCGTGCTGTCATGCCGGGGGGAGAGGCGCAGGGGATGGTTGGCTGCGTGTGTCGCTGTCGTTGCGTCGCGGTTGGTGCGGGATGGTGGTGTCAAGAATGTTGCTCTTCTTTTATGCCGAACGACCCAAACGCACCCGCACCGCCTCCTCCTGCTCCAGCTCTTCGAGGCTGAGCTCCATTTCATGGATCAACTCATCCAATTCAGGGAGCAGAAGATCTTCCAGAGCGCGGGCACGCCGCTCGGTGCGTTTATATTCGGCCAGCAGACGATGCAGATTGCCGGAGCGGGCAGCAAGCAGGGTTGAGGTGGCCAACAGTTGCTGCAGACTCTGTTGACAGAAGCGGGCCTCCGGGGAGGGGAGAGAGTGTGTAGCCGCAGTCGTGGGCGGAGCACTCTGCAAAATCTCCTGGAGGATTACCCCAAAAAAACGCCGTTGTTCGCTCTGCAGCGCCCCTGGCGCCGCCGGTGTGGGCAGCAGTTGCAATCCATGCAGGCCGTGACGGGCGATTCCCTGTTGCAGGGCGTTGAGCGCCTCCTGGTGTTGCTGCAGCCAGAGCTCACGCTCTTGCTGGTAACGTTCAAACTGCCTGGCCATCTCCGCAGCAAGAAGCAGTCGCTTCTCATCGAGAAAGCGAAAACCCTCTCCCATGACCTGCCGTTCATCGCGGGCCTGGAGCAGAGCGCTGCGTGTGGGAGTGCTTTCCATCATTCGGCTCCGGGCTGGATATAGGTGGCAATTTGCTCATCATTGAGCCGGGAGAGTTCATTGATGGGCAACTGGCGCAACAAAGACCACCCTTCGGCCATGCTTTCATCCAGAGTGCGTGCCTTGTTTTGGTGGATAAAGCGGCGTTCAAATTGTTGCCCAAAGGTGAGCATGAGCCGGTCATCGGGGGTTAATCCATCGCTGCCGACCACATTGGCCAGCAGGCGTACCTGGATGGCGCGGGCATAGGAGGCATAGAGTTGATTGGCCAGGGCAGGATGATCGGGATGGGTAAAACCACGACCGATCCCATCTTTCATCAAACGGGAGAGGCTGGGCAAGACGCCGACCGGTGGATAGATACCGTCGCGGTCCAGGGAGCGATTCAGGGTGATCTGTCCTTCGGTGATATAGCCGGTCAGATCGGGAATCGGGTGGCTGATGTCATCAGAGGGCATGGTCAAGATCGGCAGTTGGGTCAAGGTGCCCGGCTTGCCTTGCAGACTGCCAGCCCGTTCATAGAGGGTGGCCAGGTCGGAATACATATAGCCGGGATAGCCTTTGCGTCCAGGAATCTCTCCGTGGCTGGCTGAGACTTCGCGCAGGGCCTCGCAATAGTTGGTAAAATCAGTAATGATCACCAATACATGCCGCCCCTCCACAAAGGCAAGATATTCGGCAGCAGTCAAGGCAAAACGTGGCGCCAGCAGGCGTTGGGTACTGGAGTCGGAAGCCAGATTCAGAAAAAGAGCCGTGCGTCCCAAAGCACCGCTCTCTTCCAGGGAGCGGCGGAAAAATTCAGCGGTTTCAAAAGGAACACCAATACCAGCAAAGACGATGGCAAAGGGAGAGGCGCTCTCCTGATGCTCTTTGCTCTGGCGCAAGCGGGCATGCAGAGCGATTTCGATGGCCAGACGGTTATGGGGCAATCCGCCTCCTGAAAAGATGGGCAACTTTTGTCCGCGTACCAGGCTGTTGAGCACATCGATGGTCGAAATGCCAGTTTCGATAAAATCCTCCGGCTTTTTGCGGCGCATCGGGTTGAGAACCGCGCCATCGACCGGCATGCGCGCATGGGTGGCAATGGGGGGACCACCATCAATCACCCGGCCCACACCGTCAAAGATGCGACCAAGAATGCCGGGGCCGAGCGAAAAGGAGATCGGTTCAGCAAAAAAGCGAATGCGTGTGCCGGTCAGACTCAAGCCGCTGGTGGATTCCAAAATTTCCACGGTCATCAACTCGTCATCCAGGGCAGCGATGCGGCCCAAACGGGCATGACCATCGCTGCCGATCACCTCCACTGCCTCATTCAGCCCCACATCGACACGCCGATGGGCAAAAAGCAGCGGTCCGTCAATGCGCGTGATGGCATCGGTCAGGGAAAGGTTGGCAGTGATCATGGCCGATATATCCTTGTATAAGCAGTAGGGAAAAATACCTTATCACGGCAGGCGCGGCTGTGCCTGATGGAGGGCTTTTTCCATGGCCTCTTCCAGTTGCGTGAAGAGCTCCAGCTCCTCTTCACCGATCTCTTCGCCCATGCGTTGGATACGGCGCAGCAGGGGCAGGTTGCGAATCTGTTCGATGCTCATCCCGTCGGCAATCGCCTGTTGCGCCAAATCCACAAAGCGGTCCAAAATCGTCATCATGCGATTTTGTTTTTGTGGAGAGGCAAAACGATCTTTGGCGGCAAAGGCGGATTGCCGTAAAAATCCTTCATTGATCAGGGTGGCAGCCAGCAAAACCAATTGCTGCTGGGGCGGCAGCGCATCCTTACCCAAAATCATGGCCATCCGTTCCAGACGGGACTGCTCTTCCAGAATGGTCAAAAAGCGGCGTCGTTGCTCTGCCCAATTGGGGTTGCCACGGGCATGCCACCAACTGGCCAGCAGGGTGGCATCCTCAGAATAGGAGGTTAACGGATCGATGGCCGGATAGAAGCGGGCATGGGCGCGTTTGCGATCCAATGCCCAAAAGTTGCGCACATAGCGCTTGGTGTGGGTGGTCACCGGTTCAGAAAAATCGCTGGAGGGCGGCGAGACCGCCCCGATCAAGGTGACCGAACCCCCTTTGCCAGAGAGGGTTTGCACACGGGCAGCACGTTCATAAAAATCGGCCAAACGGGTGCTGAGATAGGCCGGATAGCCCCCTTCGCCGGGCAACTCACCCAGCCGTCCCGAAACCTCGCGCAACGCTTCCGCCCAGCGACTGGTGGAGTCGGCCATCAAGGCGACATGCAGCCCCTGGTCACGAAAATATTCGGCAACAGTCACTCCGGTATAGATACTGGCTTCGCGTGCGGCAACCGGCATGTTGGAGGTGTTGGCGATCACCACCATCCGCTCCATCAGCGGACGACCGGTGCGCGGATCCTCCAAATGGGGAAACTCATCGAGCACACCCGCCATTTCGTTACCCCGTTCACCACAGCCCAAATAGATGATGACATCGGCATTGCACCATTTGGCGATGGTCTCCAGCAACACGGTTTTGCCGGTACCAAAGCCGCCCGGAACGGTGGCCTTGCCGCCGCGTGCAACCGGAAAGAGACAATCCAGGATCCGCTGTCCGGTCAAGAGTGGGGGTCCGATGGTTAAACGCTCGGCCACCGGTCGGGGGGTGCGTACCGGCCAGTTGTGGCTCATGGCCAGAGTATGGGTTTGGCCATTGCTCTCCTCCAGGGTGCACACACTCTCCCGGTCGGAATAGCGACCCGCTTCGGCAATGGCGATTACCGTACCCTGCAGGTGGGGGGGAACCAGGCAGAGTTGGGTCAAATTATCGTTGCCGGTACTCTCTGCCGCCGCA
Organism: Candidatus Magnetaquicoccus inordinatus; assembly: GCF_004217665.1. Lineage (GTDB taxonomy): Bacteria > Pseudomonadota > Magnetococcia > Magnetococcales > Magnetaquicoccaceae > Magnetaquicoccus > Magnetaquicoccus inordinatus. Next base: position 6,744 of record NZ_RXIU01000104.1, on the reverse strand, counting down.
AGGCGCACTGCGGCGAAGGGTTCGCCCCCTTTGAGCACGGCCCCCTTTGCCACCAACGGGTAAAAGGGAAAGTGTTGATCGGGAAAAGGATAGATTCCTGGTGCCAAAAAGTTGCGCTCTTCCCCTCCGCTCAAGGGGCGCAACAGACCATCAAAAATCTGTCCCAACAGGCCGGGGCCCAGACGCACCGAAAGGGCCGCTCCCTGGCCCTGCAGCAGATCTCCAGGGCGCAGACCAGTGGTATCTTCAAAAAGCTGGACCGTGATCTCTTGTCTGCCGTCAGCAAGAGCTTTCAGACGAACCACCTCGCCCAGCAACCCTTTATTGCCGACCTGGACCGCCTCATGAATATGAAAGGAGTCGCTGGCGATGGCGCGCAAGACCGGACCGCTGATCCAATGGATGGTGGCAGTGCTCATGATGTCTCCTCATCGATTGCCAATTGGGCCAAGAGCAGGCCGGAGAGTTCCCGTTGGCTGGTGATCATGCCCTGCAGGCTGCCATCCAGCCAGACACCTTTGCAGCAGATTTTAACACCGGCAGTCAGTTCCGTATCGACCTGAAAGCGGGCGCTGGGCAGTTGCGCGCGCCACTCTTCCGGGTTCCACTCCTGGGGGTGCAGGATGAGCCAATCCGCATGGTGGAAGGTTTGCTGGGCCTTTTGCAGCAGCATTGTCAACCAGTGTGCGCGTTGTGCCTGATTGTCCCAACGCCGCTGCACATTTTCCAGCAGTCGTTGCCAACCGCGCTCCAAGAGGGCACGGGTCTGCAGCAGACGTTGTTGCCGTTGTTCGGTGGCTTGGCGCGCTTGCAGCGTCGCTTCTGTTTCGGCAAGGCGCTGTTGTTCGGCGGCCAGAGCGGCAGCCTCCCGTTTTTCCGCCTCGGCGGTGGCGGCAGCCAACAGTTCGGCAGCCCGGTTGCGTGCTTCATCCAGAATCTGCTGGCACTGGAGCTGTTGCTGTTGCTTGATCCGTTGCACCAGCAGGCGCAAGGCTTCACTGTGATCGTCGTGCATCACTGTCCGACTCCCAATTGTTTGCGCACGATCTCCGCCAGGTCGGGCATGGCTGATGCTTCGCGCAGGTCGGGGACCACCAGGACCATGGGCGAGACCAGGGTAAAGAGGCGCTGTTGCAGTGCCACCGGCAAGGAGTGGACAATGGCGGCGGAGAGCAAAACCAGTTGCGCAGGGGGGGTGCAGAGTTGTGACACCTGTTCTGCCTCCCTGCCGGGTTCCGCGACCAAGGTGTGCACACCCGCCAGGCGCCAGGCGGAGGCGCTAAAGCTATCGCCGATGAACAGAAGATCAGGCATCACCCCAACCGGTTCAAAATCAGGATGGAGACAATCAGGCCATAGATGGCGATTCCTTCGGCCAGACCGACCAGGATGAGCATGCGTCCCAGCAGTTCCGGTTTTTCGGTGATGGCCCCGATGGCGGCTGCTCCCACATGGGCCACGGCGAGGCCGGCACCCAGCGAGGAGAGTCCGGTGGCTAAAGCTGCGGCGATATAGCCGAGGCCGTTGCTGTCGCCGACGGCGCGGGCGGCCGCGCCTGCTTGGGGATCACTGGCCAGAGCCGGACCACCCAACAGCAACAGGGCCGTGGCCAGCAGACCGGTAAAGAGGGTTAAGGCAAGGGCAATTTTGCTGCGTGGCGACATATTCCACTCCTTGGGTTTTACAGGGATGACAGATGGGGGAGAGACAATCAGCTATCATAAGCCGCTATCCTTGAAAAAGCCAACCGGGAGGCGGGGTCAGGGGCCGGAAGGGGCGACCCTCACCACGCAGGAAGCGGACAAAAAATTCAAAGAGAATCAGACGGGTGGTTTGTACCGAAACCACCAAACCTTCCAGGAGCATAATCAGCAGGTTGCCGAGCAGCAGGACCAGAAAGGCGCCCAGAGGATGACCGGTAAGATCGGCCATGGTGACCACCGCTTGCGAGAGACCGGCATGGGCCAGAGCGAAGGCGCCGACCCGGGCGAAAGAGAGGCTGTTGACCGCCAACTGCAGACTGCTTTCCAGCAGATGTGCCAGATGGCCAAGCAGGGTGAGCCACGAATCACCAGCCAAACGGTTGCCGAGCAGAAACCAGGCCAGAGCAGCGGCGGCCAAAATCCAGCCGACCGGATGCAGCAGGCCGATCATGGCACCCAAATAGAGCAGCAGAATGCTGGACTGCCGCAACCACCATTGTTCCAGATGCCCACGCCAATAGTGGCTGACACCGTCGAGGATCAAACCGGTCAAAATCAGCAGAACACCCAAAAACAGGGGAGCAGCCAAAACCGGCAGAGGATGTTGGGTAGGGTGCAGCCAGATGGCAGGCAACAGATCCTCCCGGCAAAACAGACTGCCAAACAGCAGGCCAAAAAAGGTGGCGGAAAGACCGCCGGAGATCAATAGCCAGGAAATGGCGAGTGGTTTGCGCAACAGCAGGCCGATGACAGTCAGCAGGATGCCCTGGCCGACATCAGCAAACATATAGCCAAAGAGCAGAGGAGCAATCAGTGCCAGCAGGGGCGAGGGATCGACCTCATGTTGACCCGGCATGCCCAAGAGACGGGCAAAGAGCTCAAAAGGTTTGGCCCACCAGGGATTGACCAGAATGGTTGGCGGCTGCACATTGGCGGGTGGTTCGGATAGATCCAGCAGGGCATGCAGACCGGCCTGATGGAAGAGATGATTGATCAGGTTGCTGTCGTTTTGATCGGTCCAACCGGAGAGACGGACCAGCCAGGGGCCCGACTGCACCCGTTCGATGGCCGAAAAAAACCATTGCAGGCGGGCAACTGCCTGCAGATGTTCGGGAATGTCATAACGGCGATGGATGATATGCAGAGCCTGTTGCAGGCGCTGCATTTTTTGTCTGCTGGCATCGAGTCGCTCTTTCAGTTCCGGCAGGATCTGTGCACTGCGCCCGGCAGGCCAATAGGGCAGGGAGAGAGCACGTCCTTTGGCGCTGGCCACCTGTTCGCTTAAGGTGAGCATATCCTCGGCAGTACCCGAGGCGAGCAAAAAATGGCTGTTTTCGCCGCTGATGGGGCAGAGGAGCAGTGAAGGAATGGTGGTGGCAGGCAGTGGTTCCGGCAGAAAAAAGAGGGCGACTTGTAACCAGTTGCCCTTTTTTTCGCGCAGGGCAGCCAGGTCGAGCAGAGCCGCTTGCGGATGGGTCAGCAGTTGACGCGCCAGCTCTTCATACAGAGTCAGATCGGCCAGGCGGGCGCGCTCTTCATCGAGGCGTTGGATCAGCGGTTCGGCCTCCAGACGCCACTGCTCCAAAGCCTCCAGGGCTTTGGCCAGCACATCTTGTGGATTGTCATGATTTTGTTTGTGTGCATAGAAGCGTGGCAGCGCTTCATGACGGGCTTCCGGCCAGTGCGCATGAAACTGCCGGGAGAGCTGTTGAAAATGGTTGAGATAGTCGGCTATCTCCTCCGAGAGCAGCTTGTGGCTCTCTTCTGTGCGAATTTCCAGTTCGATACCTTGTTGACTGGCCAGGAGCGCCAGGGTTTGCGGCAGCTCTTCGCGAATGACCAGAAGGTGAAACCAATGTGCGGCATGGGGGCGAAACATCAGTGTGGCTCCGGAGCGCTGGCATGGAAGAGAGCGCGCAATAACAGATTGCCGCGCAGACGCTCCCAATCGAGAGCGGCCAGAGCCAGATAGATAAAGATGGCTGCTGGTTGACCGGCGGCACGGCGAAACTGTTCACGCAGTTGCTGTTGCAGTTGCAGGCGTGCCTGACGGGCAGCGTGGGCATCGGGCAGAGCGGCAAAGAGCAGGCGATGTTGCTGGAGCAGGCGCAGCAGATTGTGCAGGGCGCGACTCTCCTGCTTGTTGCGTTGGGGCCAGAGCCCTTGCCAGTGCCACAACCAGCCCTCTTCCAGCGGGGTGCCATTTTTCCAGGAGGAGTGCAGGGCATTCATCGCAGGATCATCAGGCAGGGTCACTCCGGGAGGGAGTGGTTGGCCGCGCCAGCGCTGTTGCCAGGCCGGCAACAGCCACAGATGGCTGGTCCAGCGGATGGCTGCTTGCCATTGCGGCGGGCTCCAATGGCAGAGATCCTGGAGCTCATGGTGGAGCGTTTCGCGCAAGCGTTGTTCGAGCAGGGAGGGTTCGTCGTTTTCGCTGATGGTTTGCAGCCAGGGGGCCAAAGAGGTTTCGCGGGCATTTTTGAGAAAGAGGCGGAAGGGCATGACCATCTCCAGGCGACGCCAGCCATGTTCATCCAGACGTTGTCCATGATGGGCTTGCAAGCGGGCTTGCAGATAGGCAAAAGCGGGAGTCATGGCGAGCTGCCGCTGTTTTTGGGATCGGGGAGATCTGCCCTGGCACCGGTCAGCCACTCTGCCAGAGGTTCGACGGCGGCATTCAGGGTGGTTTCCGGCAGGTCGCTGAGTGAGGAGCGTTGGCGTCGGGCATGTTCCTGGGCGCTCTCCTCCTGTTTGCGGATGCGTTTGTTATACTCCTTGTGCAGTTCACTGATCCGGGCTGCCGATTGGCTGCTGATTTCACTGGCGCGGCGGCGTGCCTCATCAAGGAGCCGTTCAGCCTGTTGTTGACAAGCGGTGATGGCTTGGCTGGCGGCAGCTTCGGCAGAGAGAGCGGCTTGCATGGCCGCGGCGGCAGAGAGAGTTGTAGCAGGGGGGTGATCCATTGCGATGATCCTGTGGCAGTGCAAGGAGGCGCTGTGCTGGTGCTAGTCTGCGCAAAACGTAACCACTGCCTGCTATGTTAACCGGTTCCAGCAAGCGGGTAAACAGAAAAATGGGCTCTGTATACTGCTGGCCCGTTTGCTCGCGCTGCGGCCCGGTTCAGGTTGTTGGCGTATGAGTTGCTTGTAGAGATCGGCAATGACATGACGCAAGATGGTAACAGGAGATCAATAGTGCGTGCACAAGAGCTGGAAATATATACGGAGCAAACAGGTGCTGCAAAGACAGAAGCAGTGGGATTGACTACGCCTATTGCAATGCCAGAACATACACCATTGGGTAGCTGTTCCGTAAACGAACAGGATTCGCCACGTTTGACGCTCTCCTTTGACACGGTGTTGACAGTTCCTGACATCAAACGTCTTCTCAAAATAGTCTCTTCTCCATATTGTTAATGATATTAGGAATAGCATTTGCAGAAGAAATCGATAAAAAGTTATTCATGTTAATGTAAATTATAATGCAAACTCCCGTTTTGCTGTGTTATGGATAGCATTGCATTTGCTGCTACGACATCCTCTTTGTCTTGCCCCCGGTTGCCTGGCAACGGTCAGTTTCGGATAATGACCCAAGCAACCGACAAGAACAAGAGGACCGAACATGGGTAGACCATCCAACTTGACCCCAGAACAGCGCACAGAGATCGTATTGGCCTTGTTGCGGCGAGAGGAACCGGCATCTATTCTGGCTCGCCGTTATGGTGTCAGCACCAAGACCATTGGCCAATGGAAGGATGATTTTATCGCCGCAGGCATGTCTGGTTTGCCTGTTGGAGTTATGCATCGTCATCACCTTGCTTGTTGTCAGACTCGATCTGTTTCAACAACCGGTCAAAGTCGCTCTCAAACAACCGGTCTTGCACGATGCGGTATTTTTCGAACTCACTCTCGGCGTGCGCCTTGGCGATTTCGACCGTTACTTTGCCTGCGTCCTGCAAAACTTCCCGGTCTGTCGCTTCGATGAACCGGTTCAGGCGTGACTCCCAATCCTGCATTGTCATCGGAATCTGGCGAAGTGCCATGTCTTCTGCCAAATCCAGATAGGCTGACACCAGCCGCTGCAGTTGGGCCATCTCGTTCTCGGTCAGGTAGTTCTTGGCGATAACCACATCGAATTTCTGAATTTTCCCCCTGGGCGCATCCTTCCAAGAGGTCAGGCCCATATGATCCTTGTCGGCATCGGCACGGAGGTGGATTACCTCAGCCGCCGTCTGCCCATGAATGGCCCAATGCAACTTGTTCTGCACCGTGGCAAAGAACCGCCTGGTGGCTTGGGCCGTGACGTCGTAGTCAATTGCCGTAGCGTATATATCTGTGATTTTCTGGTAAAATTTGCGCTCCGAGAGCCGAATCTCGCGGATGCGTTGCAGTTGCTCCTCAAAGTACTGCTTGGTGAGCACAGAGCCGTTGTTCTTCAAACGCTCGTCGTCCATCGCAAAGCCTTTGATGGTAAACGACTCGATGATGCCGGTGGCCCACTTGCGAAACTGCACCGCGCGTTCTGAGTTGACCTTGTAGCCCACGGCGATGATGGCCGCCAAGTTGTAGTGCTGAGTGTTGTAGATCTTGCCATCGGAGGCAGTTATCCGAAAATTTCGGATAACTGAACCCGCATCCAACTCGCTGTCTGAAAAGATTTTTTTCAGGTGGTAGTTAATGGTCCTGACATCAACGTCGTACAACTGGCCCAGCATTTTCTGAGTGAGCCAGACGTTTTCATCGGCGTATAGTGCTTCAACCCCGCCCTGGCCGACGGATGCGACAAAGGTAAGGTACTCGGCCGCCGATGAACGGACGATCGACACCACACTCTTCGCTGACCGTTTTGGCAATTCGCTCTTGCTCAAGTCAACCTCCATTGCATCCAGCGAGCAGGACTCCAGGACAAATCACGTCGATCACCAGATTGTCCATTCCGCGGATTTCTGGATTTTGGTTTCATTCCTGGACTTTAGAGTTTCAGCAGGAAGGAGCAGAACGGTAAGCCACATCCCGCACATCACCCAGTCTGCGTCTACATT
>NZ_RXIU01000103.1 GCF_004217665.1 Candidatus Magnetaquicoccus inordinatus | reverse complement strand
ACATTACCAGCAGGGCTTTGCCCTGCACCCACCAGGAGGAGATAATCTCCTCCTGGACCTCCATAATAGTTTTCTGATTTTCAAATGCGATTGCCCTGACCATTCCCCCCAGCCCGCCCCAGTAATTTCAGCCAGATCACAAACAGCCTTGGCGAAACACTCCACTTCCTATAGATTCACTCAGCAACAGGCAACCCAGTCTGCACACCTTTCATTCTATAAAGCTGTTTTGAAAAGGAGATTATCGTGATAAAGCATCGAATGGGTCGGATTTTTTCGTCACTCTGCCTAGGGGCCTCCCTGCTCGCCATGATGAGCACAGCCCATGCCGATGGCAACTATGTCAATGGGGTGGAAGGTATCAAAGCCGCCAGCCTCCCCCCGCCAGGCGTCTATTGGCGGTGGTATAATTTATTTTATAAATCCACCACACTGAAAGATACATCCGGCAATAAATCGGCCGCCGATCTCAATTTGGATGTCTTTGCTTCCGTAAACCGTCTGATTTGGATCACCGACAAAAAGTTTTTGGGTGCCGATTATGGCATGGATCTGATCATTCCCCTGGTCAATACCAACTTCAAAATTAACAATACCACCACCGATTTCAGCACCTTTGGTGTCGGAGATGTGCTGGTTGAACCCGTGGTACTCTCCTGGCATGGACAAAACTGGGATGCCGCCACCGCCCTGGGAGTCTATCTGCCTACAGGCGATTATAACCGCTTTGATCCCTCCTCGCCCGGATTGGGCCAATATACCATGATGTATACGTTGGGCGGCACCTGGTATTTTGATAAAGAAAAAACCCTCTCCGCCTCTCTGTTGTCCCGCTACGAAATTCATGGCGACCGCAACGAAGGAGATCTGAACAAAGGGGATGATTTCCACTTTGAAGCAGGCATCGGCAAGAAAATAAACGATATTTTTGAAGTCGGTATCGCCGGTTATGGACAATGGCAAATGACCGATGACAGCGGCCGCGATGCCGTCAACCCCACCGTGCATGATCGGGTGTTTGGTATTGGCCCGGAAGTGCTGATTACTGTCCCCGCCATCAAAAGTGTCGTTTCCATCCGTGGCACCAGCGAATTTGGTGGCCGTGATCGCCCGGAAGGCAATATGCTCACCATAACCTTGACCAAACCATTGCAGTAGACTTTTGCCGCACAATCAAGATGGCCAAGGCAGAAAACCCTCTCCTTGGCCATCCCCCATTTTGTCCCTCCTGGCACTCGCTATTATCCAGTAGGCATGCCCCGATATTTGCCAATAAATGCAAAATCTACCAGCAATAAATCTCCCCCCCCCCATCCAGCAAATGAATCAATAGCCCTCCTCTCTTTCTGGAAAAAAATTTGTGCATTGTTTGCTCATTTTTCTTGCGCATGTATAGCCAGAAATATAACATATTGCCGCAGACAAATTATCAGCAACCGATAGCAGGCTTTCCTGTTGCCCCCCTTGCGCTGGCATGTGACGAAAGCAAACATCTCCTACACAACAGATCAGGCTCTCTGATTCTGTGCATACCCAAAGCAGTGGCTCAATAAACGGTTGGTAACCGGTAAAGGATGAAAACCATGAAAGGTAAAATAGCATTACACATTATGCTGGGACTGGCGGCACTCTTCTATGGGATGACGGCAGGAAGCGCGGAAGAAAAAACAACAGAAGCAAAAGCCAGCAAGGAGATCAAATCGGTCGCCTGTCTGGACTGCCACACGCAGGAGACACCCAATATTGTCTCCGACTGGTTTATTTCCAAACATCGGCCACGGGGAGTGGGTTGTGCGGATTGTCACGGCGAAGAGCATCAGAGCAAAGATGATGTGGCCAAAGCCAAACAACCCACACCAGAGACCTGTGCCGACTCAGGATGCCACAGCAAACGTGTGGAAGAGTATCGCAAAGGTAAACATGCAGCAGGTTGGGCAGTGATGAAAGCGATGCCGACCATCCACTGGCAACCGATGTCGATGATTGATGGCCAGAAAGGGTGTGGCGGCTGTCACAAGATCGGCGAAAAATCAGAAGAAGAGATGAAAAAACTCAAGGAGGCCGGCTCCAAATATGGACATGCAGCCTGTGACTCCTGCCATACCCGCCACACCTTTTCTGTAGCGGAAGCACGGGAACCCCAAGCCTGCCAAACCTGCCATATGGGTTTTGATCATCCGCAATGGGAGATGTATTCGGCCTCCAAACATGGGGTGCGCCATCTTTTGAAACAAAACAAGGTGATTTCACCGAATGCCGCAGCTCCCACCTGCCAAACCTGCCATATGCAGAAAGGCAACCATGAAGTACGCACACCCTGGGGATTTTTGGCGGTACGTTTGCCACTGTCCGAGGATAAAGAGTGGGCGGCAGATCAGGTGACCATTTTGCAGGCTCTTGGTGTACTGGATCCAGAAGGCAAACCGACAGCACGTCTGGAAGCGGTAAAAGCAGCCGATGTGGCACGCCTGACCCAGGAGAGCTTTGATGCAGAGCGCGACAAACTGGTAAAAGCCTGTGTACAGTGCCATTCAGAAAACTTTGCCCGTGGCGAGATGGAAAAAGGGGATAAGATGATCCGCGAGGCCGATCGCCTCCTGGCAGCAGCCATTCGCGAGATTGCTGGCTTGTACAAGGATGGCATTTTACGCCAACCGAAAGAGTATTCCTATCCGTTCCCGGATCTGCTCACCTTCCATGATGCCCCCACCCCGATCGAACAAAAATTGTTTGTGATGCATCTGGAACACCGCATGCGCACCTTCCAGGGAACCTTCCATGCCAACCCCGACTATGCCCTCTGGTATGGTTGGAGCGAAATGCAGCGTGATCTGACAGAGATCCGCCACATGGCCAAAGAGATGCGCGAAAAACATGCCCAGGAAGCAGAAAAAACCAAGAAAAATTGATCTGCTTGCCAGACATCAACACTCTTGACTACCCAGCCGGGCCCTTATGGGCTCGGCTTTTTTATTGGCAAAATCTCTCGCACAACCCCCGCCATCCCCCCGATTGCCACAGGAAAGTCGTTGCATGCCGGCACAGCAACATTACTGCGATTGCACCCACTGCATAAGCACATCATCGATGCGGGATTGCCAACCACTACCCGTGGCGCGAAAAGCATCCACCACGCTCCGCGACAGACGAATCGTAATCCTTTCCTTGGTAGGTGATTTCTGCGCTCCACGCAGTTTGCGCTGCAATGCCGACGGTAAACTGTCTATTGTGTGAAACACACGGAGATCGTCTTGCAACAACTCCCTGACTTCTCCGTCGTCATCCGTCAATGGTTTTCGGTTTGCCATATCTCTTTACCTCTCGTGCATTGGCCTTGCGGAAACTGATTACCCGAATACCGTTCACTGTCTCCACGAAGCAGAGAACGTGTAAACGATGGTCAAGATAGCCAATAGCCACATATCTTTTTTCACCATAATCGTGCCTGTCATCCACGCTAAACAAAGCCGTTTTGAAGTCGAACCGGACTGCATCGTCAAAGGAAATACCGCGTTCGCGGATGTTCTTCATAGACTTGTCTGGATCAAAAGTAATATTCATAGAGCAAATTGTATGCACAATTTAACGCCGCGTCAAATATTCATATCAGCAGAGATGAGAAGAAAAATCTCCATCACCACATGCAAAGCCTGAATACATGCACAATCGCCAAAGATGAGAATCAGGTATGACCTCCCCCCTACTCTTTCCCGCTATCGTTGCCTCGCCTGCACCGTTTTGACCATATTGATAAACTCAGCGCGCAAACCACTGCCATCCTCACCCTTGCCCTTTTGCGCCTGCTCCACAATGCGCGCATAGCTGAAGTCACCAAGCAGAGAATCGTTGCGCAGCTTGAGCCCAAAAGCGGCTACCGCCGCCGCAAAACGATGATTCGCCGGTATCTCATCATCATTGCTGAAAGCCACCTTGTCGGTAATAGGCTGCTCCAGCAGTTGGCTGTTGCTCTCCCCAGGGGTTTTATAGCGCATCTTGAGAAAAGCATATTCTTGGGCATGGGCTTTGGTACGGCTCTTTTCCCCCTTGCCGCCCGCTTGTGCCTGCCCGGTTGCTGCCGTCACACTCTCCTCTGCCTCGTTGCTCTCCTCGCCATAACGCAACGGTTCAACAGCCCGTTTGCCTTTGGAGCCGGTGAGGGTCAGTTCATAGAGGGCGGTGACCGAGTGACCCGCTCCCACATCACCAGCATCCACCTTGTCGTTATTAAAATCCTCCCGCTTTAACATACGGGTTTCATAGCCGAGAAGACGATATTCGCTCACCCGCGCCGGATTAAACTCCACCTGGATTTTGACATCATTGGCAATGGGAAAAAGATTGGCAGTCAGATTGTCCACCAACACCCGGCGGGCCTCTGTCAGCGAGTCGATATAGGCAGCCACACCGTTGCCATTTTGCGCCAGAGACTGCATCAAGGCATCGTTATAGTTGCCATATCCCACCCCCAATACCGACAGATAGATGCCGCTCTTGCGCTGTTCCGAAATAAATGCCTGCAGCTCCTGCAAGGAGGTCATACCCACATTAAAATCACCATCGGTAGCCAAAATCACCCGGTTGACCGCTTTGGGGTTAAAGGTTTTTTTAGCCAGCTCATAGGCCATGCGGATCCCTGATCCACCCGCCGTTGCACCACCAGCCTGCAAAGAGTCGATCACCTCTAAAATCTTCTCCTTTTCTGCCACTGCCGTAGGTTGCAAGCGAATGCCCACATCACTGGCATAGACCACGACAGCCACTGTATCCTCAGGGCGCAACTGGTTGACCATCATGGAAAAAGCAGTGCGCAGCAAGGGCAAACGATTTTCTGGCGCCATGGATCCCGACACATCCACCAACAGGGTCAGGTGCGCCGGAGGGCGCTCTTGGGGAGGCGGGGCATAGCCTTTAATCCCCACCAGCATCAACTTTTTCTCCTCATTCCAGGGAGCGGGAAAGAGGGCCACTGTGGGCTGAAAGGGATGTTTGAGACTCTTGGGCAAGGGATAATCATAATCAAAATAGTTGATCAACTCCTCCACGCGCACGGCATCGGCTTGGGGAAGCTGTCCCATGTGGATTGTCCGCCGCAGGAAGGCATAAGAGGCGGTGTCCACATCCACCGAAAAGGTGGAGATCCGCTCCTCCTTGACCACCTTCAGCGCATTGGCTACCACTTGCGGAAAGCGATCCTGGTTTGCTGGCACGGCAGGAAAGAGCATAGGGGCACCGTGGGCTTCTGCGAACCTCTTGGCAGATGGAGCAGGATGCGGCGCTGGCCGCGCTCCCTGATCGACTCCAGATTGCATAGAGGAGCTCCCTCCAGGCTGCGGAACGGATGACCGAGCAGCAGAGTTTAGTGCTTCTGTAGGTTGGTGACCGCATGCAGTCAGCATCCCCCCCAGCAACACCAGCACAGCAACGACGACCAGGGGAGCTCGCACCAGGGATTTAAGGTCATATTTCATAAACAATCTCCATTTATAACTATTCAGGTTCGTGCTGGCTCGCCAGCCAGCTCTACCCCCATGGGGATGCTGTGCGGATTGGCGCAAAAAAACGCGCCAATGCGCACCTCCATTAGGCGCTTAAGCCGACGCAAAAAGCGCTTCCGCGTGGTGCGCAAATCGCGCCAAAAATAAAAAACAAAACCTCAGCAGCTTTGCCTCTGGGCTCCACCAGGGAGGCGCCATCCCTTAACCTGCAGTTGTTTTGGGTGATGGATGAATAGTGACGATTATTTGTAATTCATTAATGAAGCACAATAGCGTATGATAAAAAGCAGTTCAACCCTTTCACTCTGTATCAGGAGCTTGTTTGTGATGAAAAAACCGATTCTTGCCCTTGTTCTGGCCAGTATGGCCGCTGGCACCACTCTGGCGGCGTTGGCCGATGAGACCAATCCGGCCATCGTGCATCGTCAGGGGATCTACAAAACGATGGCCGGTCATATGACTGCCATGAAATCGATCCTGTTCCTGGGCTTTGAGGCGCCGCAAGATCTCTCTTTCCATGCTCAGGGGATTTTGGATAGCTTTATGCACATGGGCAACTCCTATCCGCCGGGCTCAGACAAGGGTGAAACCAAGGCCAAGCCGGAGATCTGGAGCCAGCCTGAAAAGGTCAAGCAGCGGGCGATGGATGCGGTTGGAGCGGCCAAGGATCTGGTAGCCGCCACCTCTGGGAGCGACAAAAAGGTGATGGTTACAGCATTCAAAACGATGGGTGAAAAGTGCAAGGCCTGCCATGACGACTTCCGCAAGGAGTGATGATCGGGTTGCGGTCTGGGATCTGCCGACCCGTTTGTTTCACTGGGGGTTGGTTCTGCTGGTGATCTCGGCTGTGCTCTCCCGGAACTGGGGAGATAGCCTGTTGGTCTGGCATATGATCAACGGCTATGCCCTTCTGGTTTTGCTGGTGTTTCGGATTTTATGGGGAATAGTTGGCTCCTCCACCGCCCGGTTCAGCTCTTTTGTGTGCGGACCGGGCGCTGTCATCGCCTATCTGCGCGGGGCTTTGCGCGGTGAACACCAGCTTTCGGTTGGCCATAATCCGGCTGGTGGCTGGTCGGTACTGGCCATGCTGGCGGTGCTGACCTTGCAGGGGGTGACAGGGTTGTTTGCCAGTGACGATATACTGGTCAAGGGACCGCTGGCCTTTCTGGTTTCGGAGCGGAGTGTTGCCTTGCTCTCCACGCTGCACCGCTGGGGTATTCTGCTGCTGTTGGGGCTGGTAATGTTTCATCTAGGGGCGATTGCCCTCTACCTGAGCAAAGGAGATAATCTGATCCTGCCGATGATCACCGGGCGCAAACAGCGCGCCCAACTCCCCCCCAACACACCAGCCATCACCCCACGCAGCCATGGTTTGGCCCTGGCCATGCTGGCACTGGCAGCCCTGCTGGTCTGGCTGGGCATCGCCTTTTGGAAATGGTGACCACCCCGATCCAGAAACACTGCACTACTGCACCGTTGGAAGGCTGGATCAAGCAACAAATTGCCCCCTTATTGCCCAACCCAGCCACCAACTCAGCACGGTTCCCAAAGCACAATTGTCGGGAGATCTAAGGGTAAGCGGAGAGCTCTCCGCTTACCCTTAGATGAGATGAAAGCCTGGATAGCTCTATAATGACTGCGGATAGGAAATTGATTGGGGGTTCCTTGATTTATCCAAATTTGCATAGCGTCCCCAAATTTCGATATGGCAGACCTCGATTTACGACTTCAAAAATTAAAAAAGTTAGTGTTCCTATATTTTTCCACTTTTTTAGCACCTCTTCTTCCATATCTCTTTTAGAGCTGACATAATGTCCTTTCTTCCTAAACTGGTATTGACATACAGTCTATTACTCCAAAGATCACCTTCCTGTTCAAAAGTATACACCTCGATATACTGTTTTTTATTTATTGTAATGCTGTATTTTTGTGCAATCTCTATATTCTTTTCAATTGTTCTATTTATTAACTCATTATAACGCATTCCATCAGGTGAATTATTATCATAACCAGGTCCTTCGGCATATGAATTGCCAACCACGTTGTTTATAATATCAATATATCTTTGTGTATTTATATAACTAGCTTCTTCGTGCAAAATAACAGGATTGCGATACGACGCAAAAATACCAAAAGGATAGACTTTTCCATCTTGAACGCTTAGATTTATGGGAGGAGCAAAGAACGGCACTGAAATTAAACAAAAACTTGATAACTGCCTTATATTATTTCCATACGCATATACATATCTTGCAAAAAGCACTGCCCTTGCCATACAACCGCGTAAATATTGATTCTCATTTCCATTATTCCATTTATCTCCTTCTATTTCAAACACGACATCCACTGGACGTTCAAGCAAGCGTCGTGCTTCTTCAAACGCGGCACTAATCAGTTTCTTTTTTGCATCTCTTCCTCTGGCGTTGTTTCCAATAAATAAATATTGAATAAACAATAGATTGCTATCAGATGAAAACTCAAAATATATAAAACCAAATATTCTTCTATGGCGCTCAAACCATTTTGTTTTTTCTACCGCTACTAATAGATACGTACTCTCATCAGTTTTATCAAACCACTTTCTCCAGTGCTCAATAGGATCCCAACCAGGGAAATTTTCTTCATCAATATTATCTGAATAAAATTTATCAAACAGATAAAAAAGTCTATCTTTTTTTGTACCCTCATAATAACTGTTTCACTTGGAAGTGAGCTTATTGCCTTATATAACAATTTCATCAAAATCCGTAGAATTTTATAATAAATTTCAGCGTTCATTATCATCAACCCATTGTATTAATATATCAAACCTGGAAACACCTTACACATTTATCAACTGCATCAAAATAAATAAGGCATCCCAAAATTTGCCCGATTCAATCAATGTCTCATGACTCCACACAAACAGATTCAACCACATTTTCTGCAGAGGCTTGCAGTTTACCTGCCTGTGGAAACTCCAACAACATGGAGTAGCTCACTTTTATCATCTCGGCGCACTGGACACCAAAGCATTTCCCGTTGGAAATGTGGTTGGCGTTCCCAGATGCCGATATGTATAGTGACCCCAGATTCCCAGACACCTTTTCCTTTAACAACAGCCTCACCACTTGCGCGCGCAATCAATGGCGTAGACTGTTCCTAACAACAGATAGCTCTCACGCTGTCACGAAGGATCCGCAAGAACACTTTCAATCGTGGTCGCATCCAATATGCGTAAACTCCACTCCTCCAAAGTCGACGGCTCTGCCTTGGCAATCTTTTCACTGGCCCACACAGGCAGGTTACCAAATCGGCGCTGTAATTGGCGCGTCAGAATTGCCGCTTCCCCTTCATGACGTCCATCCACCCTTTCCTGCAAGAATAGCGGCCGCAACACTTCGTTTTCCATTATGTTGAACGTAAGTGCCATTTTCTCAGCCTCCTGTTTTACTACTGTTTCCAAACGACGCAAGCGAGACAAAATGACCAGCCTGGTCAGGGCATCCGCTCTACCTTTATCTGGCAACGCACTGATTCGATACAAAATATGCTGAATTGTTTCGTGCACATCTGCCATCCGACACAAAATTGCCAGTATATTTTCCTCCAACAAAGAACTGGCCAGCAACTCCTGACAGTCCATATCGCGAATGTCAACCACATCATAGCGGAACGTGAGCCGATCCTCCTCTATCCCCGCCTGCGACCACCACTTCGCCTCCCCAACATACAACAGCTTTTGCTTGAGCAACCTTTCTGGATGCTGCTGCCTGATCAGAGCATAATACATCAACATTCGCCAACTGACCGCCTCAGATTTGCTGCGCAATTCAATATGGGTAAGAGAACCATCTGCCATCAATAAAAGCAGATCCGGTACGCGCTTCTGGGTAGAGGAAAACTCAACTGGTAACGATTCAACAGCATGACACCCAAACAACAGATGCAACAAACGCTGAGGCGGATCCCTGAACAGATCCTTCAGTGTGGTATCATACTGCGATCTGTTTCTATCCAGTTGCTCCGCCATTCTCTTTCCAGGTAACCTTCTGCGCAACCTATCCCTCTGCAAAGTGCCTTACACAGAGAGCAGGATCCTTCTGCCCGCCAGCAGATCAAACAACAAATAAAATCAATAAATTATTTCTCATTCCCCCCTTGCCTGCCAAACTCTCTACCTACCATCTACTGGCCAACCAAAAGCGGCAAGAACATAACTGCAATCCTCCAGCATACGGACCACAGAGAGAGAAGATTCCAAATCGTATCACAACAGCACACCCTTTAAGCAAAAGATGGTAGCAAAAATAACATCGGGATGAAAACAAAAAACAGATACCAACAAAAATATTTTCCTGTGCAGCTCAAACCTACCCCATGGCGCGACAGCTTTACATCTTTGCATTCAGCAAAAACATCTCAATACATTGCTTTTGTTATTTTTGTTTAAATATCGCCTCAGCAAGTTTGATCAAGACAAGGACAGGAGGTCTCTTGGCAGCCTCCAGACTGGAGAAAGGAAAGAGCACCATTACCAAATCACCGGGTTGGCACATTATTCCAGAGCTCGTCTTCTGGATTATCCAGTACATGGCCTCTCGCCTCTTCCTGGACACTCATCAGAGCCATCTCATCTGGGATTGCCAGTCGTCCACGGCGATATTCCAGGTAGTCAATAAAGCTCAACACCTCTTTGGCAATGGGCGGTGGCAGGGTGCGCACTTTGCTCTGAAGTTTTTCGAAGGGAGAAGCGCCGACAGTGCGTGCTCTGCGCATTGGACTTCTCCTTCAGCACAATCCAGCCTCTGATAAAGCATAACAGAAAATTCCCGGCCACTACCAGACAAAACAGTGGCAAACCTTGGAACACCTTACACATTTATCAACCACATCAAAACATGCAAGGCATTCCAAGATTTGCCTGATTCAATCTATGTCTCGTGACTCCACAATGACAGATTCAACCACCTTTTCTGCATCAGCTAATAGCTTGCCTGCAAAAACGACCACCAGGAAATCATATACAGAGTCCTATACTCCGGCTTCTAATCGCCAGGCAGGGTGTTGCTCTGTCGGCCAGTTCTACTGGTCACTTTTTGGCTTCTGGGGCTGCATTGTCGGGTTTTTTCTGTTCTTTTGCCCCTTGTTGCTCATTTTTCTGTTCAGTGATATCAATTGCAAACACCATTCCACCAAGAGTATGCGCTTTCTTACTCACTGTTATGTTGGCTGAGGAGAGAGTTTTATCCAATATACTCTTAGCCTTGCCGTAGGAACAGAGAGACTCATAGTTAACCAAGGTTTGATAGGCACCCAAATAATCAAAACTATCTGAATCCTTATCAATTTCAGTTGCAGCTTTAGCCATCATTTCTGAGATTCTCTCTTGCACTACAACAGAGGAAGGTGCCAATAAAAATGAGTCTTCATATTTATCCAAAATGGTATTGATAGTACCCTTCCCAGTAGACAAACCAAGCATCAAATCTGCGGATGGATTACTAAGATTAAGCAAGCCTATACCAAAATCGCTCACCGAATTGAATACAGACTGGTTATAATCAATTTTTCTCTCCTTTTCACCCATTTTATCAAACCACCTTTTGCATACTATATTAACGGTGGCAATGCCTGATTTCAAAAATTCTTTCGCAAGCCTACTATCACCAGGCTTGTCATTAGAATTATTATAATCAACGATAAGCTTTTTAAAAATATCATTATCTCTGTTTACCGCATAACTGGCAGAATCAGTGTTTAGCTCATTGATTCTCACTGGATGCAACTCCTTGGATGCACACCCGGACAATACGACAACAGACAACATGGCGCTCAATACGCTAATTTTATTCATTGTTCCCTCTCTATCTCAGGTTAAGTACTACAGATTAAAGTGCGCATGCCTCAGCAACAGCAATTTGCACCCGTTGGTAATACAGTTGACCAGATCCCCCAACACACTCTTCTCTACACTTGTCAATATACCCGTCGCGATAGTGCAACGCCTGCGCAGAGACACTCTCTGCACAACCAGTTACTGGCACTGTTCTCCAGGCAAAGCGGGCACACACCAGCCAGAGCCAGAGACGCCAGCAGGCTCAATGAAAAACGCACACCTGCAGACCTAAAGCTTATAAGCAGAAAGGTCGCCTACCATCGCAAAAGTATGTTCATCGGCGGGCATAATAGCAAAACAGACAAAAAGACAAAAAGAAAAAAAACAGATGTTGGAACTTTTTTTAATTATTGATAACTATAACATCATCAAAATTTCGTTAATAAGATATTTATCGTAATAAATTGCATTATAAATAACAAGGATAGGCAGACATGTCCTGTTTGCATAAGATGATTGTGTACAATCCTGGTTCAGAACAGGTTATACAAAATGAAACAGATAAATCTTTTTACCTAAACTGTCATCATGAGGATGATTTTGCCCGGCGAAAAACGGTGCACTGTGCAGAGTAAGCACATGGGCACATTTCCGCGCTGTGGCCACAAACCATAAACTGTGCCAACTGGCTCTTCGCCCTCCCTGAAAGCGCCCCTGCGGGGCATAAAATTGTGCGCCGAGTGCGCATGCGTAAGCATTTTTTTACGCAAACACTTGGACCAAACCGACAAAATCTTTACTATGATCGGCAATCTTGCCTTGCGGAAATCATACCCCCGCACTTGCCAGGGAGCTCTTGGCAGTGATTGCGACAACCATCCAAAAAACAATCAGGGCATGTAACTATTCAGGTTCGTGCTGGTTCGCCAGCTCTACCCCCATGGGGATGCTGTGCGGATTGGCGCAAAAATGCGCGCCAATCCGCACAGCTTGCGTCCATTAGGCGCGCTGCGCCGACGCAAAAAGCGCGTCGGCTTGTTTTGAAAGGCGCGCCAAAAGCAAAAGATTAAAAGATTAAAAGATTAAAAGATTAAAAGATTAAAAGATTAAAGGATTAAAGGATTAAAAGATTAAAAGATTAAAAGATTAAAAGATTAAAAGCAAAATCCCAGGGATTCCATCCCTGGACCCGGCCAGGGAGGTGCCCTCCCTGGACCCGCAGTTGTGTTGGGTGGTGAATAGTTACCAGGGCATAAACTCAAAATGCGCAGCAATGGATAGAGTAGGCCATGAACAGCCCA
>NZ_RXIU01000102.1 GCF_004217665.1 Candidatus Magnetaquicoccus inordinatus | reverse complement strand
TGCACCCACCAGGAGGAGATAATCTCCTCCTGGACCTCCATAATAATTTTCTGATTTTCAAATGCGATTGCCCTGAGTTTTGGGTGGTGAATAGTTACCAGACTACATTATTATTGATGGCCTCGCGCAGGCGCTGCATATCATCGGCGTTGCCTAGACAGACCAGGGTATCGCCAGGTCGAATCATCACATCACCACGCGGATTAAAGATCATTTTATCCTTGCTGGGCAAAATGCCAACCACAATGACATTAAAATCGGAGCGGATACGGGTATTATGCAGGGTCAGGTTGGCAAAGGGAGATTGCAGAGGCAGAGGAATCTCTTCCATCTCCAGTTCGGCATAGTCGGTTTTCATCACCAGGTCGAGAAAGTGCAGCGCGGTTGGGCGCAATGCCGAATGGGTCAATTGCAGACCACCGATCTGGCTGGGAGAGACCACACGGGTCGCTCCCAGTTTCAGCAGTCGTTTTTCGGCGCTGGGAGTCGTGCTGCAGGCGACAATGGTGCAGTAGGGTGAGATCTCACGCACAATGAGCACTATGGAAATATTGGTGGCTTCATCGTTGGTGGTGATGATGACCCCTCTGGCGCTGCTCACATTCAAAGGTTTCCAGGTCTGTTCATCCTGCAGTAGTCCCTGACTGGCCGCCCAGCCTTCACGAATAGCCGCTTCGACGCGATCCTGGCGATGATCCAGGCCCACAAATGGTTTTTTTTCGGCTTGTAAATTGGCGCACACGATTCGTCCCATGTCGGAGAGGCCACAGACAATATAGTGCTCGGAGAGTTGGGAGATGCGTTGTTCCATGCGAGTTTCCCTTAAATGGATCAGGTGTTCGGTCATGGCAGAGATCAAGACCACGGAGATAAAGGTGGTGGTGATGATACCCACTACGGTGCCTGCCATGACTACCCCTTGCCCGGCCATGGTGTGGGGGACAATATCCCCATAGCCGAGAGTGGCTACCGTGACCACCATCCAATAATAGGCATCCCACAAGGTGTGCAGGCGTGGGTTGTGGCCATATTCCACCACATAAAAGGCGATGGCAACCAGACTCCAACTGACAGCGGCAATAATCAAAACGGAAGCAATTTCCTGGGCATGCCCTTGCAGAGCTGTTTTGATGATGGCGCTTTGCCGGGTATAACGAAGCAGTTTGAGCAGACAGAGAATGCGCAGCAGGGAAGATTCGTGGAAAAAGGGGAGCAAAGGCAACCAGGCCAGTAGGTCAATGATGGCCATCGGTTGTTTCATCCAGAACCATTTGTGTGCCCAACTATAGCGTGTGGCGCGCCAGATGGAGGCGAGATTACTGGTTTGATGGCGTCGCCGATGGCGATGGTAGGCATATTGCCAGCTACTGATGAGATCGGAAGCTGCCCACCAGCGCAATAAATATTCAAATAAAAAAAGGATGTTACATAGTAGTTCCAACTGATGATACAGCAATTTATCGGCTGCATCAAGGTTGCTGTCGCTCTCTTGGATAACCATCGCCACAGTAACGATTACCACAATAGCCAGAAACAGATCGATGCGGGTGCGGTATGGTGAGTCTGCCTTGACCAGAAATTTATGAACCTGGGATTTGATTTTTTTGCGATCAATAATAACAGTGATCATGGATAACCTTGCATGTGCTTAAGGCCAGCGTGAGCCACCGAGAGAGCACACAATTCAAGCAGAAGGGGAGGCATTGCCCTTCGAGCGATTGAACAGGTAGATCATACCAATCAGCAGGATGACAGCGGCAATCATGTGCATTTTATACTCTTCGAGCCATTGTTCCAAAACTTTGCCGAGGAAATAACCACCCGCAGTAAAGGTAAAGGCCCAAAGAGAAGAGGCAGTAAGATTGAGAAAGAAAAAACGCACTGGCGGAATGCCACCCACGCCGACTACAAACGGACTGACGTTGCGCACACCATAGATGAAGCGGTAGGAGAGGATAAAGGGAACCTCTCCTTTGCGTAACAGAGCAAACCCCCGTTCCGCTTTGGCGGCCAGTTTTGGACGCGAGGCGAGAAAGGGGGTGCCATAAAAGCGTCCCAGATAATAGAAGAGTTGATCTCCGGCCATGGTACCGGCAGTGGCACAGGCGCCGAGCAACGGCAGATTGATAAAGGGAGCGGAGGTGGCAGCCAGAGCCGAAACCACCAAAACAATGGTCTCCCCTTCAAAAAAGGTCCAGACCAGCACCAAAGGATAGATCAGGTAGCCATGCTCATTGATAAAATTGATAGCAAACTCTTCCATAGTGCCGCTCGCCGCAAATCCTTATGATCACCCTGGCAGGTATACTGTCGAAATCGACTGATATTATTTAACGATTTCCAACAATTCCACCTCAAATTGCAAGGTGGCATCGCCGCCAATTTTGGGTGGGGCACCGCGTTTGCCGTAGGCCAGATCTGAAGGGATAAAAAAGCGATATTTGGCACCGGTGGGCATCAATTGCAACCCTTCGGTCCAACCGGGGATCACCCGATCCAAGGGGAAAGAGACAGGCTCTTTGCGTTTATAGGAGCTGTCAAATTCGCTGCCATCCAGCAGAGTGCCTTGGTAATGGACCTTAACGGTATCTGTTGCTTTGGGTTTAGGACCATTGCCTGGGGTAAGAATTTCATATTGCAGGCCGCTGCTGGTGGTGATCACCCCTTTGCGCTCTTTGTTTTTGGCCAAAAACTGCTCGCCTTCGCTGCGATTTTTGTTGGCGCTGTTCTGGCTCTCTTTCTGCATCTCTTCCAGCATACTTTTTTGGAACTCTTCTTTGGCTTTGCCGATCTCTTCTGGCGTCATCAGCAATTTTTTGCCGGCCAATTGGTCCTGGATGCCGCGGATAAAGCTGTTGGCATCGAGTTTATCTTTCATTTGGCTGATGTCGGTGCCGATTTGCAGACCGAGGGCATAGCTGAAACGATCTTTCAAGGTTTTCAGAGAGTCATCGGCTTGCGCTGGGGCAAGGGAGGTTCCACAAAGCAGCAGAAGGGCGACGGAAGGAGCCAACAAAATTTTCATGCGCGACCTTTCAGGGAATTAGTGGGGGTGAGTCAGCCAAAAAAATGGATTATACAACAGATGGCGCAGATTGCATGGTCTTAAACGCACATTTCCGCAAAAAAATAGATGCGCAGATACGGGTCGCTCCTGGGGACAGGAGGGGGTAAAGCGGGATCAAGGGGATATGCTTCCTGAAGATCAGGAAGTGGCGGGAGGGGGAAAATGAGGCGGAGGGGTGAGTGAAGCAGGTGTCGCTATAAAGAGGTTATCATTGTTGTTTCTTGGTTAGGTGTTTATTTTTGTCATTTCTGGAAAATTGCTTGCATAAGTGGGCGGTTTCCCGTTTACTGCAGGAAAAATTAGATTGACAGACGACGAGAAAAGGGGCCAATCTGTAGCCATTTTTGGCTTGCAAGTCAGATTGAGCAGCAGCATGGGTCAGGTGCAGCTTTGGCAGCACAGGTTCGGGAGCAGCTTTGCAGGAGAAGGTTGAGACAGTGGAAGATTTGCTATTGGCGGCCACACAATCATCACCAGAGATCCGTTTCAGCGCGGCTTTGGATCGTCTGAGTTTCAAAGGCAAGTCCTATATTGAAAATACGGCCCAATTTTATGGTCCCGTGTTCATCTGGTTGCAGGAATATTTGACCCAGGTGGCCGGCAAGATGATCACTGTGGAACTGGCGATTGTCTATTTCAACAGCAGTTCTTTTAAGGTATTTATGAACTTGTTTGATCTGTTGGATCAGGCAGCCTCTTCCGGTGCATGCCAAGTGACAGTAAATTGGTATTATGATCCTGATGATGATATGGCGCAGGAGTATGGCGAGGAGTTTAAGGAAGATTTGCAATACATCAATTTCCAACTGATTGCGGCGGATAGTGGGGATGAGTCACCATTTTGATCGGAGTAAGGAACAACAGGAGGGGATGCGCTTTGGCAGCGAATCGCTGATACCCTACTATTTCAAGCAGGCAGAGGCGGATGGGGTGATCTTTTGCATGCGCGGTCCCATGAGCCAAGGTGTGGTGGAGATGCTTGAGCATGTCTTGAAAAAGCGAACCGCGCAAGAGCTTGGCGATCATGGCAAGAGTTTGCGGGTCTTTTCGGTATTTGTCGAACAGGTGCAAAATATCATCCGTTACTCTGAAGAGCGTGTGCAACTCTCTGCCGAAGGTGGTGATGCCGGTGTTGGCATGGTGATTGTGGGCCATCGGCAGGGACAATTTTATGTTTCATGTGGCAATCTGATCAAGGCGGAAGACCAACCCCGCTTGCAACAACAATTGCAGCTTTTACAGGGGATGGATAAGGATCAATTGCGCGCCTATTTCAAGGAGAGGGGACGTAGTCCGGCGCCGGTTGGCAGCAAGGGTGCCGGTTTGGGTTTGATCGAAATTGTGCGTCGTGCCAGCGCTTTCGACTATTTTTTTACCCCCTGGGAAGGGGGGTTGTTGTTGTTTACTCTGCAGGTCACCATCTAAAAGACGATGGCGTAAATTTTGCTCGGTAAATTGGCAGGGGAATGGTTGTTTACCAAGATATTTTCTCTAACATTTATGAAGGAATAGCAATGAAAAGATTATTGGCAGTTTGTGCATTGACGGTGATGCCGGTGTTGGTACAGAACGCTTTGGCAGAAGAGGCGGCGGATGCTAAAGTGAAAGTGGGTAGCTTTGCCTTGAGTGGAGGTATCACCGGAGTCAGCGATTATGTCTCGCGGGGATATTCCAATAGCAAACACCGCCCGACTTTGCAGGGTACCCTGACAGCAACCCATGACAGTGGTTTTTATGTGGGTCTGTTTGCTTCGCATATCGATTTCAGCAATGTAGATCGGAGTGACGCTTCTCTGGAGTTGGATCCTTCCATGGGCTGGAGCAAGGAGTGGAATAACGGTTTGAGCGTGGATGTGGGATTGGTGCAATATATCTATCCTTGGCTCAATAGCGGTTTTGATTATGACTATCGCGAATATTATATCGGCGGTGGCTATAAATTGGGCGATGCCGCTTTCAAAGCCAAATATTATTACAGCGATGCCTATATGGGCACCTCCACCAACGATGCCTCTTCTTCTTATATCGACACACAGTTGACCTATGAATTGGCCAATGTGCTGCCCGTTAAAACCACGTTGAAGGGACATTTTGGCCGCTTTTATGGCGATGCAGTCAAGGTTGCCGGATTGGGCTTCAGTGGTGTCAATGATTACAGCATCGGTGCTTCTGTAGAGTTGCCGGCTGGATTCACTGCAGGTATCGATTGGATTGGTGTTGACAGTGATGGACGGCGTTTGAGTTCCGCCTCAGAAGCGGATGGACGGGTGGTTGGTAATATTGCCTGGTCGTTTTAGGCTGTATTGAGAAAAAAAGCTGCAAATCAAATGTTTGTGCAATGGCAAGCAGGCGGGGGCTTCGGTCTCCGCCTGCTCTGTTATGTCTGACCAAGGGGGCTGGAGGCGAAGATGAATAGCACGAGTGGACGCAGTTGGGGCGGGTTGGCTGGTCTGTTGCTGCTGCTGGCTTTATGGTTCGTTTTGCCACAGAAGGGGTACAGCGAAGAGTTGGTTTTGCTCAACTGGGAAGAGTATATGGATCGCGGACTGCTCGATGCCTTTGAAAAAGAGAGCGGTATTCATGTGCGCGAGGTTTTTTTTGAGACGGAAGAGGCTCGCGATGCTCTGTTGGCCCAGACCGGAGGCGAGGGCTATGATTTGGTGGTGGTGCAGGCCAAGGATATTCAAGCCTATGCCCATTCAGGATGGCTGACTCCTATTCCGGCAGATAAAATTCCCAATATGAAACATATCGGGGCCAAATGGCGTGCCACCTATCCCGAAGCGGAGCAGTATGGGGTGCCCTGGTTGTGGGGTACTTTGGGGATTGGCTATCGCCCCGACCTGCTCAAGCGCGAGGTGAGCAGTTGGATGGATCTGTTGCAACCGGCCAACGAGCTCAAAGGGCGGATCATGATGTTGAGCGATGCCATCGGCATGCGTACCATCGCCATGAAAGCGTTGGGCTATTCGATGAACGATGTGAACAAAAAGGTTTTGGAGGGGTCGGCAGATCTGTTGCGCAAACAAAAACCTTTCGTGCACACCTATGGCTATATGGGTTTGGGGGAAAAGTCACCGTTGATTACCGGGCAATATTGGATGGCCTTGATGTTTAACGGCGATGCCATCACCCTGAGCAAAATGGAGCCCAATATTGCCTTTGTGGTTCCCAAAGAGGGAACCTTGCTCTGGGTGGACTGTTTTACCATTGCCAAAGCCTCGAAAAAGAAAGAGCAGGCGGCCCGTTTGATCAATTTCTTGCATCAACCCAAGAATGCGGCGCGTTTGGCGGAAACGGTCCATTTTGCCTCTGTCAATGAGGGTGCACTGCCCTTCCTGTCGGCGGAACATCGCAATAATCCAATAATTTATCCGCCACAAGAGGTGATGGGTCGTTCGGAGTTTCCAAAAAACTTGCCGGCCAAGGTGATCAATCAGTTCAAAAGTCTGCATACGGAGTTGACCAATAAATAGTTTGCCGTAACTATTCACCACCCAAAACCATTGCGGGTCCAGGGTGGGCACCTCCCTGGCCGGGTCCAGGGATGGAATCCCTGGGATTTTTCTTGTAATCTTTTGCCTTTGGCGCGCTTTACACACGAAGCCGACGCGCCTTTTGCGTCGGCCTAAGCGCCTAATGGAAGCAAGCTGTGCGAATTGGCGCGCATTTTTGCGCCAATTCGCACAGCATCCCCATGGGGGTAGAGCTGGCGAGCCAGCACGAACCTGAATAGTTACAGTCTTCCAACCATTCTGAAGAACGGAGAGAGTTTGTGAAGCTGCGTGGACAGTTGGCACTTACCCTGGTGCCGATGGTGGTGCTGCCGTTGTTGCTGTTTGGTTGGTTGGCTGGTCGTTATTTGGAGGAGAGCCAACGCCAGGCGCTGCGCAGCGAAATGAGTACCCTGCTGGAGCAGATGGAGACCAATGCCACCACCCATCTGCAAGCGATTCGTGCCAATGTCGAGGCGTTGGCCCGTTCCAAACTGGTGACCGGATATTTGGGCGTGGAAGAGGAGCTGACACGCTATACCGTGTTGCAGGCGCCCATGCTGCAACTGTTTGCCGATACCGCTTTGGTCTATCCCGACTATTATGAGTTTCGTATTCTGCTGCCGGATGGCTCGGAGGATGCGCGCTATACGGTCACTGGCTTGGGCAATCGCAGCGATGATGAAGCGGACAGCCCCTATTTTCGCCGCATTGTGCAGAATGCCGATGATTATTACCAGGAGATCATGCTGAATCCCGATAATGAACAGGCGGCCTTGCTGGCCAGCAAACGCATTACTGTGCAAACAGCAACCCGCAGTGGGATGGGCAAGGAGCCGTTACAGGGCTATTTGTTGTTGACGGTGCAACCACGGTTCCTGACTTCACAGATACAACCTCTGCACATTGGACAAGAGGGGTTTGCTTTTATTGCCGATGCTGAAGGGCGCATTCTCATTGGACCATCCTGGCGCCCATTGCCGATGCAATTTACAGATGAGGAGTGGCAAGCGCTGCGTTCCGCAGCACAAAGCCGTGCGTTTACCCCACTCTCCTGGATGGGTAACCGTTATGTGTTGCGTGGTATTGCCTTGGACCACTCTTTGTATCTGTTTACGGTGGGGGATGAAAATGAGTTGAGTGCGGGTATTCATGCCCTGTACTGGCAGGTGGCCGGGATGACACTGGCGGTGATTTTTTTGTTGTTTCCGCTGTTGTATATGGCGATGCAGCGGCAATTTATTCGTCCGATTCTCTTTTTGTCACAGGTCAGTCAAGCGGTGGGACGGGGCCATTTTACCATGCCTCCCTTGCCTACCGGAATGAAAATAGGCAGTAAAGAGAACGAATTGGATGAGCTGTTGGCTGCTTTTGCCCACATGGTTGTCGATTTGGATCAACTGCATTCGGCACTGCGCAAGCATGCGGCAGAGTTGGAGGAGAAGGTTGCCGAACGCACAGCCGAGTTGCACAGCAAAAATATCGCTTTGGAAGGCTCCCTGCTCACTATTGCCGAAGCCAATCGCAAAATTCAAGACAGCATTCAATATGCACGCACCATTCAACAGTCGCTGTTGCCCAATCCAGCGTTGTGGCAGGCGGTGTTGCCGGAGAGTTTTGTGCTTTGGTTGCCACGGGATGTGGTTGGGGGGGATATCTATTTTGTTGATGCCACCGAGGAGAGCATTCTCTTGGCTTTGCTGGATTGTACCGGTCATGGGGTGCCAGGAGCCTTTATGACCATGATTGCGGTGGCGGGATTGCGGCGTATTGTCCGTGAAGAGGGAATCCGTCAGCCCAATCAGTTGTTGCAGGCGTTGAATGGTGCCATCAAAAGCACCCTGCATCAGGATAGCGAACATGCCCAATCCAATGATGGGTTGGATATTGGTTTGTTGGTGGTGGAGCGCCATAAACAACAACTTCTCTATGCCGGAGCACGCATCCCCTTGCTGTTGGTTCGCGATGGTGTGCTGACTGTTCTGCCTGCCGAGCGCAAAAGTCTGGGATATAAAGAGTCACGTCTGGAGCAAAGCTATACGGTGCATACCGTGCCCATTGAGCCGGGTTTGACCGTCTACCTGACCAGTGATGGGGTGATCGATCAACTGGGAGGAGCCAAAGGGTTGCCTCTAGGCAACAGACGCTGGCAAGCGCTGCTGCGGGAGCATTGTCGACAACCGTTGGCTTGGCAGAAAGAGCTGTTGCTGGATGCTTTTCTCAACTATCAGGGGGATATGGAACGTATGGATGATGTGACCGTGATCGGTTTGCGTTGGTAACATTTTATAAAAAATGAACAATTTTTCCATTCAGGGACAAGAGGTTCCTCCGGGGGGCCGCTGTCGGGTGGATATGCCGATCACCTTGTTGTCCAATCATGTGCCACTGCATCTGTCGCTGCATGTGCAGCATGGTCAACGTCCCGGTCCAGTTTTGTTTGTCAGCGCGGCAGTCCATGGGGATGAGATAATCGGTGTCGAGATTATTCGTCGTCTCTGGCAGCACCGTTTGTTGCAGTTGCTGCGCGGCACCCTGTTGTGCATTCCCATTGTCAATGTTCATGGTTTTATCGCCCATACCCGCTATTTACCCGATCGCCGCGATTTGAATCGCTCCTTTCCCGGTTCGGCCAACGGATCCCTGGCTGCCCGCTTGGCACACCTCTTTGTGCACGAGGTGGTCGAGCGCAGCAATTATGGTATTGATATTCATTCGGCAACCCTGCATCGACGCAATTTGCCGCAGATTCGTATCGCCCCAGGTGAAGAGCGCTTGCGTCGTCTGGCAGCAGCATTCCAGGCGCCGATCATCATTGAAGCTCCTTTGCGCGCGGGATCGTTGCGCGAGGCAGCCAGGGAGCGTGGTGTGCCGGTGTTGTTGTACGAGGCGGGGGCCGGGTTGCGCCTCGATGAAGAGAGTATTCGCAGCGGCATGCGCGGTAT
Source organism: Candidatus Magnetaquicoccus inordinatus (assembly GCF_004217665.1). Classification (GTDB taxonomy): domain Bacteria; phylum Pseudomonadota; class Magnetococcia; order Magnetococcales; family Magnetaquicoccaceae; genus Magnetaquicoccus; species Magnetaquicoccus inordinatus. The sequence continues at coordinate 3,133 of NZ_RXIU01000102.1, read as the reverse complement.
TTTGGCGGTGATGCGGGCTCTGGAGATGTTGCCACAGCGGCGTGCAGACCGGCAACTGCGCAGCGAGCCGGTGATTGCGCAGAAAACACAATGGATTCGGGCGCCAATGAGCGGTTTGTGGCAGCCCTGGCGCCGTCTTGGCGATGCCGTGGAGTGCCAGGATCTGCTGGGCATTCTTTCCGATCCGATCGGTGATACCGCCAGCGAGGTGCGGGCTACACAAGCAGGTCTCTTGATCGGATGCGCCGAATTACCGGTGGTCAATCAAGGGGATGCGTTGTTTCATGTCGCCCTGTCACCGCGTACCGCTGAATTGGGGACGGAGCCGTTGTTTGACGAAGATGAGATTGTTTGACGCTCTCTTGGTCAAAAACGTTGCTTTCTGCTGATGCTTGCTGTTTTTCACTATTCTGATCTGCTGCTGCATTTTATAAATTTATTATATTTCAATTATATCATTCTTTTGTATCCAATTGTGGTTAATTGGTATGTTCTTTGCTTGCTATAATGCAGGATGGTTTGCCGTCGGTGCGCTGACGGTGGCTGACGGCAGGTGTAAGAGGTACTGACCATGCATTATCGCGAGTTAACAAAGTGCGAATGGTGTCCAGGGGGAGAATTATGATGAATTATGTTATTGAAATGGACCTGGGTGGCGGAATGTCCGGCCACTTGCCAACAACTGCATTTCGTTGGCAAGGTGTTGTACCTCCTTTAGTATTGCCGGATCTGTGTGGACGTGCGGAATCGTTGCTGGAGTGTGCCAGTCAATTGATTGTCGATTATGGCGAGGAGTTGTCACCCTTGCTGGTGCAAGAGATGATGGCAGCCATGGCCGATTTGCGCTCTGCTTTGCATAACGAGGGCGAAACCAATTCACTGGAGAGCAATCGACGCTTGCAGGCATTGATGGAGATTGTGCAGGGTTGGTATGGGCAAGGGGTAGAAGAGGTACGTCGAAACGGTTGGCTGGTCCAGGAGGGGGAGTGCGACCAAGAGGAGTGGCTGGCCTGGAACAATTGATGGATAGTGGCTGGCCTGGGGTGCGTGACGGGCGCGACATCAACTATTAGCTGTCGATGAGGGGTAGGACATTGTTTAAGGTCAATGAATATTACGGTGGCAAGGTCAAATCGATTGCCTTTCAGAGTTCGGATTTGCCGGCCACGGTAGGGGTGATGGCCCCCGGTGAATATACCTTTGATACCTCCAGCCAGGAGACGATGACTGTGATCAGTGGCATGTTGGCGGTACAGTTGCCTGGGGTCAGCGATTGGCGGGCCTTTGCCGCCGGTGAATCGTTTGTGGTGGCAGCAGGTCAGGCTTTTCAGTTGCGTGTAGCAGAAAATACCGCCTATCTGTGCACCTACGCATGAGTACAAGCTGTTTGCTGTCATCTGCGGGATCGGTTGTGGCCGAGGTGCCCCTCCATCCCCGTTTGCAGGAAGATACATTTTTTGTCAAACGGTTGTCGGCCTGCCAACTGTTGCTGATGAACGACAGTCGCTATCCCTGGTTGATCCTGGTGCCCAATCAGCGGGATGTGAGCGAGTGGGATCAACTCTCTCGGTTGCTATGGCCTGGGGTGCATGATGATATTTGTCGCGCCAGTCAGGTATTGCGCACTCTTTTCAAACCAGACAAGTTAAACATTGCCGCTTTGGGCAACTTGGTGCCACAACTGCACATTCATGTGCTGGCCCGTTTTCGCGGAGATGCTGCATGGCCAAAGCCGGTTTGGGGGGCTTTGCCCCCTCTGCCCTATGCTTTGACAGAGAGTGACTCTCTGTTGGCGCAACTGCGGACAGAGTTGACCTGTTCTTAAAGGGCAAAGATGTTCCGTAAATGGTCGCGGCATGTGTCTTGATAGGCTGCTGTTTTTGCAGTAGTTTTCATGATAAGTGACCACCAATCAACTTGTTATCCGAGCAAGGATTCCAGGGTGGTACCACGCAAGATGGAGCGTTCAAAAAGCGATTGCTGGGCCAGACGGCTGAACTGCTCCTCTTCCTGAAGATAGTTTTTCTCGATAACCATTTTTTCTGTGCCGACAAAATGGATGCTCTCCTCGGTACAGTGCACGGTTGTCTGTCCCGAACAGATCCAGGTGGCATTGCCGGTCAATTGCGCGAGTAAACTCTCTTCGCTTACCTGGGGCGTCACCCAGACCACCCCTCCGGCGGTATGAACCGCAATCGGCTGCTGATTATCCACTGTATTGTTCAAAACCTGCGCTACGACTGAGGCGGTCATGCCCGTGCCACAGGAGAGGGTCAAGCCGGCACCCCGCTCATGGGTTTGCACCAGCAGGGTGCGTCGGTCGATAATCTGCACAAAACTGATATTGGCGCGATTGCTGAACATGGGATGGTGTTCCAGGGCAGGGCCCAGACGCTGCAGATCCACTGCTTTGAGATCAGTTACCGGGACAATCAGATGGGGATTACCTACCGAAAGGATGGTGCCAGTCAGTTTTTCACCTGGCAGCTCTAGAGGTTGGTTGATAAACGGGGTAGTGCGGTGATTGCTGAGAATATGGCTGGGATTGCTGGAGAGGGGGGCTGTATGCACCCGCACAAAATGGAGTTGGTGCTCCTGGGAAAAATAGTTTTCGGTGGTAAAAAGGCCGCCCAGGGTGTGGAAGAGCAGGGGGTCGCGTGCGGCAAAATAGCCCTCGTAAGCAGCACGAGCCGCACAGCGGATGCCATTGCCGCACATTTCCGCTTCGCTGCCATCAGGGTTGAAAAATCGCATCCGTGGTTGCTCTGGAGTGGCGGCAGAGAGGTAGACCAGACCATCGGAGCCGATCCCGTGGCGACGATCACAGAGCAAACGGGCGCACGGGCCTTTAAGATTTTCGGCGATAAGGCGCTCTCGGCACTCATCGATGATGATAAAGTCGTTACGAGCGCCATGACCTTTAATGATCGGCAGGGTAACGGTGTGCGGCATGATGCCTCCTTCACGCATATTGATAAATGTCTGCCCGGATGTTTGCGGACGAATATACCCACTACCCGTCTACATCATTCTGCTGTCGGGAGAAAGGATTTTCTCCAGGGCAATCGCATTTGAAAATCAGAAAACTATTATGGAGGTCCAGGAGGAGATTATCTCCTCCTGGTGGGTGCAG
>NZ_RXIU01000101.1 GCF_004217665.1 Candidatus Magnetaquicoccus inordinatus | reverse complement strand
GTACAGCATCCCCATGGGGGTAGAGCTGGCGAGTCATCGCAAACCGGGTAGACCTGGCAAGCCAGCATGAACCTGAATAGTTACCGCATTTATTGGGTTGAGCAGATCTGTGGTTCTCTCCCTGCTGCTGGCGGTACTTTATTCTACCCTCTATTTTGTGTTGCAAATGGAGAAATATGCCTTGCTCACAGGAACCTTGGAGCTGTTTATTCTGTTGGCTATGGTGATGTTTTTGACCCGGCATGTGGATTGGTTTGCCATTGCCCAACCCCGTGCCGGGCAGGACTACTCTCCCGAATCCAGAGCGGATAAGGGCTGATTTACTCTTTTTTTTCCGGCAGCATGTCACTGCTTGCCGTTTATTGCTGCTGGCTGGAAGCCTTGCCCGCTGTTGTCAGCGGTTATGGCCTCCGGGGTTACTCTACTGCTCTCAGAAGACGGAAGCCCAGACTGCCATCATGGCGGCTGGGGTGGTCGGCAAAGCGATCGGCAGAGCGGGTGCTGGCCGCGTTGGCAAACCAACTACCGCCCCGAATCACCCGGCCCCTGGCCGTGCCCTTCTCCAGAGCAAGAGGATCAAATTCTGGCGCCTTTTGGTAATAATCCTCGTGGTGCCAATCTTGGCACCACTCCCAAACATTGCCCGCCATGTCATACACTCCCCAGGCGTTGGGCAGTTTTTGGCCGACCGGATGGGTTTGTTGGCTGGCATTTTTATCATACCAGGCATACTGGCCGATGCTGTGCTCACCCTCTCCCCAATAAAAGCGTGTAGTTGTTCCGGCCCGAGCGGTATACTCCCACTCCGCCTCTGTGGGCAGCCGATAGAGAGTACTCTTCTCCCTGGCATTCAATTGCTGAATAAACTGCTGCGCATCCGTCCAACTGACCTTCTCTACGGGATGATGGGGAGAGGGAAATTTGCTGGGGTTGTTGCCCATCACCTCTTGCCACTGTGCCTGTGTCACCTCATATTTGCCCATATAAAATGCTTTTCGGAGGGTGACTTTGTGTCGTGGTGTTTCGCTAACAGAAGCATTTTTATCGGAATTTTTCTCAGATCCCATCATGAATGATCCGGGGGGAATCAGGACAAACTCCATGCCGATGCTGTTGGTGAAGGTTTTGTCAGCCGCCTGCAGCACAACCGGTATGATGGCGATTGCAACAGCCACTATCCACGAAGAAAAATACAACCTCATCCTCACCTCCTTGTTGCAGCAAACCGAATCATCTGTTGATCTTTTTAGGAAAATTGCAAATGTTTTGCTTGCTTCTGCTAACGACAGATCATTGCAAGCAGCTTCATGGATGTGGGGTTGCTGGCATCCAGTCGTGCGCTACACTCCGTCACCCCCTGCAAAGGAAAGCGCAGATAACCAGTCGCCTCTTTATAGCGGCAAATCAAGAGCACCCCTTCCTTGATTTCCTCTGGAGATAGAGGCCACTTTTGTATGATTTCTTTTGCCTTGCGTGTTTCACTATCGGGAGCGAGGAGGGCTGGATATTCCTTGGTTTCCTCTCCAGGTGCTCCGGCCAGCACCTGGGTGGAATCCAGCAAGGCTCCCTCTCTGATATTTCCCAGCAACGCTGAAACCGGGAGGCGCGCTTTTTCATAGGTTGCTGGACAAGCAAAAGCGCTGGCTGTCCCGGTGGTTGGGAGCAGCACAAGCAAAAAGAGGAACGGGATCGACACACGAATTGTCATAATTTTCCATATATATTCTGCGACAGCAACAAAGATAATATTTTCTGCAGCGAATGAACGGGAGCGATTTGTCTGGACACTTGTTTCTGGAGCAGCGCATTATCTGACGGAAAGTGGGTCATGGTTTGCAGTCTGTGCCGTCAAGCATGGTAATGCAGCCGGTGCATGGGTGAAAGGTATAATAAATGATTATTCAGCCGTCATGGTGCCTCTTTGTCGTGTGCCAGATCGCCCGCCACCTTTGGGGGATTGCAGCGGCTTTTGGTCTGCAGAGGGCGCCTCTGGCTGGTGGTGTAAGGATTTGTGGTTGCTGTACTCCCCCGATTTGATTTACCTCGATCTCCAAGACATGCTTGCAGATGATGACTTGCATGGGTGAAGCTGATATTATTGGTCGTATGAACGATATCGCACAACCTCATGATCGTCTGTTCAAGGCCGTTCTGTCTCATCCAGAGACAGCGGGTGCCTTGCTGCGGGAACGGTTGCCAGTAGAGGTCTCACGGCTGCTTGTACCGGAACCTCCGCAACTGGTGGAAGGCAGCTTTGTCGAAGAGCATTTATGGTCTTATTATGCGGATCGTCTGTTTGAGACCAGGACGCTTACTGGCAAACCGGTGTTATTTTATGTTCTGCTTGAACATAAAAGTTACGAAGATGAGCAGGCGGCCTGGCAGTTGTGTCGAGGTATTTACGGCATCATGGAACAGAAGAGTCGGGCAGAAGGCAACTGGCAAAAATTGCCAGCGGTTTTGCCGATGCTTCTCTATCACGGCCAATCGGCATGGCGGATCCCGAATGAATTGCTGGCTTTGATCGATGCAGATGAGGCCATGACACCTTGGCTGTTAAATTTTCGCTTTCCGGTGGTTGATTTGGGACCGATTCCGAACCAGGAACTGTCGCAGGAATCCAGATTGCGCACCTGCCTGTTGGTACTGAAGTATGGAACACGCGACCCGCAGGAGCAGATGGAGGCCATGGAAGAGATCATGGCAGCTCTGGCAGAGACACCAGAGTTACTGATTCCAGTGGTGATGTATCTTTTGACAACCTTTTCGCACCTGAATGAAGATCACGTGCGGCAGATAGTAAGCCGCGTCAATCCGCAGGAGGAAACTGAAATGCTGTCACAATTTGCTCAGGAGATTTTAGCCAAGAACAAACTGGAATGGATCGCCCTAGGCCGCCAGGAAGGTCGCCAGGAAGGCCGCCAGGAAGGCCGCCAGGAAGGCCGCCAGGAAGGCGAACAACAAGGCGAAGCCAAGATTCTGCTCTGTTTACTGCAGCGTCGCTATGGAGATCTACCCTCCTGGGTGAGTGAAAAGGTCTCCAATGCCAGACCGCCCCTGTTGGAGGAGTGGAGCATGCGCATTCTGGATGCACCATCATTGGAGAGCGTGTTTGCTGATCCGTCCTGATAGCGTAGCAAAATCAGGAGAGGTCAAACGCATTTTCTTCTTGAGAGAATCAGCGATCTTGCTGTTGATCTGGGATCGATTATCCTTTTTCGGAGTTTAGTGTGATAGGGGGCTGGGGATAAAAATCCCCCGCCCCTGCCGATCTCTCATCTGATTGTTATAAGGTGTCTAGCGGACCGCCTTTTTGCAGGTGTATGACCTGTGGAAAGCTTGCACTCTGGCGCATCGGATGCCATCAGCAAAAGCGTGCGTTCCATCGCTATTCCTGTATTTGTCTGGAAAGTGGAGGCGAGAGCAGAGTTGTAACATGTGTAACATGAGCAGTTCTGTTTGTGTTACAGGAAAGTACCAATAAAAACAACTATGTAACGCATGTAACGTGTGTAACATGTATATAATATATATTATATATAATATATAGACCGTTTCGCACAGACCAAACGGCGCACTCGCTTTTTGCAGTTGCGCTCATATAAAAAATTCATGTTACAACGTTACAGGTGTTAACTTGTTGATAATAAACTGAAAACGTTGTAACATGTTTTTTTCCTCACGTTACAAAATTTGCTGCAGGAAAACCAGATCAGCACAAGGGATGTACTCAGGTAATGGATCGATGAAATGAATGGCACATATACCAGCCTTTGTTTGCTTTGTGTTGGTCATCGCTATGTGTACGAGACAAATGCAAATGCACAACGGTCATTGGGTTTGGCAGATAACTCTCTTAACCTTTGACGCTTTTTCGCATTATCCAGGAGCGCTCACCAACACTGTGGCCCGCGTTGAACACTGTTAATTTTTCATAACAATCAAGGCGCCTGGTCATCACTCCAAGCCGGATCGTGGATGCAAAAGCCATTGCGGCCCCGTTTTTTGATCCGATACATCGCCATATCGGCACTGCTTAACAGGGAATCGGCATCGCAACCATGCTCCGGGAAAAAGGCGATACCAATAGAGGCGCCTACATGTACGGAATGTCCTTCCCAGCAAATCGATTGCGAAACCTGTTGCACAATTTTGCCTGCCACCAACTCTGCCGCCTCCTGGCTGGGCAGGTCAGAAAGAATCACCGCAAATTCATCCCCGCCCATGCGCGCTACCAAATCGGAGGCCCGTAAACAGTCGCGAATGCGCTGCGTGGAGATGACCAATACGCGATCGCCTGCCGCATGGCCCAAGGTGTCGTTGACCTGCTTGAAATGGTCCAAATCTACCAACATCACCGCCAAACGCTCTTTACTGCGCGCCGCCATGGCCAATGAACGGGCCAAATGTTCGGCAAATAATACCCGATTCGGTAACGAGGTCAGCAGATCATGGTGTGCCAAGTGCTGCAGGCGCTCTTCCATGCGTTTGCGCTCCAATATGCCAGCCAAGGTGTTGGCAATACTGGTGAGAAAGGCCACCTCATCGGCATTTTCGGCATGATCGGGAGCTAAATAAAGGGTCAATACCCCCAAAACAGAGCCGCGGGAGCTGATCGGAACACAATAATGTCCATGTGGCTGCATCCCTTCATAATGGGTGGTATGGATGCTGTCCTGATCGCTTGCATGCAGCAATTTACCCTCCTGGGCCACTTTGCCACACAGACAATGGCCCAAGGCTATTTTGCTGCAACCTTCCAATACCCCAGGTGAGAGACCAGTGCCAGCAATCAACTGCAACTGATTCTCTTCCTGATCGATCAAAAATACCGCTCCCTTGTTTTGCAGTCGCAAATAGGGCACGGTCATGATGATGTGCAGAGCTACCTCCATTTGCCGTTGCAGGGAGAGGGGCTCTAGTGAGCTCTCCAATAGCGCATTCAAGGCCAAACGTGCCGCCTGGGCTCGGACATCGCGCTCTTCCAATTGCTGCAAATCGCTGCCCATCTGCTGCATCGCCTGCAGCAGTGCACCCACCTCATCACGAGGGATCTCCGGGATGCGCGCTCGCAAATTTCCTTTGGCAATCTCTTTGGCAAACTGCATACCCATTTGCAACGATGCAATGATCGAACGGGTAATAAACCATACCAACAGTGCAGAAATGATCATCGACAGCGTAATCAATACCGATTGGGTTTTTTCGCTGCGTCGCAGATGATCATGGTGGGTTTGGCTCAACTCGGTCCAACGGCTTTTGAACAGGTGGTGCAACTGGCGGGCGGGGGGAACCAACTCGGTTTCGACAATGGCCAACTGCTCTTCATGGCTGAGATTGGGAATGTCCAACAGTTTATGTATCTGCAACAAATAGTTTTGTAACTGATCATAGACCAGTTGCCAGTAGGGTTGTTCGTTAAAGAAGGCGGTGGCGCCCATCTCCTGGACCTGACGATCCAGTTGCTCTATGGCATCATGGGCTTTTTGCAGCCACTGCTGATCACGGCGCAGAAGAAAATTTTTTTCATGCCTGCGCGCTTCCAGGAGCTGTTCCTGCATCAAGGCGACGGTATCACGGGACTTTTCGAGTTTTACTTGTATTTGCGTGTTTTGCCAAGAGAGGGCAGTAAGCAAGAGTGTCAGTCCAACAATTGCACCAAACCCCAAACCGAGTTTATGGTGAATATACATAGCAGGGCCGCACGATCTTGAAGAAAATGGTGTCTGTCAGGGAGAGTACAAACCGACTGTGCAGACTGTCTCATTGAGTCAGCAAAAAAGGCCAATCTAGCATTTCCCAGTCTCTACAGCAATCCATTTTCATAGTGTATTTTGCGAATCAAGGCATTCGCGAATGGTGTTGGTAGGATTTTCCCAGCATGGATCGTGACATCAAACAAAAGCCTCCCACCAGAATCAGCAAAAATCCCCCACCCATGGAGGGGGTGCGTTCCAAAACGGCCTTCTGGGGTTTTTGCGGATTGACATAGACCCGGACCGGTTTGCCATGCGGATAGCGCTGCAAGATCCGTTCGGCAAACTCTCTGAAAAAGAAGGTTTGATCGGCCAAGCCAAATTCGACATCCTCTCCCTGGTAACGCTGGCGGTCAAAGATATATTCATATTGTACAGAGGTGTAGTAGAAGAGCTTCATCTCTGCGGAGAAAGTGGTTGCCTTCTGGACAAATCCCGAGTGGATGATTGTGCCATCCACCATCTGCCAGCCTTGGCTGTGCACCGCTTGGTAAAAGGGATAGGCCCCGATGCTGCACAACACAACCCCTATGAGCAACAAGAGGCTGCGTAGCCAAAAAAGCCAATGATTGCCAATTGCAAACAAAGAAAATCCTCCTTCCGCAGGAATGAAACCTTTAAGCTGCAGCATGAAATGCTGGAGAGTCTCTGCGCGTTTGCGCGACAACTGTAGCCCACTCTGCCAGCGGCGCAGGGTATGCCAGGTGGCAAAAGAGTGCAGTAAACTCTTGGCAGCGTCGTGCAAGCCTCGCCAAGCCGTTCTGTAGCCTGTTGTTGCCTCTTCTTTGCCGCTCTCTCCTCCGCCCGATTGCAACTTGGTATACGGCCAGGATAGCTCTTTCATCATGGTATCCAGACTCCTGAATGGATAGTGCCATTACGCAAACTGAGTGGGTGATCTGTTTTAGCATATAACTAATTTATTATATAATGATTTACTGATATTTATATTTCCTGTTGCGACAATCTGCCCCTGCTCGCCAAACAACGCAATACTCTGAATAGTAAACACAATCCAGAGGAGTTGTACATATTTTTTTTTGCAGTGCAACAAGATTTTTCTTGTATCTTTTGTAAGGGGGTGCCAATATGTCCCTGCATTTGCCTGGGGCATTGTAGGGGCTATTTTTCATATCCGCTGTGAGGCGGATCAGGGATTCTTATCGAGGTGGTGATCATGCTCGACGCACTTTCCAAATCCGGCGGTGATGCGCCCTGGAGCAACGATCCGGGAGGGTGTACCCACTGCTCGGATGATTTACGTGACATTGGCTGGGTTCGGCAAAATGTGCCCTGTCAACATGCTTGTCCGGCGGGAACCAATATTCCGGCCTATATTCGCAGTATTGCCGAAGGCAAACATGGCCAAGCCTATGAGATCAATCGGGAGGCCAATGTTTTACCGGGGGTATTGGGTCGCATTTGTGCGCGTCCCTGTGAAGATGCCTGCCGTCATGGTTGGCCCGGCAATGGGGAACCGGTCAGTATCTGCCATTTGAAACGTTCCGCAGCCGATATGAAGGATGCGGGCCATCGCATAACCGAGCGTCTGTTTGCGCCTACCGGTAAGCGGGTAGCGGTGGTGGGAGCCGGTCCGGCAGGGGTGGCGGCTGCCCATGATCTGGCTTTGTTGGGTCATGATGTGGTGATCTTTGAAAAGGAAGAGCTGCCGGGGGGAATGTTGCGCTATGGGATCCCGGAGTTTCGTCTGCCACGCAATATTTTAGAGATTGAGCTGCACAACGCCTTGCGGGTGGGGGTACAACTGCGTACCGGCACTCCGGTGGGTGTGGGCAAGGGTGCGGTGCGGGTTTCGACCTTGCTGGCCGATTTTGATGCTGTGCTGTTGAGTACGGGCTGTATGGCTCCGGTGCCGCTGCCTTTGAAGGGGATTATTGAGAATCAGGATGTCTCCCAGATCACGCAGGATGTGGAGTATGGGTTGAATTTTCTCACCGAGCTGCATCGCGGACAAAACAAGCGGGTGGGTCGTCGTGTGGCCGTGGTGGGCGCCGGTTTTACCGCTTTGGATTGTGCACGTGTGGCGCGTCGTCTGGGCGGAATGGAGGTTACCATCCATTTGCGCACCAGCGAAGAGTATATTCCGGTCACCAAAGAGGAGCTCTTTGAGACCAAACGGGAGGGCATTCGCATCAAAGGTCTGCGCACACCGGTTGGCTTGCAGTTGGACAGTACCGGGCGTCTGCTGGGTGTAGAGTTTGTGCAAAACCGTTTGGGTGGTTGGCGTGAAGGAGGAAGGCGTCTGGCGGTGCCCATCGAGGGCTCGGAATTCAGCGAGGCATGCGATACGTTGATTATCGCCATCGGTCAACGCACCGTGAATGATTTTCTCGATGTGCGGGTTGAAGTGGGTCGTTCGGGGACAGTACGGGTGGCGGAAAATGGTATGACTTCGGTACCGGGCCTGTTTGCTGCGGGTGACTATGTGCGTGGCGCCTCGACCGCCATTGAGGCCATTGGTCATGGCCGACGCATTGCCGATCAATTGGATACCTGGTTGGTGGGCAGAAAACGCCATCTGGCGGTGCAAATGGAGCCGGTTGCGGCACCGTTGCGCGAGCGTTCTTTTGACTTTATTCCCCGGCAACATATGCCTACCGTGCCTTTGGCCGAACGTCCATTGTTGCGCGAGGTGGAGTGCGGTTATAACCGGGATCTGGCGGCGGAAGAGGCAAAACGCTGTTATTTGTGTGATTTGCGTTATCAGATAAATGTGGATCGCTGCATCTATTGCCGTGCCTGTATTGAGGTGGCGCCACGCAACTGCATCAAACTGGTCCAGGATGTGGCCATTCAAGAGGATGGCAGTTATGGCAATCTTCAAGAGACCAAAGAGTGGAATCGGGTGGCCGCCATTTGGATTGACAACAATGAGTGCATACGCTGCGGGGCCTGTTTCAAGGTTTGTCCTGTAGCCTGCATCTCCATTACCCGCAACAAACTTGTTACGGTGGAGGGGTGACGCCATGACAGCTCAAGTCTCTTCTTCTGTCTCATCTCCCCATCGCTATGTGATCATTGGCAATGGGGTAGCCGGCAACCAGGCGGCAGAACGGTTGCGTGAACGTGATCCAGAGGGGCAGATCACCATTATCACCAACAGTCGCATGTTGTTTTATAATCGCTATCTGTTGCCGCAACTCTTTCACGAGCATAAAGATTGGCGGGCTTTGTTGGCCTATCCGGCGGAGTATTATGAAAGACAGCGCATTCGTGTTTTGCGTGACTGTTGGGTGACCTCGGTGGATTCGCGCAAGCGCCAGGTGATGTTGGCGCACAACGAAGCAATTTCATATGACACTTTGCTGGTGGCAACCGGTGGTCGTCCCTATTTGCCGGAGGAGTTGGTGGAGTGTCGGCATTTGATTCATCCCTTTGGCACCTACGAACATGCTTTGGCCGTGCGCAAGGCGTTACCGGAAAATGGTTCGGTGGTGATGTTGGGTGGCGACATGATTGGTTTGGATCTGGCACGCACCCTGTTGGCGCTCCACTATCGGGTGATTTTGGTCACCCATGAAAACACTTTTTGGCCGCACCAACCGGTGGGCGAAGAGCGCAATCAATTTTTGGCCATCCTGCAAAAGATGGGGATCGAAGTGGTGGATGGTGAGGCGCAAGGTGGGGCGATTGCCATCGAAAAAGGTGCTTCGGGATTGCCGGAGCGGCGGGTACGTTTTCGCCAGGGCGGAGACATTTATGGTGATGTGGTGATGTCCTTTTATGGTCTGTTGCCTTTGGTGGAATTCATGATGGGTTCAGGCACCGACATCGAACGTGGTCTGCTGGTGGGTACCAATTTGCGTACCAGCGACCCGCATATTTATGCAGCGGGTGATGTCTGTCAGATCTGGTCGGAAAAAGACAACGTATACCGTTTCTATTATGGTCATCGTAACGTGCGCGCCATGGGCGCGGTGGCAGCTCTCAATATGACGGGTGGCAATGAACACTTCTCCACAACCCAAGACGAGGCGCTCTTCCAGAACGAGCAAGGATACATCGATTCGCCCTTCTGGGCCTACGACTGAGCCAGTGGCTCTCAGCCACTCCAACCCGGTTATTCCCGATGGGAGCATGGTCATGAATAGTACCGATATCCAAATTGCCCTCTGCGGCTCTGCCGGTGACGGCACCATTGCTGCGGGCGATATTCTGCGCAATGCGGTTGCCGCCATGGGCTACCGGGTGATCTGCTTTGATGTCTATCCACCGGAAATTCGTGGCTTCGGCAAATGTATTTCCCGTGTACGGATCACCACAGAACAAACCTATGCTTTGAAACGGCAATCCGATCTTCTGGTCTCCCTGGATGACAGCCATGCCATTCCGCATGCTGGGGAGGTGCGTACCGATGGGGCGATTGTCTATGAATCAAAACCGGTTGGTCACTGCCCGGAAGGGAGCCATATGAGTGGCCATATTTTACCGGGGCAGATTCCCTACGGTATTCCTTTGCGTGAGTTGGCGGAAAAGACTACCGGCGGATCGCGCTCCCGTAACCTGGTTGTTTTGGGGGTCATTGCCGGCATGTTGGGCTTTTCGCCTGCCCCTTTCCAGAAGATCATCGAGAAAAAATTTGCCAAACAGGGTTCATCGGTGGTTTCGCGCAATCTGGCTGGTTTTCAGGCCGGTTATGATGCTGGGGTCAACACCTTCAAATTGGATAATGTCTATTGTGTTCCCCAGGAAAAAGCGGCCTCAGCCGGTCAGGTGCTGATGTTGAGCGGCAATGCTGCGGTGGTACAGGGCTGTATGGATGCCGAGCTGAACACCTTTTTTGGCTATCCGATTACCCCTGCCACCACCATCATGGAGCGTTTGGCGACCTCTTTGCCAAAACGGGGACGGCGTCTGCTGCAGACGGAAGATGAGATTTCGGCGATTGCCGCCACCATTGGCGCCGGTTATACCGGAGCGCGGGCGGCCACTGCCACCTCTGGACCGGGATTGGCCTTGATGGCGGAGATGCTTGGTTTGGCAACCATGGCGGAGATTCCGTGTGTGATATTTGTCTCGCAACGTGGTGGACCCTCGACTGGAATGCCCACCAAGACCGAACAATCCGATTTGAATGCCGCCTTGTATGGTTCACCGGGTGATTGCCAGCGTATTGTGATTGCGCCGACCAATGTGGAGGGATGTTATCGCTGTGCGGGCAAGGCTTTTGAAATGGCCGAAAAATATCAGACGCCCGTGATTGTTCTTTTGGATCTCTATCTTTCCAACCGCTATGAAACGGTCACTTTGGCCGAATCGGGACCGCCGTTTAATTTGAATGCCAACAAGCCGTTGCGTCGCATGGAGGCGGGTGAGCTCTATCATCGTTATGCCCATAGTGAAGATGGGGTGAGTCCACGGGCGGTACCTGGGGATATGGGTTGTATGCACGTGGTGACCGGTTTGGAGCATAACACTCTGGGCCGACCCAACGATTCCGATGAGGTGCATACGGCCATGAGTCGGAAACGGCATGATAAGCTGTTGGCAGCCTTGCAGCATCCTGATTTTACGGTGACCAAGCGTATTGGCCATAGTGGGCGGGTAAAAGTGGGGATTTTGGCCTGGGGTTCCACCTTTGGGGAGTCTCTGGAGGCGATGTTTATGGCCCATGCGCAAGGGATCTCTTGTGCGGCGATGAAGGTGGTGATGTTGTCGCCATTTCCCACCGAGGCGGTGTCAGCCTTTATGGATGATTGTGATCATGTGTTGGTGCCCGAGGTCAACTATGAAGGGCAGTTTGCACACCTGGTGCAGGGAATTTTGGCACGTCCGGTGGTGCGTTTAAGCCGGGTTCCGGGTTCACCGATGCCGGTGGAGTTGATTTTGGGTGAAATTCGCCGCTTGGCAGCAATGGTCTAACAGGCGGCAGCCTGTACCTCTTGACCTTTATGTTGGGAGTATCTCTCATGTCGTTGATGGAAAAGCCTGTTTTTGTTGATGAAAAGCTGCAGGAGGTGCGTGAGAGCGGGCGTTTGGAATATCGATCCCGTTCCTTGCCCACTTGGTGTCCGGGATGTGGTTATTTTGCCATTGTCGAGGGTTTGACCCATGCCTGCAACACCATGGGCATTGCTGCCGATCAGGCGGTGGTGGTTTCCGGGATCGGCTGTTCCTCTCGTTTTCCTTTTTTTGTCAATTTGTTTGGTTTTCATACGCTGCATGGCCGGGTGTTGCCGGTGGCTACGGGGATCAAGACTGCCAATGACAAGTTGACGGTGATAGGGGTAGGTGGTGATGGAGATGGATTTGCGATTGGCGGAGGGCATATTGCCCATGCGGCCAAGCGCAATGTGGATATTACCTATCTATTGTTTGACAATGGCATTTATGGTCTGACCAAGGGACAAGCCTCGCCGTTATCGGCCATCGGTTTGCGCACTTCGACGACGCCGTTTGAAAATCCAGAGCGGCCTTTGAATCCCTTGATGATGTTGTTATCGTATGGAGCCAGTTGGGTTGGGCAATCCTATGCCGGACATCCAGATCATCTGCGCGAGATGATCACTCAGGCGATTGCCCATCGGGGCTTTTCCTATCTGCACATTTTGAGTCCGTGTGTAACCTTCGATAAAACCAGCAAGACCTACACCAATCTCTCGATGAAGGTGCGCAAGCTGCCATCCAAGCATGATACCAGCAATCTTATGGAGGCGATGCAGCAGGCTCAGGATTTGGATAATCCGGCGGTCGGACTCTTTTACCAGCAGTTTCGTCCCACCTTGTCGGATACCTTCGAGCAGGTGATCTCCTTGTCGGCGGGTGAGGGAAAGGGTGCATAAAGCGTAACTATTCACACCCAAAACAACTGCGGGTCCAGGGATGGCACCTACCTGGCGGAGTCCAGAGGCAGAGCCTCTGGGGTTTTGGTTTTTGCTTTTGGCGCGCCTTTCACAACAAGCCGACGCGCTTTTT
>NZ_RXIU01000100.1 GCF_004217665.1 Candidatus Magnetaquicoccus inordinatus | reverse complement strand
ACGATTTTTCAGCACGACGGAACGGCGTAGCCTTGTTTAGTCCACCGGCATAGCCGGTGGCTTACCTGTTGGAGTTACTCATCCGGACCCAAACGACGCCCTTGAATTCTTTGTTGTTCATGATTACTGGACATACCGCAAGGAGGAAAAGCGCTTCGAGAAGAAATATAGCGCAGACGGGTCAAGTTATTGTTATCAGGATTAGGAATACATACGGTACGTGTAGCAAGAGCAGGAGGGCAACTGGTGACACGCGAATCTGTATTAATTACAAAGACGCTAACACCATTTTCACAAATCGCCTGCGTTCTTTGCTCATTGCGTCGACACTCCTGCGCAGTGATTGCACAATTTTCATCAACAATGAGGCCGGCATGGGCATGGGCAGTAGCTGACATAACAGAGATAAACAGCAGTGACATGAAAGATTGCTTGCGTGGTGAACCATTATTCTCCATGAATCTCTCCTAAAATAGTTAGTTAATATACAAACGGATAAAGCAGCAATTATACCAGTTATTTGTCATCGACTAATTTCCATTTTCCAAAAAGCGGTTTATGGTCACTGACTCTATGTGATCTTTTACTCCAATCTTGCCAACCATTTATTCCGGCTTGCACCAAATCTACAATTTCATCTGTAAACTGATCTGCAGAAAACTGGGTAGCCTCCTTTTCCCTTTGTTGCAACACTGAAACCAGTTTTTCAGAAAATGGTGTCGTTGCAAATTTTGTTTGATTACGAAAACTATTTTTTTCATCAATTTGTAAAAACGGCAACGAAGCACTCACTGAATAAATTCCTGTTTTCATGCTTTCATCAGAATTTGATCTTTTCAATATTGAAGCCAAATCACCTGGCGTACAGGCATCAGTAATAATTATTACCATATTATTTTTTATAAATTCACCTAGAGCCCCAACTATATCCTCTTTTGAAATAAGATTCTTCAAAACGATTAGATGTTCTTCTTCACCTTTCTTAGTAGTTTGTGTTTCTGGGCCTTGATCATCGTTTCGTCCACCGACCAGACGATCCCGATTGTCTGGATGCACATTTGTTTGGAAAGATTCAGGAAATATTGAATCATTCCGAATGGTCTGGTCGGAATGGAACAAACGATTATCAAGACCTGTTTCTGTGCCTGAATCAGTTTTTTTTACTTTGCTACTGTCTGCTTTTTTCTCACTGGTTTTGCAATCGTTACTACTTGTACATTTGTTTATAGCAGCGTCCTGGCTAACCCAATAGCCTCTATTTTCAAACAGCAAACCGTGTCCAGTAAAATAAACTAACAACTTTATCCCTTCCTCTCCTTGTTTTTCTTTTGCAAATTGTTTCAATGCACCTAAAATACTGTCACGGTTAGCACTTGCAGCTTGGTTAGGAGCTGTAACCGATTGAAAGCTCATAGAGGTAAGCTGTTTCTCAATCAGCTTAGCATTATTATTCAATGGTCCCAAATCACTCCATAACCTAACTATATCTGATCCACCACCAGCATCTGATCCACTACCAGTGTCTGATCCGCCATAATTCACACCAACTGCGTAAACAAAGTTACAATTACTGCCTGTACATTTCGATAGCGAATCTTTGGAAGAATTACCCTGAGCACCATCTGAAGTTGTTGAGTTTTTATTGTCATTGATTGTAATTTTTGCTATGTTTTTCATAGCGTTATAGAGCACAGGATTTTCTGAAGTATCAAGCACCCAGTCCGAAGTAGAGGTTTTTTCAGGAATAAAATCTTTAGATGTTCGAGCAAGAAGGTTATAGTAAGGTCCAGGCTCGGTGGAAGAACGACCAGAACCTCCAACCGGATAACCATTAAATGTAATTAAACCGTTATGTGGACTTGGGAATGCATAGATGATGTCTGCAGCAACTTTTGCATTGCTGGGAGACCTGAATATTTTTACGGCTTTCATGCTGTTGCCAGTCAATGTCCCACTGGCAGCGCTAAGATAGGTATTCCAGAAGTCCAACTCACCAAAAAGCCTACCACCATTTATTTTTGTATAGACAGCATCATAGGAAGCATTTGCATCTACAGTACCATTTGGCACTCCTGCCAAAAGATAGATTTCAAGTTTATCAAAAACTCCACCACTATTTGTATTGTTTGCACTTATCTTGTTAAATTCAATATCGCCTCCATTAGTTATTATTGCAAACTCTTGCTTTTCAGAAACCTTACCAGAATTTAGACAACCATGCCCAATAAAGCATGTATATCTTGAAGTATCATCTGGCGGAGGGTTTTCATAATTGAATGGCGATCTCAGATAGACTGAAGCACCATTGGTAGTAATTCGATTGGCATGAGAGATAATATCGCCTGAAGCTTGCAAATCAATTTTGCCACTTTCATTTGTACCTGTAGATGAAATGATACCAGCACTATTAATCTGCAAAGTTCCACCAGTCACATTAATTGTCAACCCACCAACAGTAAGCGGACCATCGATTATCAAATTTGAATCCTGCTTAATATCCAGTACTGAGTTAATAGATATACTACCGATAGTCAACTCCTTGCCATTATTACTTATTAGAAACTTTCCATTATTATAAGCCTCACTAAACAATAGTTTACTGACAGAGGTTGGCAAATAACGAGTAGCAGTTCCAATACCAGTCATTGCGTTCAGATCAGCACTATTTGCAGTTATAGCAGTTGGACCTCCGATTGTGGAATCAATGCTGCCATCCGGAGCAAACAAAGAGACCACAGAATTGGCAGCGATAGCACTGCTAGCAACAATAGCGCCATCACTATCAAAGAGAATATCGCCCAATTCAGCCATCAGAGAGACAACTCCCTGGGAAGTGATTGAACCAACTTTTAAGGTACCATTATTGTTTGTAATCGTAACAGGACCAGTTCCGTTTTGCGTTCCTTGAATTTTGACAGAGTCGGCATTGGTGAGAGTAACACCATTACTATTATTGGTAAAAACAAGCGAAGAGACATCCGTGCGCAAACCTGTGCCAGTGCCTATTCCTCCAGCTTCTAGAATAGCATTGGCAGCCGTAATATTTGTGATACTGATATTATTGCTCGTGAGTGCGCCACTGATCTTCAATTTTATATCCGCACTGGCAGTAACACTCTCCAATGCCAAATCCTGATTATTCTGAATATTGATGCTGCCACTGTTTACTGAAGCCGTCAGAGTATTGATCTTACTAATGAATGCTCTTTCGCCACCACCAACCGTACCAATTCCAGACTCTGCACGCAAGATTGCTGAATCGGATGTGAGATATGGACCTGCTCCGGTACCAGCCAATAAGGAGCCTTGTTCACTTGTCAACGTTGTTAAACCACCTCCAGCAATGGATTCAACGGTCAAATCACCAACTGAAGTACTAATGACTATCTGACCTACTCCTCCGTTGCTAGCGGTAACTTTCATAGCTTTCTGGTTGTTCAAGAAAATTTCACCATTGCTATTTGTCAATGTTAAATCATTTACCAAGGTTTGCAGCGGATTATCTACTGCACCCATTCCATTTATGGCTGTCAGAGTAGCCGAATTTGCATCGATATGGATATTGCCTTCCAGACCCAACAAACTGCCGTTGTTGACAGTGATAGATACACTATTCGAGGGTGCGGCAATCTTGTCAATTATTATATTACCCGCATCATTGGTAGTTCTCAAACTGATGCTATTGCCAGTGCCTCCCTGGGTGGCATTTACTGTAAATTCTCCACTGTTAATAATGGATACATTGCCATTGTCATTGCTAAAGGTAAGATTTCCCGTTTCCGTATTCAGGGTTGTAGAGTTGCCAATCCCAGAAGTAGTGGTCAGATAGATAAATGGGGCTTGCAACATATTGCTGGCTGCGTGACCATTGATGCTTGTTGCTGCCAACTTGACAATATTTCCAGCTCTCCCAGTACTAAGCTTAAGGTTGCCACTGTTAGTGAGATAGAGATCTTGACCAGATGAAAAAGCAAGCTGACTGATATTAGTTATAATGTTGTTATTCTCCTCTCCAATTGAGCCGACTGGAGCTTGCAGATCAAGTGTGTTACTGATGACATGTGTTTGATTAGCAACTCCCAGCAAATTTCCATCCACTGCTTGCAGTGTGACCGCACTGGTACTGGCTAGCATATCGTTCAGCAACAGATCACCAGACTGGGTTGCAATTGTTACTGTATTGCCTGCTCCTGTCCCCTGATGTTTACCACTCAGAGTCAAAGGAGCGGTGCCAGGATTGGTATTACTGATATTTACAACACCGTTAGATGTATTGGTAAAATCCAAAAAAGAGAGCGATGTTGTGAGCTCTTGTCCTGCAGTTCCGATACCTGATTGTGCAGTCAAAACAGCAGAATTGGCTTTCAGGTGGGTCTGTGCACCATTGCCCGTCATACTTCCCTGCGCAACGTTCAGAGTAATCGTATCGTTCACCTCAATAGTGTTGATACTCAGATCACCGCTATTCACCTGCAAACTCACATTGCCACTGCCACTTATTTTGCCTTGACTGAGCAGTACAGATCCTGAATTGGTGATTGCAACATCATTTTGATCATTATTAAAGGCAAGTGTACTCACCGATGTCTTGAGGTGAGTGGCTGTTGTGCCCATACCGTTGCCAGCAGTCAAAGTGGCACTATTGGCATCTATGTGGCTTATAGAGGCTGGATCTCCTGACAAGGTTCCAGCCGTCTGCAAATTAACAAAATTATTGGTAGCGGCAATACTCGTTACAAGCAAATTACCGGGAGTGGCTCCTGAAAAAGCACTACTCACTGCCAGATTGATGCTATTGCCACTGCCATTTTGAGTGCCGCCTACACTTAAATTGCCGGCATTGTTAATCCAGACATCCCCTTGATCGTTGGTAAAACGTAAAGTGCCTAGCACTGTTTGCAAAGGAGTATCGCTGCTGCCAATGCCACTGCCAGCAGTCAAAGTGGCACTATTGGCCTCTATGTGGGTCAAAGAGTTCTGATCTCCTGACAAGGTACCAGCCGCAGTCAAGGTTATATTTCCCAAATTGGCTTGATCAGCAGAGGTGATGGATTGAATGATCATATGGCCAGGATCTCCAGCATCACCACTGACAGTTTGCAAAGAGAGGCTACTCGCTCCGCTATAACTGCCCTTAATATTGACTGTGCCACTATTTTTTATCCAGACATTACCAGCCGTGGTGGTAAAATCAAGGTTGTTCACCTTGGTGAACAGCTCTTGGGAGCTCGATCCGATATTGTTTGCCGCTTTTAAAATCAGAGTATCGGCTACAAGGCAATCTGCTGTACAACTGCCATCTCTCAGAATCTGTCCCGCATTGGCAGTCAGAGTGACAGTAGCGCTACTGCCATCGGTTGCTTTTATCGAATTTATTTTGATGTTGCCATTTGTCTGCTCTAACGAAATCGTGCTGGCGTTGCTATATTGACTCAAACCAATAGCCAACTCCCCAGGAGTAGCCGAACTGTTACGGATATCCACATTTCCCGTAGAGTTAAAGGAGAGGCTATTGAGTTGCGTAAGCAATGCGGCATCCGTACCAATGCCACTACCGGCTTGTAAATCTGCGCTATTGGCAGCCAGGTGATAGGAGAGACCACTTGATAAGGCATTCCCTTTAATGCTGTCACCAGCAACCAATTTGACAGAGCTGTTGCTTGCCGTAATCGAATCTATAGACAAATCGTTATTACTGGCAATCTCAATCGATCCGCTCCCTGTGTAGCTGCTGTCATTGACAATAAGTGCTTGAATATTACTGATGCGCACATCTCCACTGCCACTATTGGCAAAAGAGAGAGAATTGACAGCAGTATAGATTGGTGTGCTACTGGTGGAGTTGCCAATGCCCGTTTTACTGGTCATGGTTAAAGATGCAGCCGTGATATGGGGATTGGTGGTGTTTGCGACATCTATCATGCCATTGCTGGCAAGCAAAGTGACTGCATGATTGCCTACATGAATAGAGCCATTATCGGAAAAAAGAATATTTCCAGATGTGCTCGTAAAATGAAGATTATCATCAAGAATAATCTTGTCTCTAATATATATATTATTACCTGCTGAGGCAGTCAGCGAAACAGCGTTGGGGAGAGTAAAAGATGTATTAAAATGGATTTCGTTAGTGGCTTCCAGAGATACATTTGAGGTTACACTGCTCAAATCTGATGGGGTAATGGTAGTGTCTGGTGCCCAATCAAGAATATCAATATATATATTTGCTGGATCAAGCAGAAGAGTTCCCCATTTTCCTTTTGGGGCGGAAGCATCAACCTGGCCCTTGAAACGCAATTTATCTTTACCAGAGAGCTCAACAAACCCGCCATCCCCGGATTGTCTGCCGCCACGAACAGAAACGGCTCCACGAAAATCGGTAGCGTTGTCTGACCAGACTATGACTTCGCCACCATTGCCATTTTGTACCGCATCGGCGTTGATCGAAGCTCCTTTTTCCACCACAGTATGGGTCGCATTGCGCACAGCCGGATTGGCCCCTTGCCGGTCGCCACCAATTTTGACTGTACCGCCGCCTGCATCTCCGGCAGCGTTCACCCGTGCTGTAGCACCCAATTGCACATTTGCCCCGGTAATCTCAACACTGCCCCCCTTTTCACCACTGCCCACTCCAGAAACATCCACCGATCCGGAAAGCTCGCTCTTGCCGGCACCGGAATGCAAAATCACTCTGCCATTGCGTACCGAAACCGCCTGCGCTTCTATTCTCCCCCCCATGCTGACCACCGAGTTCATGACCGCCTCTTTGGCGTCGGCACTCATCAATACCGTGCCCCCGTTAGCCTGCAAGGTGCCGTTGTTGATCGCTTGCAACGCCTTGCCCATGCGAGTGCTGGTGGGAACAGTATAACCCAGCCTATTGTTGCCATCAAAATGGACACTCAGAGCATCACTGGCCACCAATGCCACTTGCCCAAGATGCGCCTGGATGGTGCCACTGTTTTCTACCTGGGGCGCAGACAAAATGACCGAACCACCTTGGGTGACATTGATGACACCCTTGTTGGTCACTTTACCCTCGCCAGAATCATTGGCAGAGGAAAAACTCATCCGACCTGCCTCAAAATCCTCCTTGCTCAACCAGTGACTGGTCGCAACCAATGAACCAAGATCAATGCGCGCACTCTCCTGAAAAACTATCCCATTGGGATTGATCAGAACCATATGCCCATTGCTACGCCATACACCACCAATATCAGAAAATTCTTTACCAGTAACCCGATTGACTGCAACTGCACTGGCAGAAGGTTGATTAAAAATAACCTGTTCACCAGGTTTGATGCCAAAGCTGCGCCAATCCAACATCAAGCGGTTACTGACTTGCGACACATTCATGGTAGATGTGGTTTGCGTGATTGCCGCCTGACCGCTGACCACATTACCGCCTGTGGGTAAGGCATAGGCACTGGGAGAATTGGCAAGAGTGCAACCAAAACCCAGCAAAATGGCATGCAGACGTAACAAATTGAGCCTAGTTGCTCGCGGCTGAATGTGTGCTGCCTGGCACAATTGCAGATCATTGCTTTTCCTCATTGCCCACCCTCCAGTCAATAGAGTTCCTCAATGTGTCCATTTGGGGCTCCTTACAGCCATCCTCCATAAGGAGATTGACAACACCTAAGCCCCAGAAACTCTTGAACACGCACAGAATATAACAGATACTCTTGGGAAGAGGTTTTTCCCACAACATGATTAAAAATTCAAATCAGCATCCTCTGGCTGAGCCTTGCTGGTTAAGAATATTCTTCCTTCCAATGGATTGACATTGGCGACATCAATATCTGCACTTTATCAATTACTAGGAAGATTGAATTGAAATACTATACTACCTCGTAACACAGGTTTATTATTATTAGCAAATGACAAAGTATTGCCAAAAGGAGCTGCCATAGAGGCATCAATAGAGATTTGCTGCAAGCCAGCTTTATTATTTTTCCTCATTTTAGTATCCATTAATAAAAGCAGACGCACTCCAACTCCTCCATCAAACAACTCACCAAAATCATCTCCAATAGCACGGCTATATGAATCATCCTTGCGCACTTGTGCATATTCCAAAAAAGCATATGGAGAAATTTCCAAATCACGAAAAATATTTTTTCTACCAGCAATCGGATCAAAATAATTAAAGAACTTACACAATAAACCGTCTGATGCGATTCTTTCATCGATAAGACAAGCATCTAAAAATTTCCAGCCAATCTCTGCGCGCGCACCATACCCATTATCACCAGAAACTTTTGAAATATCATATGATGTACCAAAACGTCTACCACCATAACTGACCTCTTCAACAGATGGTAGAATGCTATTACTGTATTGATAATCAAATTCACCTGAAATAAAGAAACGATCTGTATATTCAGCAATCAACAATTTATCAAACAACCACGATAAAAATGGTGAGTTAGTATCTTCACTTCTCTTTTTTCTAAACTCTCTAACACCCTTCAAGTGAGTTCTCACTTGAAAGAAATTTGCATTGGCATCCTGACGTGTAGCATAAGGATCGCCATTTTCATTATTAAAACCGAGAAAATCTATCCCTTTGGAAAAGTTAAGAGAAAAATTGACATCCTCAAAACCTGGACGAATACCTTCACTCCCTGACTCACCAGTTTCCAAATACTCCCTATAATATTCATAACGCGGTGAAATATTAAACTTTGAAACTCTGTCA
The DNA here is from genome assembly GCF_004217665.1 of Candidatus Magnetaquicoccus inordinatus. Taxonomy (GTDB): domain Bacteria; phylum Pseudomonadota; class Magnetococcia; order Magnetococcales; family Magnetaquicoccaceae; genus Magnetaquicoccus; species Magnetaquicoccus inordinatus. The sequence goes on along the minus strand of NZ_RXIU01000100.1, from coordinate 4,021 downwards.
TGGTTGACTTTTTTTAGAAACATCTCACTTCTGGTTTCTGCCAGCGTCACACTCGCTTCCAAACTTCGCTTCAAGTAGCGGTCAATGTAACTCTCTTTACCTACAGCCAGATCGACTGACCATCCAGTTTTATATGTATCATATTTTTTCAGATCATATCCTAAATATCCTTTATCAAATTTGTAGCTGCCACGTGTATACCAACCGCTTTCCAGCGTAAAATCACCTAACTGCAATGGTGAAAGCAAGTAGCGATAATCAAGTTGCAAATATTTGAACTCAACAGCATCCTTGGCCTGAACATAGAGAATAGATAAATCATCACCAGGTTTATAAAAAGGGTGAGCCGCCAGTTTCCCCCACATCAACCACGGACCCATATATTTATTGCCATAATTATCCGTACCAACAGTTGCTTCATAATGTTGTGTTTCTGGTATTAACAACAGATTCGATGCCCCTGGCTGCTCGCTTTCACCAGCATTTTGCAGTCTTGCCCCCACATCCATACCAGGCAACTGCCCTAATTGGGTCAAATGCTGATCTATCGCATGTTGAGTAATTGGCTTACCTTGTAGTACTGGCCGCACCATGTCACAAAGCGACGAGGCAACCTTAGTGCCACCTTTACCTTCTGATTCCTGCTTGCAATTATAAGGCAATAGAGCTTTATGCGCTTCCTTTATCTCGGATGATCCTATTAAATCACCAATTTCATTTATTAATGATTCGTAATTGTCAGAAACCAAAGAAATAAATTCATTATGCTTGTTATTATTGAACAACTCAGAAGCTTTTCTATAAATTATAATTTCACTTTCAGAACAAGGCATGACGCCATTATAACAATAATTTATTTTTTTCGTAATTGCATTATGCAAACCAGGGATGACACCTCTATTTTTTTTCAAATGTTTCTCTATACGATTACGAGTTAACTTGATGTTAGAATGTCTGTATAAATTTACATATTGATTTATAGAATTAAGCGTATCCTTGCTAATGTATTGCTGCAACTCTCTCATATAATCTATTTTTTTGTTCTTGTAAATATCAATTTTGTTCTTGCACTTAGCAATTTTGTCTTTTAAATCATCGCATATCTCCGAATCATAATGCTCATTATCATCATATGGCAATAAACACAAAAACAACTTTTTCATTAGCTTATTTGCACATTCTTGAATATATTTTTTTGCCTCATCGCCAAGAGAATCGCACATCCTGTCTGAATTTACACTTAAATCAGCATTGATTTGATAGTCACTTGAAATAACAGAATCTATCTGATTGAATCGATAATAATTCTTTAACTTGTTAGTTATGCCAAGATCAGCAAGCACGCACGCTGCCTCTTGTGGCACTGATATTTTCTTATTATCTATATAGTCATTTTCTGGAAGAATCTCACTTTTTTTGTCGTTGCCAGTAAAACTATTACTTATTTTTTCAACAAATGTCTCAATCTTGGCCTCAGTTTGAATGCCTACATTGCCTATGATCCCGTGAATAATATCAATTTTGAACATTTCAGGCACTTCTCCGCAAAGAGCGTTTGGCTCTTCTGTCGGTTGCCCTTTTTCATTCAGGTTTAGACCGCACACACTCTGTTCTGGTAAATAGGCGCGCGAAAGAAAATAGTTATTTTCTTTATGCTCGATAAAAAATATCTTTTCTAATAATCCTGATTTTTTGGGATCGATGCGCAAAAGATCAGTCAAATGGTTCACTATCCGACTGATACTCCACAACGAGACCCAATGACTCTCGCCATTCTGAAATTTTATCTGCAAACGCCCATGCTCATCACTGACATCTGCCGAAAATTCTTTGTTGATTTTATTATTTTTTTCAAGATTTTGACAGCGATCTACCTTGACATTACTGTTTGCGTTGCTTTTGTGTGTCTGCGCAACAGCATCTTCGCCCACCTGCGTTTGATCTAATTCCTCACTACTCTTATTTTCTACAGGTGCGGACTGAGGATCATCTTTCTTTCTCTCCTCAGCCTGCCAAAATTTTTCCTGGAACAACTGAACTATATTCTGTTTTGTGATTCGAAAATTTTCATATTCTTGCCACTCAATACTAAAACCAGCAAATTTGATACAAGTGTTTGCCAAGATTGGACTCTGCACCGCCTGGGCATCACGCGGTATAAAAAACAGATAACCATTCTTATCCTTTTTGCCTACACTCTCCCGATAATCAAACATCCCGGTACCAGGAAGAGCAGACTTGTCCAATTGCATGGCAGGATTGGCGGCTTCTGCCTGATCTGAATGGATAGATGACAACACACTGCTGCACATAAGCAGCACACAAACCAACCACCGCTTGCCTGCATGCCCACACTTCAGCATACTCTCCCTGTCAATAACTGTCATTTCCTACCTCCAACACTGGACAACGACACCTCTTTTCACTCTCAGCAAATTGGCAAATGCGAATCGCCGGTATCTCACCCCTTAAGGTTCGTATGACTACCGCTTCACTGCACAGCAAATTCTGTCGCCGATACTCCCCTGTAATCGCTGCTGCTATCTTATGCAGTTTCACTATCGAAAGTGATAAATCATCTTTGCTGCGCGTAGTGATCTCTTTGATATACTCCGATTTTTTTGTTTGCAAAACATCGGACGTCACATCCTCAGCTTCCAGCCAATTGATATCCGCAACCTGCAACTGCTCCTTGATGATGCGAAAATATCCCTTGTCTGCTCGAAACTCTTTACAAGCATCATTGGCAATAGACTCATTTTCCTCATTCAGCAGAGCTTGGCAGAATTGCGGTACACAATCCTCAGGTTTGCCAAAACAGGAACTGCCCTTGCGCAAATAGAGACGCAGCGGTGCTTGAAATGACTCCTTGTTCCCCACTGTATTAGGCACACCGCGTCCGGGAGGAATGCTGTTATCTTCATTCATCTGCCTTTTGCTCTGCTCCCTCTTGACTGCCTCCACCAGGGTGCGTATGGGATAAGGACACTGCTTGTCCTGCCGACCGTGACATTTTCCCTCCTTTTTTGCCCGCGCAAGCACATCCGCTAAAACCTCTTTATGCCTCTTCTGCTCGGTTGAACAGCCTACATGAACGCTCCAGATCTTGCCGTTGCTCCCATTCCTCTCCACTATAAAAGGATTATAGGGAATTTTGTTTTTGCTGGTTGCCAGACCCTGCAGACGCCCCGCATACGAACAAACCTCTTGAAGATTGGACTGCCTCTCCCGGTTGTCCTGCTCTTTCCACGTCGCCACAATCGTTGAATAAAAAAAATCTCCCTCCTTGGCCGCAGCCATATCAGGACAATGCCAACCCATACTTTGCCCAGCAGGCATACACACCCACCTCTCCTCGGCAACTGCCAAGGCAAGATTCATGTATACCCATAGGAATGCAATAAAAGTTACTCTACTCAAGGGAGTTCGCCCCTGTGCCAGGCATTAATCATTATTGTTCAATCGGTAGTGCTAAATTCTCAAATTCATCAATATTTGCTTGATTTTGATCGATTAAGCTCGATACTTGATCTAACTAATCGAAAATATTATCAAATACATTTTTCCAATTCAAGCACAAAATGCTAGCGGATAATCTCTTTTTTGTCAATTATATCTTAAGATTGATGCTATGTTCAGGATCCCAACTGTAATTGGTACAATTCTTAACAAAATCATACAAATAATTGCTGACTCACCCTTCGCTGACATGAATATTTTTGAAATGTTTTTTGTAACATATTGAAAATAATGTGTAATTTTATTGATCAAAAAGCGGATGATTTTTACAGAAAAACATTGAGCAAGCTGCGCGCCGTGACAACCTCTTGCCGTAAACATCTGTAAATGATGGAATTATTTTGCATTTTACCATACAGGTTGATATAATAAAAATTTTCAATAAGCACATTTTAACTCTGTCGATTAATTTTATTTATCTAGTTAGGGTCTCCTCAAAAAGCCCCTACCGCAATTGATCTTCTACCCTGAGATGGGTACGACCTATCGGCGGTTTTTGCCA
>NZ_RXIU01000010.1:26456-38780 GCF_004217665.1 Candidatus Magnetaquicoccus inordinatus | reverse complement strand
CCATAACAGCGTGACCATTTTAGCCATAAAAAAACCCGATAAAGATCTATCGGGTTTTTTTGCATAAAGGCACTGCCGGTGTAAAACGCAAAATCAGGACTCCTCCATAATCTCCTCATCTTCGGAGATATTGACTTTTTCCCGACGTTCTGCACGGGTTTTGCAACTGATGCACAAATCGGTTACGGGACGCGCTTCCAGGCGTTTCAAACCGATCTCCACACCGCACTCTTCACAAAAGCCATATTCATTGGCTTCGATGACAGCCAAAGTACGATCAATTTTGCCGATCAGCTTTCTTTCCCGGTCACGGGTACGCAGTTCAAAATTACGATCGGTCTCCAAAGCAGCTCGATCGGTTGGATCAGCAAATATCGCCTTTTCTTCGGTCATAGCTGCCAAAGTTTTATCGGCATCTTCCATTAATTGGTGCCGCCACTCCACCAACAGACGATAGAAAAAGGCGCGTTGTTTGGGCGACATGTACTCCTCATCCTCAGAGGGCACATACCCCTCAGGCAACACAATGTCGGCAATTTTCTCCATGCTCCACCCCTTTCATGCTCACCTACGCAACCCTTCGCTGCATAAGATGTAAACATCGTATTTTACAAAAAAGATGGAAGCTTGTCAACCCCTTAATGAATATAACAAAGAAAAACCCTTGACTCACTGTGGCACAGAATCAGGAAAAATTTTACCGGGATTCAACAACCCCAGCGGATCAAAAAGTGCTTTCAATTGCTGCTGGATGCGCAAAGAGAGCGGATCCAACTCCCAGGCAACGTAGGGCTTTTTTTGCATGCCTACTCCATGTTCACCCGACAGAGAGCCCTGCAGCGACAAGACAAGACGAAACAATCGGGCCAATAAAGGCTCCACAACTGCCATCTGCTCGGCATGGGCGGGATCAACCAAGAGATTGACATGAATATTGCCATTGCCGGCATGACCAAAATTAACTATCGGAATAGCATACTCCTTGGATAACTCTTCCACCCCTGCCAACAATTCAGGCAAACGCGAAACAGGTACCACTACATCTTCATTGATCCGTTTAGGGGCCAATTTTTTCAGTGTGGGCGATAAAGCATAGCGGGCGGCCCAAATGGTGCTTGCCTCCTCCGGCCCTGCCTGCAACAGCTCCAGACAAGACAAACGTTGCAAACGGGCTAAAACTGCCGCCACTTGACTCTCCATCCCTGCCGCACTGCCTGAGAGTTCAATCAACAACAGGGCCTTGCCCTGTTCCGGGAGGAGGACCGCACCACTGCGCCGCAGCAGATCCAGGGCGGACGCATCCAAAAATTCAATGGCAGTTGGTGCCTCTCCTTCGGCCATCAACAGACAGACCGCTTGCGTCGCCTCCTCCACCGAAGCAAAGAGCACGCGCAGCAGACGCCGACTCTCTGGCAACGGGGCCAGCTTCAATGTGGCTTGCGTAACCACAGCCAAGGTTCCTTCCGAACCGATCAACAAACCGGTCAGATCATAGCCTACGACACCCTTGGTCGTGCGCCCCCCCGTTGTCAACAGGGAACCATCCATCAAAACCGCCTGCAAACCCAATACCCAGTCGCGGGTGACCCCATAGCGCACCGCATTGGCCCCTGCCGCACACATGGCCAAGTTGCCACCAAGAGAACAACTGCGCGAGGAAGAGGGATCGGGGGGCCAAAACAGCCCCTCATTTTTTAGTTGCGCCTGCAACTGGCCATGCACCACCCCTGGCTCCACCACCGCCAGACGATCTTCCCGCGACACTTCGACAATCCGATTCATCCGCTGCAACGAAAGAACAATCCCTCCCTGCACCGCCAAGGCGCCGCCAACATTGCCGGTTCCTGCACCACGCGGAATCACCGCCACCTGCGCCTCATGGCATAAGCGTAAAGTCTCTTGCACATCCGCACTGCTCTCGGCCAGTACTACAGCCCACGGTGGAAAACGGCTGCCGGTATTGTCCCAGGCATAGACTTCACGCTCGGCCACACTCTGCAAAACCTGCTCTGCCGACAGAGCATGACGCAACCGCTCCAGCAACCGGGCAAAATGTTCAGCGTCCGGAACCGGGCGGGGCGATGGGAGAGATGGATTCATTCACAGTTCCAGAACTACGGACAGAGGGTTGCACATTTACCGGTGGACTGGAGGAGACCGGTTCCACAGGAGCACTCATCTGACTTGCTGCCGGAGTGGCAGCACCATCACGCACAGTGACAGGGGCACCTTTACTGCTGCCTGCTGCTGCGGCATTGGCCACCGTCAGATAGGAGACCACTTCGCGCACATCTGCCACCTGCTGGGCAATATGAATCGCCCGATCTCTCTCTTGCACCGTCTTGGCCTCACCCACCAAATAGACTACCCCTTTGGTGGTTTTGACATGAATATTCAAGCCGTGCACATCCTGATCCAAGATAAATTGCGACTTGACCTTGCTGGTGATCACCGCATCATTGGCCAATTCCGACGGGCTTACATATTGCACTTTTAATTCAGAACGAACCTCAACCACCCCTCTGGTCTCGCGGGCAATACGTATCGCCTCCTCCACCTCTTCCTGATTCATGGCGGCCCCGGTCAGCAAGACCTTGCCATGCAATACTGAAACACCAATATTGCCCACCCGTATTGCATCGCTTTGCACAAAGCGACTGCGGATCTTCATGGCCAACCAGGAGTCCTCCATCTGGCTGCCCATATCCCGATCCTCGCCAACCATACTGGTCGTCGCCGCCATCCCTCCACCAACCACAACCGGTACACATCCCGGCAAACCAGTCAACGCCAACAGCGTCACCAAGTGACGACATGTGATTCGTTTCATTGCCATCCCCTACCCATTAATATGCAGCCCCAAACTACCAACCTGGCCGAAACGCATCGGCAACCACCTCTATACTCCACCACAACCCCCTCTTCCACACCAATACTGCATCAAAACGGCACTCTCGCCCGGCATGTTCCGGGTGCTTTTGCAAATAGCCGGCAGCCAAACGCACCAGGCGATCTTGTTTGCGTCGATGCAGATTATCGGCAGGATCCAGCATGCTCGTCCCGTGACTGGCTTTCACTTCACAAAAGACCAAAGTTTCGCCATGCAAGGCAACCAAATCCAGCTCTCCCTGCCGGAAACGCACATTACGCTCCAGAATACAATAACCATGTTTATGCAAGTATCGTTCCGCAACCTGTTCCGCCTCGCTCCCCAAAAGACGGCGCGCCTCAGCCATCTGCAGACTCCGAGCCCAGAGAGGGATCTTCTCCGCTCTCCGGTAGCGATTGTAGACGGGCCGACCCCTCCTCTTCCTCCTCTGCATGCTGTTCTGCTTGACGCTTTTGCAATGCCATTTGATAGAGCCGATTGCGCGAAACACCACTTACCCGTGCGGCCTGGCGCGCCGCTTGTCCCAAAGCAAGATTGGTCGTCAGCAACTGACCCAACAGCTCCCTGCCCTGCTCTTCACAAGGTAGTGCCGCCTCTTGCCCACGCAACACCAACACCATCTCCCCTTTATGGGGATTGCTGTGAAAAAGCTCTGCCAATTCACTGACACTACCCCGATGCCAACTTTCATAATGTTTGGTCAACTCGCGTGCCACCACGGCTGGACGCTCACCACAACCAAGCGCCTGCAAATCGGTCAAGGTCTGTGCCATGCGTAGCGGTGATTCATAAATCACTACTGTACGCTCTTCTGCCACCAACGCCGCCAAACGCTCCTGCCTCTGGCGCCCCTTTCTGGGCAAAAAACCTTCAAAAACAAAACGTGCCAGGGAAAATCCAGAACCAGACAGAGCGGTGACCACTGCCGACGCCCCTGGCAACACCTCCAAAGCGATTCCCTGGGCAATCACCGCTTGCAGCAACGGCAAGCCAGGATCACTGATCCCCGGCGTACCCGCATCCGTCACCAAGGCCAAACGCTCACCTTGCTGCAGCCGCGCCAACAGTTCCGGCAAACGTCGGGAGGAATTATGGTCGTTAAAACTGAGCATCGGACGCTTGATCCCGTAATGGGCCGCTAAAATCCCCGTATGTCTGGTATCTTCCGCCACAATGCACTCTACCTCCTGCAACACCCGGAGAGCGCGGAAAGTCATATCTTCCAGGTTGCCGATCGGGGTAGGAACGATGTATAATTTACCAGTTGTCACTTTCCCATTCTTCCATTGCGCGATAATCCCATGACCCATCAGACCGCTCTACACAGAGAGGGTGTTGCCTGCTTGCCCTCTGCTGCCATTCTGTATTCTGCGCCACAAGCGAACAAACGCCGCCTGTTGTGGCCTCTGCTGCTTCTTTCCACGCTGCTGTGGGGATGTGGCGGACAAAAACCGCTCGCTCCCGTCACCCAGCAAGCAGATCCCTCTTCCGGAAGAGTGGTGATCACCAATCCACCACCAGGGACGGTTCCCATCCGCAACATGACACAGAGCCCTCCGCCTCCTGGATCCACTGTTTCACGTCCCATTCTGCCACCCGTGCAAATTGCCCCTGAACCGGTACAGGTGACCCCATCAGCAACCGGCAAACCCGCTCCAGGAGCTGCAACTGCCAGCGCAAAAGCGGCCAGCCCGGAAGAGCGTGCCCTGCAAGAAGCAGAAAATCTATATTCGCAAGCCAAACTGCCGGAAGCATGGCAACTGTGGGCCGCTATTGCCAACGGAACAGAATTTCCTTCTGCCATCCCCTTCTATACCGACAAGGCGTGGCAACGCCTGCTGGAATCCTATCTTTTCCAGGCCAGTGCCGATAATACTCCCCACTTTTTGCATGCTGTCGCCGAATTTGAACCGACCGCCAGCCAACATCGCATCTTGCAGGATATGCTGGCGCAGCAACCCAGAGAGCGACTCAAATATCTGTTGTCTCTGCAACCAGCCAACTCCCTTCTGGCTGCAGCACTGCGGGCACCCATTCCAGAGCATAGTCCAAGCAGCAAACCGGAAGAGAGCATGACAGCGACTGCACCTGCATTGGCTCTTTCCACCGCCATCACCCAGCCAGCACTCTCGGCACCGGCCGCAACCAGTGCGACCATGCCCGCAGCCCCAGCCCGCAAAGTCGGTTTATTGCTCCCCATGAGCGGCAAATGGTCCTCCATGGGCGAACATCTCCGCCGAGCTGCCAAAAAAGCCTTGGCCGATTATCCCACCACTCCCATCCAATTACAAATTGCCGACAGTGGCGAAACCGCAGAAAGCAGTAAAAAAGGGATCCAGGAGCTGCTCAATCAACAGGTGGATGTGATTATCGGCCCAGTCTTCTATGCCACCGTGCAACCAGCCATCGAGATGGCCAGCGCTGCGCAAATTCCGATTGTTACCTTAAATCCGCAACGCGAAGGGGACTCCCTGCCGAAAGGGGCCTTTTCCAATGCCTTCCAGCCGGAACAACAGGCCAAAATCATGGCCAAGCATGCGGTTGTGGACAAAAAATTGACTCGCATCGCCATTTTGGCTCCTGAATCGGAATATGGACGTGGTGTCGCCAAAACCTTCACCGACGAAGCTCATGCCCTGGGAGGAGCCATCGTGCGTTCCGCCTATTTTGCCCAGGATGCCAACGATTTTTCCCCCTGGTTGAAAGCCTTGGGCACCCAATATGATGCACTCTTCCTGCCCGCTTCGGCCAAACAGGTACGCCTGATTGCCCCACAAGCCGCCGCATTTCGTACCGGCAATCAAAAGATCACTCTTCTGGGAACCTCTCTATGGAACAGCCCAGAACTGCTTGCCGAAGGGGGAGAATATCTGGAAGGGGCTCTTTTCTGCGATGTTGACAACCAGGCAAAGGAACAGTTTCGTCAATCCTTTCGCCAGACCTGGGAAGAAGATCCCAGCGCCTTGGCAATCCTCGCTTATGATGGGGTAGCCATGATCGCCCAACTGCTGCAGGATCAACCGATGCAAAGCGGAAAAATCACCCCTTCTGCCCTCACCCGTCCCGGAGGATTTCGTGGTGCAAACGGAACCTTGCGTTTTCTGGAGAATGGCTTGAGTCGGCGTCCCTACTCTATTTTCCAAATTGAGGGTGGACAAATCCGTCAACAACAAGCGGTTCGTGATGCACTTGCCATACCCTGAAACCCCTCAAACCCAGAGGAGAACTCTCCTCTGGGTTTGACCACACCCCATCAAGGCATCGCCTTGTCCAAACGATAGAGAGTCTGTTGTTGGTCCCCTTCTAGACGCGCCCGATAGGGCTCTGTATCCTCCCGCAGTGGTGACGAAATCACCAAATCAAACCCATGCTGTCCACTGGCTCGCCGCTCGCCACTCCCGGTAATGCGCAGCCCGCCAGCCTGCACAAACACGGGATTAAAATATATCCGCTCCTGATCCCAGCGCATATCCGCATGCAAGCGATCCCAATAAAATGGTTTGGCAAATGGGGCGGCATCGCGTGTCATGCCCTTTTCCTGGCCGGTTTCTTCCTGCACTTCCCCTTTATCCAGAGAAAAAATGCGCTGCGGATCCCCAGGCGGGCGCAAAAGCAGATCCCCATTGATTCCTGACCAACGGCCAGACTCAACCTGCAACTGCAGGTTTCCTGAATAAGGAGCCACCGCCAACCATTGCTCGTTCAATGCTCCCCATATCTCACCATGACCAAAAGCAATCCCCTCAATGAGTGGTCGCCAAGGTGCCGTTTTGCTGGCGACAGGACGGGAGGTCGCGGTTGCCCCTGCTCCTTTTCTGCCCTGGTGGGCAAAGGGAGACAAACCCACATATCCTCCTTGTTTGCTCCCTGACAGCTTTTCCAAGGCCACACCAGCAAAAGAAAAAATGGCATGATAAGCTGCTGCTTCACTCTCTGCAGCACGCTCAGACCCAGCGCTTTCAAGCCACGCCTGTGCCTGCACACGCCCCATGCCGGCATTGGCCTCAATATCATAAAGTCGCAAGAGACCCTGCTCCAGTTTGAGGCGCAGAGCAAGATCCTGCACGGTTATCCCTGCCAATTGGCCACTATCCACATGAAGCTGACCGGATATATCCTGTAACCAGCCCCGTTCCTCACGATTGTTGACACGCACCCCATCACCGCGAAGCTGCAGATCCATCTGCATCCTCCCGGCAATCTGCCAATTGCTCGCCAAATGCAAATATTCCCTGAGAGATGCCAGCTCCCATTCACCCGTAACATCCAAGGCAAGTTGCGGCTGCAAAGATCCAAACAGACGCACACGCGACTCAGCGGGTTCGCTGGTTGCAGGCGGACGACTGAGGGTCAACTCTTTTATCGTCCATATATCCTCCATCTCCTCTGCCCGTTCGTGCACCATTTCCCAATCAATCAGCAACGGCACGCCCGCCCTTTTGTCAACTCCTGACAAGGAGAAAAGAGAATACCAGGCACTCCCCTGACGACGTTGTGAGCGCTGCTGGGTGGCCTGTGTGGGCAGAGGGTTGCCTCCTTTCCAAGAGAGATCGGTATGCGTAAAATCCAGATGACCACTCCAATGCAGCGCATTCGGCCACTCCCCTTCCAGACGCAACTCCCCTTGCGGGGTCTCACCAGATATATAAGGCTCCAAGACAGCGGCAAAACGTCGCAAATCAAAACCAGATAATGTTGCCACTTTCATGTTCAGCACAGAGGAGGCTTCGTTTTCATCATTGCCTACCCCTCGCCATACCCCTTTTATATCCAACAAGGGTCGCCCATCAGCATACAAAAATCCCTCCTCCAACCAGAAAGAGGGCCGATTTTCATCCTCTGCCAATTTCATAACCGACTTTTGCCGAAAGGCAATATCAACAGGTAAAGGCTCCTTGCCCATTCCCCATTCGGTACGAAAATGATTTCCCCCCGCAAAACGAGATTGCGCCTCGGCACGTCCCGATTCCCGTTTGTGCGTCAGCACCAATTTATCCAACTCTAAACGAGAGCGGGTCTGAATCCCTTTCTTGAGACTGCCATTGAACAAAGTAAAAAAATAGCCTCTGGCACCACCTATCTCCCATTGTTCCGGCAAAGAAAACTTTTGCAAGGGAGATGCAAACAGGCTGACAAAATTGACAAAATAATCAATAAATTGCATCAATCCTGTCGATTTGGCCTCCAGGTTCAACAAAACCGGCAGAGCCGTCAAATCCAACGATTCCGGCATCGGTCCGACCTGACCGGTCAAGGTAAAAGGAATGGCATGAAATCGCGCAGAAAAGGAGACAGGGGAGGCTTTCTCTGCGGATAGAGCATGAATCTCCCCATAAATACGATCGACAATAATCGCCTGACTACTGGCCTGTTCCCAGTTTAACAAGCTCACAATGCCATTTTGGATCTTGATCGAATTGACCGCCAACTGGGTCATCCCCCAGCCAAAATGCTGTTTCATCTGCACATCACTGCGCACCAGCATCTCCTGCAGTTGCTGCACCAGCCACTCCTCTTCCTGACGCACAATTTGCAATTGGGGACTAAACAGGGTCAAAGAGGAGATCTCTACGGGGGCCTCTTCATCCAGGCCATGATAGAAAAAAGAAAAAGGTGCCAGACCAATCTGCACCTTTTTGGCAATCAACAGGGGAGGTTCACTGTCTGTTTGGGAATGAATCTGCAGGTTGCGCAACTCTAAAGCAAAAAAACCTTCTGTGGGCGAAAAATGTATCCCCTCTGACGAGACGGTGCGACCGGTCACCTTTTCCAAAGCGGCGATAATTCGCGGATGCAATCTCTCCACATCCACCACCAACCGCCCCAGCAACACCAAACAACAGACCACAAGCAGCGCGATTACCCCCATCAAATAGATAATGCGTATCGCCTGTCCATCGTGAGTCAGCGTATGATCGCTGGTTGACATCTTCTCCTTACCATTTCCTTGCACAGACCAGCAGGTAACACACGGCTATTCCGCCAACTTGGCCAGCAAACGTTGATTCACCAAACCAGGATTGGCCTTGCCCTGTGTCGCCTTCATGACCTGTCCGACCAAAAAGCCAAGAATCTTACTCTTGCCGGCCCGATATTGGGCAACATCCTCTGGATTGTTGGCCAAAACCTGTTCGATTGCCGCATCAATTGCCCCTTCATCACTGACCTGACGCATGCCCCGTTGTTCGGCAATCTGCTGGGGATCTCCACCCTCATTACACAGAATCTCAAACACCTCTTTGGCCAGTTTACCCGAAAGAGTCCCTTGCTGAATCATGGCCACCAATTTTCCCAACTGCCCCGGTGTCACCGGGGAGTGTTGAATCTCCACACCATCCCGATTCAAACGTGCAGCCAACTCTCCTGTCACCCAGTTGGCAGCCATTTTGGCATTGGCCTGACCCAAGGCTGCCGCCTCTGCTGCCACAGCCTCAAAAAAATCTGCCAACTCCCGACTGCTGGTCAACACTCCAGCATCATAGTGGGACAACTGATACTGCTCCTGAAAACGCAGCGCCTTGGCATCCGGCAACTCTGGCAACACGGCACTTATTGCCGCCACCCTCTCCGCCGTCAAACGCAATGGCGGCAAATCGGGTTCGGGAAAATAGCGATAATCATGGGCATCCTCTTTGCCACGCATGGGACGACTGCTGTTCAGATCGGCATTCCAAAGACGGGTCTCCTGAATCACCTTCCCGCCCTCTTCCAACAGCTCAATTTGCCGTTCCACCTCATAATCAATCGCCCGCATCACATTGCGAATCGAGTTGAGATTTTTTAACTCACAGCGGGTTCCAAAAGCACTCGCACCACGCAAACGCACCGAGACATTGGCATCACAGCGAAATGACCCCTCCTCCATATTGCCATCGCAAACCCCAAGATAGCGCACAATCGCCCGCAATTTTTTTAAATATTCTCCCGCCTCTGCCGAAGAACGCAAATCCGGCTCGGAGACAATTTCCATCAAAGGAGTACCAGTACGATTCAAATCGACCCAGGAGCCGCCGACAATCCCTTCATGCAGACTCTTGCCAGCATCCACCTCCATGTGAATACGGGTAATACCAATCCGTATTCCCTCGCCCCGTTCGGGGGAATCGATCATGAGATGCCCCTGCTCGACAATCGGCAGCTCATACTGACTGATCTGATAGCCGGCAGGCAAATCCGGGTAGAAATAGTTTTTGCGTGAAAACTCACTCAACAAACGAATTTGCCCATGAATCGCCAAACCGGTTTTGATGGCCATCTGCACCGCCTCGCGATTCAGCACCGGCAAGACACCAGGAAAAGCGGCACACACAGGACAAATCTGCGTATTGGCATCAGCACCAAAACGGGTGGGACAGCCACAAAAGATTTTGGATTGTGTCAACATCTGGGCATGCACTTCCAGGCCGATTACCGTCTCATAACCTGTTGCAAGGGCCTGCTCTGTTCCTGAACGCAACGCTATCTTTTTATGATTCATAGCGGACTCCGCTGATGCCAATCCGTAACCTGTTGAAAGCTGTGGCCAACGCGCAACAAACTGCTCTCTTGGAGTGGGCGACCGATCAACTGCATACCGATCGGCAGATTCTGGGCATCAAAGCCACAAGGCAGAGAGAGCGCAGGCAAACCCGCCAGATTGACGTTGATGGTAAAAATATCGGACAAATACATTTTGACCGGATCCTCCTTCTTTTCGCCTATCCGAAAAGCCGTTTCCGGTGCAGTTGGTGTCAGCAGCAGATCAACCTGGGTAAAAGCGTTGTGAAAATCATCGGCAATCAAACGGCGTACCTTCTGCGCCTGGCGATAGTAGGCATCATAATATCCTGAAGAGAGCACATAGGTGCCTAACATGATTCTCCGCTTGACCTCAGCACCAAAACCTTCGGAACGACTGCGCGCAAACATATCCAGCAAATCTTCCGGCTGCTCGCAGCGATAGCCAAAACGAATCCCATCATAACGAGCAAGATTGGATGAGGCTTCTGCCGGAGCGATGATATAATAGGTGGGAATGGCATAAGCGGTCGTGGGCAGAGAGACCGATTGACACTGGGCACCAAGCTCCTGAAATCTCTCTATGGCCTCTTGCAACGCCTTATGCACGCTCTCTGAGAGACCATCGGTAAAATATTCCTTGGGGATACCGATACGCAAGCCACGCATCCGCTCCTGGGCGCTCACCCCCCCAGACAACTGCTCCACATACTCCTCCACCGCTTGGTCAATGGAGGTTGAATCCAAAGGATCATGCCCAGCCATACCCTGCAACAACAGTGCTGCATCCTCTACGCTGCGGGTCATCGGTCCTGCCTGATCCAACGACGAGGCAAAGGCAATCATGCCATAACGGGAAACCCGCCCATAGGTTGGCTTCAAACCGGTTATGCCGCTGAGCGCTGCCGGTTGGCGAATCGATCCACCCGTATCTGTACCCAAAGCGGCCACACATAAACCCGCTGCAACGGCCGCCGCCGACCCCCCCGAAGAGCCTCCTGGTATGCGGCTGTGATCCCAGGGATTTTTTACCGGACCAAAATAGGAGGTCTCGTTGGAAGAACCCATGGCAAATTCATCCATGTTGGTTTTGCCCAACACCACCATGCCAGCCTCACGCAAACGACGGGTCACTGTCGATTCATAAGGAGGAATAAAATCCGCCAGCATGCGCGACGCACAGGTCGTGCGCAAACCCTTGGTACAAAAAAGATCTTTGACCGCCAGAGGGATTCCGGTCAAAGGGGTCGCCTCCCCTCTTGCCAAACACGCATCCGCCTGCCGGGCATCAGCCAAGGCACCTTCTGCATCGACCGTAATATAGGCATTCAATGTTGGATTGTGCGCGTTGATGCGCTCCAGAAAAAACTGCGTCAACTCTACTGCCGACAGGGCACGCCGATGCAGCAGATCAGCCGCCTGTTTTAAGGTTATGCGGGCGAGATCCACCGGAATGATTCTCCTACTCGATCATTTTGGGAACGCAAAAATGGCCATGTTCGCTCTCGGGAGCACAGGCCAAAAGAGCTTCACGTTGATTGAGATGACAGACCACATCCTCTCGTTCTGGAATTGCCATGGCCACAGCATGCGACATCGGCTCGACATCCTCGGTGGGCAGACGACCGAGTGCCTCCATCAAGGTCAAAATGCGTGAGAGTTGCTCGGCATACTGAGCCACCTCCTCTGGAGTGACCCGCAAGCGTGCCAGAGTGGCAACATGTTTGACAGTAGCGGCATCAATTGACATGGTCGGATTTTTCCCACTGGTGGCTGTCACTGGGTGCTATAAATTTCAGAAACATTAATCCCCTTCAGCACAAAAGACAACGGCTGATGCAAACAGAAGCCGATTGGCCCCGCTATTCTCTCTTGCAATAATAGAAAAATTGTCTGGTATAAAAAATGCTTTGCTTAACTGCAAGGCCAATTGAACC
>NZ_RXIU01000010.1:0-25902 GCF_004217665.1 Candidatus Magnetaquicoccus inordinatus | reverse complement strand
ACATCGCCATGACTGGAAACAGCGGCCAAATAGACCGTACCAACCGGCTTCTCTTCACTTCCGCCATCCGGGCCAGCGATGCCGGTAGCCGACACCGCCAAGGTCGCTCCGGAATTGCGCAAGGCGCCGCGGGCCATAGCCAGCGCCACCTCTGGACTAACCGCACCACAGCGCTCGATCAACACATGGTTGACATCCAAGCAATGGGTCTTGGCCATATTGGCATAGGTCACATAACCGACCGATAGATAGGCACTGCTGCCTGGTACCGACGATAAACGTGCCGTAATCAAACCACCCGTACAGGATTCGGCAACCGAAATCGAGACATTGGCCTCGCGCAGTTGCTTGCCCACCAATACCTCCAAGGGACGGGGTGACTTGGCATACAAGCGCTCACCCAAACAGCTCTGCACCCGCTCTTTGAACTCGGATCCCACCTGGGCGGGTAAAATCAGCGCTGTATCCCCGGAAGACAAGGCACGAACCCGACACAAACGCAAATCGCTCTCCTCCAGCAAGGGAGAGATCTGCTCTTCTGTACCCTCGACCATCCAACAGGTGCGATAACGTCCTCGCCGCGTCATCCCCTGGGCATCGACGATCCCCTCATCCATAAATTCGCGTACCGCCGCAACCAACTCACGACGCAAACCCCAGATACTCTTCTCACAATAGAGAACAATCCGTCCACGCCGTTTGATAGCAAAACCGGCAGGAACCCCATCGCCATCATACAAAGGACGCGCACCCATCACCCGCAAGCGATCCGATTCATCACTATCCAAGCCCAAAGAGAGCCCCAGGTTGGATAACAGCGAACGGCGCAAACGATTTCCTGGTTCCGTTGTCCCTTGAATCAAAATCATCTGATACTCTTCGGAAACACGGGTCGGATCAAACGGCGCATCCGGCTCCAGTTCAGAAAAGCCCATCTCGGAAAAGCCCAAACACTCCAGTTGCAAATCCAGATAAGGTCTACCAGATGGAGGAAACAACGACTCCTGCTCGCTCCAACGCGGCATGATGAGAAGGCATTTCATAATGAAATAATCCTGGCTAATAGCGTCATGCTTAATCCAGCATACAGACCAGCCGCCAGATCATCCGCCATGACTCCCCAAGGAGAAGGCAACTCCCGATCAAGCCAATTGACTGGCCAAGGTTTGAAAATATCAAATAAACGAAACAAAACAACCCCCACCAACCACCAGACCCAACCTTCTGGCAGAAACAACAGGGTCACCCATAAACCAGCCGCTTCATCCACCACCACCTGTGACGGATCTTTACGTTGAAAATGACGACACGCCACGCTTGTCGCCCAGCTTCCCAAAACAGAGAGCAGAAGCAACGCCAACCAATACCAGAAGCTCCCGGCTTCTTTAACCAGCCAGGCAAATGGTACCGTCGCCACAGTGCCCCATGTTCCCGGTGCTTTCGGCAAAAGACCGACGCCACCCAAGGTTGCAATGTGCAAGGCCAAATATTTGACCCCTGCTTTTTCGGATTCTACCATACCATGAAATAACAAGAAAAAAAATTGTATAAAGATTTTATAAAGAGTTCTTTATGCAAACTCCGCTCAATGGCCTCCCAAATAGGCTTTGCGAATTTCTGGACTAGCCAACAACTCCTTGCCAGTACCGCTCAAGGTAATCCGACCGTTGACCAGAACATAGGCACGATCGGCCAATTGCAAAGCCTGATTGGCATTTTGCTCAACCAAAAAGATGGTGGTTCCCTCTTTGACAATATCCCGCAAAGTGGCAAAAATACGTCCCATGATTTGCGGAGCCAAACCCAAACTGGGCTCATCCAATAAAAGCAGGCGTGGCCGTGACATCAACGCCCGTCCTATTGCCAACATCTGCTGCTCTCCTCCAGACAAGGTGCCAGCCCGTTGTTGCGCCCGCTCCCGCAAACGAGGAAACAAATGGTAGATCTGTTCCGGATCTGCACCACCTCCCGCTTGCAGCAAACCATGGTTGGCTTGCTCCGGCAGTGCCATCAAACCCATGGCCAAATTTTCCGCAACCGTCATATAGGTAAAGACCCGACGCCCTTCCGGCACGTGGGCAACGCCTAAACGGGCAATCTGATGGGTAGCCAGTACGGTAATATCTTGTCCCGCAAAAAAGATCTTGCCTTTGCGTGCGGGAGGATTGGCACAGATGCTCATCAACAAAGAGGATTTTCCGGCGCCATTGGCACCGATCAAGGCCACAATTTCGCCACTCTGCACCTGTAAAGAGATGCCATGTAACGCCTCGATGGCCCCATATCCGGCACAGATCTCGTGCACACGCAAAAGAGGTTCTGGAGTCACTGCTGATGCTGACCTGCTTTCGCTCATAATCCCCCTTTTTCAGCCGTCTGGGTGCCCAAATAGGCCGCCAAAACCCGTGGATCCTGTTGGATCTGCTCCGGTTTGCCTCTGGCAATCACCTCGCCATGCTCCAACACCACCAGATGATCAGAGATATCCATCACCATGCCCATATCATGTTCGATCAATAAGATGGTGATGGCAAAACGCTCGCGCAAGGTCAAAATCAACTGACTGAGGGCCTTGGTTTCATTGGGATTCAAGCCTGCGGCTGGCTCATCCAGACAAAGCAGGCGCGGCTGGGTACAGAGAGCACGCGCCATCTCCAGACGACGTTGATAGCCATAGGGCAACTCCCCCGCCAGACGATTGGCCTCCGGTAACAGATCAAAAAAACGCAACCATGCGCTGGCCCGAGCCACAGCAGCCTGCTCATAGGCACGAAAACGTCGGCTGGACAACAAACCAGACAGCAATCCGCTATCCACCTGGTTATGTTGCGCCACCAACAAATTTTCCATCACCGTCAACTCATTAAACAAACGAATATTTTGAAAGGTACGGGCCACACCAACCCGGTTGACCAAATGCGGACCACCAAACATCTTATAATACAAGCGCTGACTCAGTCGATGGGGTTGCCAGAGATCACTCCATTGCAACGGCTCACCCAACAGAGCAAGCAAATCGATACCTTCTGCTTGTTGATATTCATCCTGCAAATGAATTGTTCCTGAACTGGCACGATAAAAACCGGTCACACAGTTGAAGACTGTGGTCTTGCCGGCACCATTGGGACCGATCAAAGCGGTAATCGATCCTGGTTGTACTGTAAAATCGACTTGATGCAGTGCGGTTACCCCACCAAAACGCATGCTCAAGCCATGCACGGTCAACAAGGGCATCATTGTTCCGCCACTCCTTGGGAAACGGCAACAGGAGCTTTTGGCAGATCCTGGGCAGGGATGACAAAGAAGGGGCGACGGCGCTGCCGCAACCCTCTGGGCCGCCACACCATCATCAATACCATGGCAATGCCGACCGACAACACCCGATAATCAGAAAAGTCACGCAACAACTCTGGCAAAACCGTCAACAGCAATGCTGCCCCGATCACCCCGGTGGTGGAGCCCATCCCCCCCAAAACCACAATCGCCAGGATATAGGCCGATTCAAAAAAGGTGAATGAGGTGGGGTTGACAAACCCCTGCAAAGCAGCAAAAAAGACTCCCCCAACCCCGCCAACCATGGCACCCAAACCAAAGGCAGAGAGTTTAACCGTGACATGGTGTATACCCAAAGAGCGACAGGCCACCTCATTTTCCCGCAACGCCTCCCAGGCACGCCCAATCGGCATTCTTTTCAAACGGATCACCATCAGGATCAACAAAGCCACCACTATCAGCAACAAAAAATATAAAAAGAGCGAGCGATGGTCCGAAGAGTATTCGACCGCAAAAAATTCATGGATAGGCACCCCCCCCTGCTTGGCTTTGCGGTTGAATTCTAGACCAAGCAAGGTGGGGAAAGGGACGCTGACGCCGTTGGGTCCACCGGTAACGGAGACCCAGTTGTTGAGCACCAGACGGATTATCTCACCAAAGCCCAAGGTGACAATCGCCAAATAGTCACCATGCAGACGCAACACCGGAAATCCCAAAATCATGCCGAAGAGAGCAGCCAGCAGGGCACCCAGCGGCAGAGCCAACCAGAAACTCAAGTGAAAATAGTGATAGCCCAAAGCATAGGTATAGGCACCCACCGCATAAAAGGCGACAAACCCCAAATCCAGCAGACCAGCCAAGCCGACGACAATGTTCAAGCCCAATCCCAGCAAAAGATAGATCAAAGCCAGAATAGCCACACTGACCGCATATTTGCCCAATACAAAAGGGAGCAGCAGGGCAAAGAGAATGGCAGCACCGATCCACACGGGTCGCGGACCGCTCAAACCGATTGTTGCTGTCGGTTGCACGGCAGAACGGGAGGCGGCAAAACGATCCAACCAGCCCAGATGTTGCATCAACCAAGAGAGAGTAAAATAGCCAACCAACACCGCTGCAGCCAGCCACAGCGGTCTCTGCCAATGAATGCTTAGTTGATAGCCAGAGAGCACCAACCCCGTTATAGGCGCAAACAACAACAGCGCCACCACAGCGACTCGCAGAGCTCTGGACACCCGACTGCTCATCACACCTTCTCCACTTCCGGCACGCCCAAAAAGCCGCTAGGACGAAAGATCAAAAATAGAATCAACAAAGAAAAAGCAAAGACATCCTTGTAATCGCTGTTGACAAAACCGGCAAAGAAGGATTCCGCCAGACCGAGCACGACACCTCCCAACATCGCTCCCGGCAGGGAACCGATGCCACCCAACACTGCGGCGGTAAAGGCTTTGATCCCCATAAGAAAACCAATATAAAAATCAAAAGAGCCATAATTCAAGGTGACCAGCATGCCGGCCACTGCCGCCATCGCCGCACCCATCACGAAGACCACGGAGATAATGCGATCGGTATCCACACCCAGCAGATTGGCCATGATGCGATCCTGTTGGGTAGCACGACAGGCCCGCCCCAGGGCAGTCCGGTGAATAATCCAGGTCAACAGAGCCATGCTGGCCAAGGCGGTGACGACAATAAGACTTTGCAGATAGGTAATCTGGATAAAATGTTGATCGATGGCAGAAGAAGGGATACGCCATACGCCATCCAGAACAGGTGGCACTCCCTGGTTGCGGGCTCCTTGGCTGATACGGATATAATTCTGTAAAATAAGGGAGATGCCAATAGCAGAAATCAGAGGGGCCAGACGATTGGAGTGACGGAGAGGGCGATAAGCGATTTGCTCCACACTCCAACCATAGAGAGCAGTCAAAAAAACGGTAGCAAACAATACCAAAAGCAACACCACTGGCACCGATTGCAGGCCAAAATATGAGGCCAGTGCCAGGAAAATGGCGGTCAGATAGGCAGAAATCATATAGATTTCCCCATGGGCAAAGTTGATCATACCGATAATTCCATAGACCATGGTATAACCAACGGCAATCAAGCCATAGGTAGAGCCGAGTACCAAGCCATTCACTAATTGTTGTCCAACAATGTAAATATCCATTTCAGCCTATTGATGAACATCGCCCAACATGCCACAAACCAGGCATGGAAAAGTAAACAACATGATTGATCAAACCGATCAAAACATGCGACTGATTAAACCGATCAAAACAGAGAAAAAACCGATCAAGCCGCCTGAGCGTGTGAATAAATCTACTGTGCTGCCATCAGCAGAAACGCAAGCGACTTGATCGGCAAGTGCAACTATTCCACCTCTTTATATTTGCCTTTGTCATCCCAGCGATACATCACATAATCGGAGACCTGCAAATCGCCTTTACTATCCCAGGCTTTTTTCCCCATGACCGTTTCCACCGCATTATTATGCAGCCATTGGGCCAATTTTTCTCCATCCGTGCTTTGTGTCGCTTTCATTGCAGCAACAATTGCCTGTAAGGTTGCATAGGAATAGAGCGTGTATCCTTCCGGTTCATATCCATTTTTGCGAAACAGCTCCACCAATCCGCGACCAGTCGGAATATTGCGTGGATCGGCACCAAAGGTCATATACACACCATCCACATAGGCAGGACCGCCTGCCGCAGTTACCAGAACTTCCGAAAAGATACCATCTCCAGAGATCAAGGGAGCTTTCATCCCCTGCTCGCGCATTTGCCGCACCAGTGGTCCAGCCTCACTGTGATAACCGCCAAAATAGACCGCATCTGCTTGGACAGATTTTATTTTGGTAACCAAGGCGTTAAAATCTTTCTCACCCCTGGTCAACCCCTCAAACAAAACCTCCTTTTTTCCCAAAGCATGCAAGCGGGTCATCATGGCATTGGCCAACCCCTGACCATAAGTGGTTTTGTCATGCAGCACAGCAATACGTTCTGCCTTCAGACGTTGCACCACAAAATCGGCACCAACCACACCCTGCTGATCATCCCGCCCACACATGCGAAAGACAGTACTCAGTTTCCGCTCAGTGACTAAAGGATTGGTTGAACCCGGTGTCATCATCAACACTCCGGCATCGGCATAAATCGCCGAAGCGGGAATGGTCGAAGAGGAACAAAAATGACCGACCACCGCCACCACCTTTTCCCGATCCACCAAACGACTGGCCACCGCGGAAGCCTGTTTTGGTTCACAGGCATCATCCGCCTTGATCACTTGCAGAGGACGCCCTAAAACCCCACCTGCCGCATTCAAATCGGCTGCCGCCTGTTCAGCCCCCCGCCAAAACTGCTCACCAAACGAAGCATCTGAACCAGACAAAGGACCGGCCACACCTATTTTGATCGGCTCCACCGCCCACAGCGGATGGGCCAAACCAAAACTCACTACAGCAACAGCCAAGAAAAGAAGAAGTTGTATTGTTCTTTGCATCGGATCTATCCTTGCCGCGTTGAAAGTAAAAACCACCGTCTACAGAATAATGCAAATCAGAGCCAATGTCCCGCCGTCTTTCGCAGTGCGCATGCTGCTTATTATCTGTGCGCTTGCTGCGGAAGTATGCTAGAGTGACAGTTTATGGTTTAATTCAGCCTTATTGCCAAGGAGTTCCTCGCATATGTCCGTTACCCTGACAGAAAATGCCGCCCAAAAACTGGGAGCTCTTCTCCAGGAAGAGAATAATCCCGATCTCAAACTACGTATTTTTGTTTCCGGTGGGGGCTGCTCCGGTTTCAAGTATGGCTTTACTTTTGATGATCAGCAAGATGAAGAAGATGCGGTTATCGATCAACATGGCATCCAAGTCCTGGTCGATTCCACCTCCATCAACTATCTGCGCGGCATCGAAGTTGATTATGTCGAAGATCTGAACGGTGCACAATTTGTGATCAAAAATCCAAATGCTGCCAGCAGTTGTGGATGTGGCCAATCCTTTACCCCATCGGCAGGCGGCGGTTGCGCCAATGCCTAGCAACAGCCTGTTTTACCACTGACACGGAGGCCCGCAGCAAGAGTGCAACAGGCAAAATGCAGAGCTGTGTTGCAAAGACTTTTTTGACTTCTCTTTGCTTGCACAACAGCACTTGCTGCCTCCTCAGCAGTGGCGTGACTGGCTGCTATAACATGGTCTTCAGGATCATACCCAAACAGCAATCTGTCGTCGATTTCATGCACCCGCGCAAGGATGGTTTTTATGTCCACTGATACCCCCTCTTCGCCTGCAGAAGAACTCCCCCCTCAGGAGGATTCAGAGCTCATCCCTGAGATCAGTGACACAACTGCTGCATACGACTCCTCTGTCCCTGATAACAGTCAAGAGGCTGATATAGATTCACTTCCTGAGCACAAACTGCCACCATCCGACACAAAAGAGACACCACCCTCCGCAGACCCATTTGCCGAAGCAGAGCCTCTGTTGTCTGCTGAAAAGGTTGCAACTCCAATCGACAACAGCAACTCTGGCGCCGAGCAACCATCCGATGCCGGCAATGGCGACGATCCCGCTGCCTCCTCAGCCCATGCCAGCCGTGATGACTCCTCCGACCAACCCCATAAACTGCTTCCTGGCGAACTGGTCATCTATCCTTTGGGAGGGCGACCCTTTTTCCCTGGCATGCTGACCCCCATCCAGGTGGAAGGCTCGCCCTACTATGACACCATCAAAATGGCCCTGGAATCTCCAGGAAAAATGTTTGGTATTGTGTTGAGCCATGCCGAAGATGGTGATGAGGTGTTTACTGCCGATAAATTATATCGTTTCGGCACTGTCACCCGCATTATGGAATCGGTCGTCCACGAACAGGATAAACAGATCAAACTGTTGGCAGAGGGGCTCTCGCGCTTCGAGATTATCGGTATCGCCGATGATGGCCCCCCCATCCTGGCCATTGTCAAACACCATGACAAACCGATCGTCCATTATGATCCAGATACCCTGAAACCCTACATGCTGGCCGTCATCAGTACCCTGAAAGAGATTTTGAAATATGATTCTCTCTATCAGGAACAGGTCAAAATGTTTCTTTCCAGACATAATTTTAGCGAACCGGATCGCCTCGCTGATTTTGTCGCCTCCATGACCAGCTCCAATCGCGAAGAGCTGCAGGAGGTTTTGGAAACGCTGAATATACGTGACCGCCTGGAAAAGGTTCTGGGATTGCTGAAAAAAGAGCTGGAGATTGTCAAGCTTCAGGATAAAATTTCCAAACAGGTGGAAGAGGGCATCTCGGAAAATCAACGACAGTTTTTTCTCCGCGAGCAACTCAAAGAGATTCAAAAAGAGCTGGGCATCACCAAAGATGACCGCACAGCCGATCTGGATAAATTTCGCGACCGTCTGAAACAGTTGACCCTTACTGAAGAGGCCAACAACAAAATCAATGATGAAATGGAAAAGCTCTCCATCCTGGAGACCGGCTCCTCAGAATATAATGTCACCCGCAATTATGTGGATTGGTTGACCAGTCTGCCTTGGGGTGTGCACTCCAAAGATCGCTTGAATATCAATCGTGCCAGAAGAATCCTGGATGAGGATCATGACGAATTAAAGGATGTCAAAGAGCGCATCCTGGAATTTATGGCCGTTGGTAAATTAAAAGGCAAAATCGATGGCTCCATCATCCTTCTGGTCGGACCACCGGGAGTTGGCAAAACTTCGATTGGTCGCTCCATCGCACGCGCCGTCGGCAGAGAGTTTTTCCGCTTTTCGGTCGGCGGCATGCGCGATGAAGCAGAAATCAAGGGACATCGGCGTACCTATGTCGGAGCTATGCCCGGAAAAGTGATTCAAGCACTGCGCTATACCAAAGTTGCCAATCCCATTTTTATGCTGGATGAGGTCGATAAAATTGGGGCAAGCTATCATGGTGATCCTGCCTCCGCTCTGTTAGAGGTGCTCGATCCCGAACAAAACAGCGAATTTCTCGACCACTATCTGGATGTGCGCTTTGATCTGTCCAAAGTGTTGTTTATCTGTACCGCCAACCAAACCGATACCATCCCGCTGGCACTGCTGGATCGTATGGAGATCATTCGCCTCTCCGGTTATATCACCTCAGAAAAGATGGTCATCGCCCGCAACCACCTGATTCCCAAACAGTTGGAAAAAAACGGGCTCAGCAACAAAAAACTGCAATTTTCCAGACAGGCTGTCCGTGCCATCATCGAAGGCTATGCCCGTGAAGCAGGCGTGCGTCATCTGGAACAAAAAATCGGTGCCATCTCACGCAAAGCAGCTCTGCAAATTCTGGAAAAAAAGGTGGCCACCCCGATTCGGATCGATCAGCACAGGGTGGAAAAATTTTTGGGCAAACCCAGCTTTCGCGACGAACCTCCCATCAGCGGCGTGGGTATTGTCACTGGTTTGGCCTGGACCGCCATGGGTGGGGCCACTCTGGATGTAGAATCTTCGCAAATCAATACCAGCAAAGCCGATTTTATCCTCACCGGCAATATGGGTGATGTGATGAAAGAGTCCGCCCGCATCGCCTACAGCTATGTGCAAGGACAATGCAAAGCCCTCGGTGGCCAACCCCGTGTATTGGCCGAAGGCTCCATCCATATCCATGTTCCAGAAGGTGCCACTCCCAAGGATGGTCCCTCTGCGGGCATTACCCTGGCTACCTCTTTACTCTCCTTGGCACGCAATGAACCTATTCCAAGACGCATGGCCATGACAGGCGAAATCACTTTGACCGGCCATGTCCTGCCTGTTGGAGGTATCCGGGAAAAGGTCATCGCCGCCCGTCGCGTCGGTATCCGGGAGATCATTCTGCCTGATGGCTGCCGAAAAGATTATGAAGAGGTGCCTGAACATATCCGCGCTGGTTTTGTCACCCATTTTGTCAAGCTCTATCCTGAAGTGGCAAAACTGGTCTTCGGTTGAGACAACACAAACAGCACCCATTTAACTTGAAATAATTCCTTGTCGCTCAAGCAATGAGTGGCTAGAATCCACTTTTTGGCGCAATCTCTGCTAATTGTGATCAGCCATATATTGTTCAGGAGTTCTACACATGTTTCGGAAATCCACTGCTTTTGCTGCCCTTATTGCCTGCTCTCTGCCCTTTATCTCCGGCAAACAAGCTCTCAGCGCCCCTCCGGCAAATGACACAGATTTCCAAAATGAGATACGTCTCTCCTGTGAAAAATATGCCAAAGAGGATCAAATTCCCGCCAAAGAGATCAAGGAATATATTGCTCTGTGCATTCGGGATTTTAGTGAAGCACAACCCACCGACGAGTTCCCTCCCTTTGAAAGTGAAGAGGGTATTCACAGCACCCCCTTGTCCGGCGACTATAATCCTCTGGAAAAAAGTCAGGAGATGGAAAAGGCTCGCCCCATTGATCCACCAGTTAAATCTGCTCCGGCAACAGGCAAACCGGTTGCTCCCAACGCTCCTGCCGCCGCCAAACCGGCTGCTGCCACGCCACCTGCCAAACCAGGCGCTCAGCCTGCTGACGGCAAAAAACCCTCAGCCCAATAGTATGTTACCAGCATGGGGGCTCACTTAGTGCCGACACGTATCTCTGTTGAGTTGGTTCCCCGCGATACGGAGAGTCTGCAGCATGAGCTGCAGGCTGTCCAACAGGCGTTTCCAGCCGTCTCGGTCATCAACCTCCCCGATCTGCCCCGTTTTCCAGTCCGTTCCTGGGATGGATGCGTGATTGCCAAGCGCTTTTTTACCCATACTATCCCCCATATTCGGGTAATTGATTTACCTGCCGAACAGGCACCTGCCATGCTGGCAACACTGAGTCAACATCAGATTCAGGAAATTCTGTTGGTTACCGGAGATCCGCAGCCGGATATGCCAGAACCACAAAACTCTCTAACCTTGCTGCAAGCCATCCCTGTTTTTAAGCAGGCTCTTCCGGGTGTGAAAATCTATACGGCATTGGATCCCTACCGACAGGATATGGCCCAAGAGTATGACTATCTGCAGCAAAAGTTGGCTGCCGGGAGCGATGGTTTTTTTACCCAACCTTTTTTTGCCATCCCTCCCATGGAACAATATGCTGCCCGCCTGCCTGGTGTTCCCATCTTTTGGGGAGTGGCTCCGGTTACCAGTGAATCATCTCGCGCCTATTGGGAAAAACGTAATCGGGTCACCTTTCCAGAGCACTTTGCCCCCACCTTGGAATGGAACAAGGCGTTTGCCCGTGAGGCGTTGCAGTTTGTACGGGCCGTACAGTCGCACATCTATTTTATGCCCATTCGCACCCCGGTAGTCTCCTATCTGCAAGGAGTTCTTGATTAGGGCCAATCTGGGGCCCAGACATGCTACGGACAAGCTGCTTGCCGCAAGCAGTGCAGTATAGATGTCGTATGTGAAGTAGATTTGTTCACAAGCTCAGAGGGCATAGCAATATATTGCTTACAACGTAACCATTCACCACCCAAAACTATTGCGGGTCCAGGGATGGAATCCCTGGGATTTTGCTTTTAATCTTTTTTAATCTTTTGCCTTTGGCGCGCTTTTCAAACTAAGCCGACGCGCTCTTTGCGTCGGCTTAAGCGCCTAATGGAAGCAAGCTGTGGGCATTGGCGCGCATTTTTGCGCCAATGCCCACAGCATCCCCATGGGGGTAGAGCTGGCGAGCCAGCACGAACCTGAATAGTTACCTTACAACATGGGATAACCAAGCAACCTGGCAATTGCTGCAACATTCGTGCATCATAGCGCTCAGTTGCACATTCTCTTAAATCCATTGCCTCACTCAAGAGTGGCTCCTCTCACTATGGCCAATCCCCTTTTTCCCCTCTTTTTGCAACTCACTGAGCGCCCATGCCTGTTGATCGGAGGAGGAAATGTTGCGACTGAAAAAGCAAATCGCTTAATTCATGCTGGGGCCCAATTGACCATCGTTGCTCCACAAGTGGTTGCACCACTGCAGCAACTGATCCTAAAAGAGAGAGTTGATTGGATAGCTGACAGCTTTCAAGAGCGGCATTTACAAGGCATGTGGTTTGCTGTGAGCACTCTGCAAGATCCTGAGGTCAACCGCAAAATTTATGAAGAGGCCAACAGACTGCGCATTTTTCTCAACGTGGTCGATCGTCCCAACTATTGCACCTGCCATTGGCCAGCAATAGTGGATCGCGCTCCGGTGACT
Source organism: Candidatus Magnetaquicoccus inordinatus (assembly GCF_004217665.1). Taxonomy (GTDB): domain Bacteria; phylum Pseudomonadota; class Magnetococcia; order Magnetococcales; family Magnetaquicoccaceae; genus Magnetaquicoccus; species Magnetaquicoccus inordinatus. The sequence goes on along the minus strand of NZ_RXIU01000010.1, from coordinate 13,443 downwards.
GTCGCCTTCTCCACAGCCGGAAATGCACCTGCTCTGGCCGGCTATCTGCGGCAAACCATCAATCATGCGCTCCCCCACCGCTTGGGTGAGCTGGCCTCCTGGCTCTCCCACTGGCGCAGTCAAGTGCAACCTTTTCTGCCCGATCTGGATGCCAGAGCCCTCTTCTGGCGCCAACTCTTTACCCAAGGTCTCGTTGAACAGTTTGCCGCCGGAGAACAGGAACGAGCAGAACAGATGATCCTAAAAGCCATACAAAAACTGACTCCTCCACTCCAGGAGCAGGAGCATGACTGATCGGGTCAAAGCCTATCGAGATCGGCAAAAGGCGGCTGGACTGACGCAACTCAGTCTATGGCTCAACACGCAAACTATTCAATACCTGAAACAACTTTCCGAAAAACAGCAACGCCCACCAGGGGAGATTGTTGCCACAGCTCTTCAGTATTGGTTAACGCATACATCCACAGAAGATGCTCCTGCCCTGGTAACAACACAAGAAAGCCATCCCCCTATAGAGGATATGCTCAAACAGATCGTGCGCGATATTGTTGACCATGAACAGTCAGTCACCTTGTCTGCCTTGGAGAATATGCGCAACCAAATAGTATGTGACATCGTTGACCGGGAACAGTCAGCCACCTTGTCTGCTCTGGAGGATTTGCGAAACCAGATCATGCGCGACATCAACGACCGCGAACAGACAGCCACCTTGTCTGCTCTGGAGGATTTGCGTCACCAGATCGTGCGTGACATCAACGACCGCGAACAGACAGCCACCTTGTCTGCTCTGGAGGATTTGCGAAACCAGATCGTGCGTGACATCAACGACCGCGAACAACCAGCCACCTTGTCTGCTCTGGAGGATTTGCGAAACCAGATCGTGCGTGACATCAATGACCGCGAACAACCAGCCACCTTGTCTGCTCTGGAAGATATGCGAAACCAGATCGTGCGCGACATCAACGACCGCGAACAACCAGCCACCTTGTCTGCTCTGGAAGATATGCGAAACCAGATCGTGCGCGACATCAATGACCGCGAACAACCAGCCACCTTGTCTGCTCTGGAAGATATGCGAAACCAGATCGTGCGCGAATTAGTGAAACAACTCAAAGAGGAAACCACACAGACGACATCCACAGAAAACACACAAACTGCAGAGGCTCCACCCGTTGCTCCTCCACCGGCACACAGCGACTCTTCAACCTTGCCTTGTCCGTTTCTCTATCAACGCCCTATGCCCTTTTGACTTTAGCCAAAGCTCTCAGCAGGAAACACAATACGCCAATCAGAGCTCTTGCACAAAAACGCAGAGGAAAAAACGAGACCTGTTTGCGCAGATCAACACAAACTACACCACACGAGAAAAACCAGCTTTTGGCGCGCCAGAAGCCCTGCCCGTCTCATCGCTCCCACGCACAGAATCCCCAGCTCTATTTTTTGCATAAAATTGCAAGCAGGGCTCTCCAGATGATTGCAACACCTCCACCGATGGCCACTGCTTGCTTTTGAATCCCATTGCACGGCAACCTCTGGGAAACTCAGCATCCCATGTCACCTGAAAATGGAGACAGTTGCGACAATCAACACTGCTTCGCTCATCCACAACTTGGCTCACCCTTGCATCCTTTGCAAACAGAGAGTGAAACAGCAAAAAATTTGTAGATCAAAAAACAGTAACTATTCAGGTTCGTGCTGGCTCGCCAACTCTACCCCCATGGGGATGCTGTGCGAATTGGCGCAAAAATGCGCGCCAATCCGCACAGCTTGCTTCCATTAGGCGCGCCGCGCCGACGCAAAGAGCGCGTCGGCTTAATGTGAAAAGCGCGCCAAAGGCAAAAGATTAAAAGCAAAAGATTAAAAGCAAAAATCCCAGGGATTCCATCCCTGGACCCGGCCAGGGAGGTGCCCTCCCTGGACCCCCAATTGTTTTGGGTGGTAAACAGCTACAATCAAAATAACAATGGCATTATGCTACATTTGGTTCGATGCGGATAAAGCGTGGCGTCTCCTGCACCGCATCCAACTGTTCCATCTCAGCCAAAGCCAAACGAATCTGCCGTTCTGTAGTCGCATGGGTGACCATGATCAAAGGAACAGCAAGTACCGCTGAACGTCCCTTTTGATGAATGGCATCAATGGAAATTTGCTGTTTTGCCAACACCTGAGTCACCTCAGCCAATACCCCTGGCCGATCCGCTACCGCCAAACGCAAATAATATTCACCACGCCACTCATCCGTTTCCCGCACCGGAAAGCGCTTGATATACTCCGGCATCACCGAAAAGGGTGCAACACGACCAGAACATCCTGCCCGACGACTCCGCGCAATCTCCACCAAATCGCCAACAACAGCACTGGCAGTCGGAGCTTCCCCAGCTCCCCGACCATAATACATGGTGGTACCTGCCGCATGACCACGCACAAATACCGCATTGTGTACTCCCTCTACGGAAGCCACCATGCTGCCCACAGGAACCAAAGTCGGTTGTATCCGCAACTCCACACCCCCCGCATCCTGCTTGGCAATACCTAACAATTTGATGCGATAACCCATCTCCGTTGCCCACTGAATATCAATATCGGCAACATGGCGAATACCTTCGATATGGATCTGGCTGAGAGCAGGAAAAGTACCAAAAGATATTGCCGCTAAAATGGCCAATTTATGCGCAGCATCAATGCCATCGATATCAAAAGAAGGATCCGCCTCGGCAAAGCCTTTGGCCTGCGCATCACGCAAAACATCTGCAAAAGAGCTGCCCTGTTCGCGCATTTCCGTCAAAATATAGTTGCAGGTACCATTGAGAATACCATAAAGCTGATCAATGCGATTGGCGGCCAAACTCTCACGCAACACCTTGATGATCGGAATAGCTCCGGCTACAGCAGCTTCAAATAGCAATTCCCGATGCTGGGCAAGCGCCAAAGGAACCAGTTCATGGCCATAAGTAGCCAACAACGCTTTATTGGCAGTCACCACATCCTTGCCAGATTGCAACGCCTCCTCTATCGCCGAACGAGCCGGTTGCAAACCACCCATCAACTCAACCACCACATCAATATCATCCGCCGCCACCACCCGCTGCAGATCATCAGTAAGCTCAATATCTCCCAACGACAAACCCCGGTCACGACCAGGGGTACGGGTAGCAATGCGTCGCAAACGAATTGCCATCCCCGTGCGTTGTCGCAACAGCTCGCCTTGTGTCAACAGCAGATCCACGACACCGCGACCCACCACACCAAAACCTAAAATACCTACACGCAACTCTTGCATAAACCCATATCCTGCTGCAGATCAGGCACGTACATCCGCGCCTGCGTGAAAAAATTTCTTGATATTGCGAATGGCTTGGCGCGTTCTCGCCTCATTTTCAATCATGGCGATACGAACAAACTCATCCCCATACTGGCCAAAACCAATCCCCGGACTGACCGCTACCTGCGCCTCTTTCAAAAGCAGTTTGGAAAATTCCAATGATCCCAACTTGCGATACTCTTCAGGAATTTGCGCCCAAACAAACATCGAAGCCTTAGGCTTTTCGATCTGCCATCCTGCCCGCTGCAAACCATCCACCAATACATCGCGCCGACTTTGATAAAGCTGGCGAATATCCTCTACACACTCCTGCGGACCATTCAAGGCGACAGCGGCAGCAATTTGAATCGGCTGAAACATGCCATAATCAAGATAGGACTTGATACGGGTTAAAGCACGAACCAACCGTTTGTTGCCAACGGCAAAACCAACCCGCCAGCCAGGCATATTATAGGTCTTGGAAAGAGTATAAAACTCAATGACACAATCTTTGGCCCCAGGAACCTGCAACATGCTGGGACATTGATAATCATCAAAGCAGATCTCCGAATAGGCAATATCCGAAAGTACAAACAGATCATGCTCTTTGGCAAATTCCACAACTTTTTCATAAAAAGGCAGATCGACCACCATGGCTGTGGGATTGGAGGGAAAATTGATCACCAACACCTTGGGTCGCGGCCAACTTTTGGCCATCGCCTGTTTTAACTCTTCAAAAAAATCGGTAGTCCGGCATAAGGGAACATGGCGAATATCCGCACCTGCCAAAACAAAAGCATAGCCATGAATCGGATAGGTGGGATTGGGTACTAAAACCGAGTCGCCAGGGGTGGTAATCGCCAAGGCCAAATGGGAATAGCCCTCTTTGGAACCAATCGACACAATCGCCTCGGAATCGGGATCCAACTCCACGCCAAAACGACGGGCATAATAGGCGCAAATCGCCTTACGCAAGCCGTTGATGCCGCGCGATACCGAATAACGATGATTGCGTCCCTGGCGCGCCGCTTCACAGAGCTTGTCCACAATATGCTGTGGCGTCGGTTGATCGGGATTACCCATGCCAAAATCAATAATATCTTCCCCACGATGGCGAGCGGCATCCTTCAACTCATTGACGACAGCAAAGACATAGGGGGGTAACCGGCTGATTCGATAAAATTCTTCCATCAAACACTCTGATATCACTGAAAAATCAAGAAAGATACGGGTGGGTAAGGCTCCAAGCGGATACACAATCCTCTGCCTTCTCTGCTTACCCACCCGTTTACAACCACAAACCCTACTTGGCGATTACACCACCAAGGAGACAATCAACAAAGCCACAATGTTGGCAATCTTGATCATCGGATTGACCGCCGGACCTGCCGTATCTTTGTAGGGATCGCCCACAGTGTCACCGGTCACCGCAGCCTTGTGCGCTTCGGAACCCTTGCCACCAAAGTGACCCATTTCGATATATTTCTTGGCATTATCCCAAGCACCACCACCGGTGGTCATGGAGATAGCCACAAAGATTCCGGTGATGATGGTACCCATCAACACACCACCCAGAGCCTGTGGACCCAACGCCAAGCCAACCACCACCGGAGCCAACACCGGCAACAGCGATGGCACCACCATCTCTTTGATGGCTGCCCGCGTCAACATATCCACCGCTTTGGAATAGTCCGGCTTGCCCGTACCTTCCATAATACCTGGAATTTCACGGAATTGCCGACGAACTTCAATCACCACACTACCTGCTGCACGACCAACCGCTTCCATACCCATGGCCGCAAAAAGATAGGGGAGCAAACCACCAAGAAACAGACCAATAATCACATAGTGATTGGACAGATCAAAGGTCACGCCCTGTTTGAAGTGAGCCAACTCATGGGTATAGTCGGCAAAGAGCACCAAAGCTGCCAAACCTGCGGATCCAATAGCATATCCCTTGGTCACCGCTTTGGTTGTGTTGCCCACCGCATCCAACGGATCGGTAATTTCACGGATTTCAGAAGGCAACTCGGCCATCTCAGCGATACCACCTGCATTATCGGTGATGGGGCCGTAGGCATCCAAAGCCACGATAATACCGGTCATTGACAACATCGAAGTAGCCGCAACAGCAATACCATACAGACCAGCCAAATGGTAGGCACCCAACATGCTCAGGCAGACTGCCACCACCGGAGCGGCGGTTGCTTTCATCGACAGACCCAAGCCGGCAATCACATTGGTACCATGACCGGTCTCGGAAGCTTTGGCCACATTCTGCACCGGACTGAATTCAGTAGCCGTATAATATTCGGTGATGATCACCATGGCGGCCGTCAAGGCCAAACCAATCATCGCTGCTCCATAGAGAGCCATCACGCTGTAGGTACCATTTTTGGCCATCAACCATTGTGTGACAGGATAGAACAAAATGGCTGAGATCACACCGTTGACAATCAAACCGCGATACAGAGCGGTCATGATTTTTTGCCCGGGTTGCGCTTTCACCGCATAGACACCGGCAATGGATCCAATGATGGAGATACCACCCAATACCAAAGGATAAACCAAAGCATTCAGATAACCGTTCATCACCAAAGCACCCAACAGCATGCTGGCAATAACCGTCACGGCATAGGTCTCAAACAGGTCGGCAGCCATACCGGCACAGTCACCGACATTGTCGCCCACATTATCCGCAATCACCGCTGGGTTGCGCGGATCATCCTCCGGAATACCCGCTTCCACCTTGCCCACCAAGTCGGCACCCACATCGGCACCCTTGGTGAAGATTCCACCGCCCAAACGAGCGAAGATGGAGATCAAGGAGCCACCAAAAGCAAAGCCGACCAGAGGCTTCAACAGTTGTGGCATATTGCTGGTATCCCCCACCTTCATCAGGATCAGGAAATAGATGGCCACACCCAAAAGACCCAAACCGACCACCAGCAAACCGGTGACTGCACCACCACGGAAAGCAACCTGCAAAGCGCTATTCAAGCCACCTTTAGCCGCTTCGGCAGTGCGGACATTGGCCTTGACAGAAATGCCCATCCCGATAAAACCGGCTGCACCGGAGAGAATGGCACCTACTGCAAATCCAACAGCAGTTGGCACCCCCAAATAGATGGCCAGCAACAGGAACAACACACCACCCACATAGGCAATGGTCGTATATTGGCGACGCATATAGGCCATCGCCCCCTCTTCAATAGCCCCAGAAATGGCCTGCATCCGCTCCGATCCAGCAGACAGACTCAAAATCCAGCTTCTTGATACTACCCCAAACACCACGGCGCCAACCCCACACAGGATGGCAAGTACCAAACCTCCCATCGACATTTCCATAATCCGATTTTTCTCCCTTCACATTAAAGATCGCTAGCCAACTTCGCCCCATCTGCCAAGAGCAGCCCAAGGATCTGTTTTCTCCTGCTCTTTTTGCTTATTACGCCAATTTATACCAAATTCTCGTTTATCCCAGAATCGCGCACAACTGCGCATACACCGTATCCATCGGCAGCATTCCGTCCACAGTCCGGAATTTGCCACCATCACGATAATGATCCATCACCGGCGCCGTTTGTTGGTGATAAACCGATAACCGATTGCGCACCGTCTCTTCATTGTCATCAGCGCGAGTAGTCAAATTGCCGCCACATTTGTCACACACACCCGCAACTGCAGGCTTTTTATGTACCGCATGATACCCTTCACCACAACCCGCACAGGTGCTGCGACCGGTGATACGGGCCACCAAAGCCTCGGTATCCGCAGCAATATCGATCACATGATCAATCTGCAACCCCCGCTCCGCCAACATGGCATCCAACGCCTTCGCCTGGGCAACTGTCCGGGGAAAACCATCTAAAATAAAACCTTTTCCACAATCGGCTTCGCCAATCCGATCAGCAATGATGCCTACCACAATCTCATCGGTTACCAAACCACCACTCTCCATGGCTGCCTTGGCCTTCTGTCCGACTTCTGTACCCGCTTTTACTGCTGCGCGCAACATATCTCCGGTCGACAACTGCGGCACTCCATAACTCTCCGCAATCCGCCGGGCCTGCGTGCCCTTACCCGCACCAGGAGGTCCCATTAAAATCAGCTTCATAACAACTACTCCCTTGTTTTGCTTGACCTTTCCCCATACCTGCCCCGTACACTGCAAATGGGCTTTCACACAGTAACAAATTTCCCCCTCTCATTCACCGAGAAAAAGCCGACCGAACAAATTTTTTTCCGCTTCTCGACTGCTGATTCAAGCTATTTTTTCATTCCAAAGACAATTTTATTACTCACGCTTTTTTTCCAGCATCTCACGCAACTGCGCAAAAGGACTATAGGTTGCTGCCTCCTCTCTCTCCCCTGTTGTATCCATTCCTCCAGCCGCCAAATGGTCTGTATAACGGGCATGTTCGTTATCATGGCAATAGATGCACAAATTTTCCCAGTTGCTGCCATCCGCTGGATTGTTATCATGGTTGTGATCCTTATGGTGCACGGTCAATTCGGTCAAATTATCCTTGTCGAATATTCTCCCGCAACGTGCACACACCCAAGGATGAATCTTTAAGGATTGCGCTCGATAACCGGCTTGTCGCGTTTGTGCATCCGTGCGCGCCAGTGCCACAATCTTCTCCATCTTTTCCGGTCGATTGCTCCCCGCTTTTGGTCCACTCGCTCGACGAGTACTCCTGATCATCTTCCCATTAACTCCTTTTGTTTGTCTGGCATATCAAAACCCTACCCACAGAGAACAGTTGTCCAAAAACAGCCAAAATGCACTAATTAGAAAAAATATGGAGGAACTTTTAATATTCATAAATGTCCAAGCTACTAAAAATACAGACATTAATTGCATATCTCTTTCAATGAAAAACTTCTTCAGTAAGGATAGTTCTGAATATTGTCGGAGTAAACCAGCCTGCATGCGATAGGCTTAGCAGTTACAATCTGTCATACCTTTCGCCAATTTTTAGAGATTTCAAAGTTTTGTAAAAATCAAGCCCACTATAGCATTTTCAACTTGCAATCAACAACCAAATTAGGTTACTTATGGAGTTGTTGCAATAACTCGAACAAGGATGAACCACGATGACTCTCAGTGAACGCATTCAAACAGCTCGCAAACAGGCCAAACTCACCCAAAAAGAGTTGGCTGATCGCGTCGGTATCAGCCAAACAGCCGTCCATAAATTGGAATGTGGCCGTTCCAAATCTTCCAGGCGGACTGTTGCCATTGCATTGACGTGCGGGGTCGATCCTATTTGGCTCGATACCGGACGGGGGGAAATGTCATTGATCGGCGCAACTCCAGGGATGAATCAAGCCGAATTTGCAAAAGCCGCCGAGGACGGCGAAATCTATCGTGCACCACTTTTTGCCCGTTTACCCCTTATCTCCTGGGATGATGCCAGCCGCTCCTGCGAAGAGGCTGCTGACTCCTTTCATCCAAAAGCTGTAGAAGCCTGGATCCCGGTTGCTCCGCGCTCCAGCGAAAAAACCTTTGCGCTGCGTGTCCCCGATGATTCCATGGAGCCTGAATTCCATGAAGGCGAAATCATCATCGTTGACCCAACCATGCCCGGCAAACATAATCAGTTCCTGATTGCCCGCATGGAAGGTGACTCTTTGGCCACTTTCAAACAGCTTATCGTCGTTGGCAATCGCACCTACCTCAAACCCCTCAATTCTCGTTATCCCCTGATTGAGATCCATGAGACTCTGCGAGTCTGCGGCGTCGTTGTAGGGAAATATAAAGAGTATTGATGCAGAGAGCTTGTGCACAAATCGTCGTGAGCTGGCTCACGAACAAGACACAGGTGAAAGAGCAACGAGAGCTGTCAAGCAGACAGGCGCGGAGCCAATGAGTCTGCAATCTCTCCCATGGGTTGCGCAGTCGATTTATTCACCAACCCAAAGCCTGGTCTCTGTACCACCAGTCTAGTAAAATTCTGCTTATTCAGGGAAGGGAGATTCTCCCTTCCCTGAATTTTTATTATCCCCTCCCTACGCCTATTGCACCAACGAGCCTGTACCAAGAGTCGAGAGTATGCTATCAGACTCTGCACAGGATCGCGATAGCATGCCAAACTCTATGACAGGCTCTCTATCCTGTCTACCGCTATGCTTCGGGAGCGCAAACGGATCATGATTCGCGTACAACAAGAGCCTTTTTCCCTCGAAACAGAGGTCAACCACCTGGTGCAAAACAACCCAAAAGTGGGCGGAGTCGTCACCTTTTTGGGTATGGTTCGCGATTTTACCTCCTCAGCAGATGTCACTACTCTGCTGCTGGAGCACTATCCCGGAATGACCGAATCAGAACTGGAAAACATTGAACAGCAAGCACGCCAACAGTTTGCTCTCGAAGAGTTGTTGGTTATCCACAGAGTCGGCGCCCTCACTGTCGGCGAATCCATCGTCCTGGTCGTCGCCGCTGCCAGTCATCGCGCCGATGCTTTTCTGGCTTGCCGATATGTCATCGATCATCTGAAGCATAAAGCCACCTTCTGGAAAAAAGAGATTCTTCTCTCTGGCGAAGAGCGTTGGGTAGACAGTTGTCCCGGTTGTGCCGCGGCTATCGCATCCTGGTCAGACTCTCTGGCGCACTCCTCCCACGCAACGGAGGTTCCCCATAGCAAAGAGTGCCATCAGCAAACGCCAGCACCTCTCACCTCTCCTCCCGCTCCGCGCTGGAACGGTTTGCGTCTGGGCATCTTAACCCTCTCCGACTCCCGCAGCTTGAGCAACGATCAGAGCGGTGATACCCTGCAGCAGCTTGCAGAACAGTGGGGGGCCACAGTGGTTGCACGAAAACTGCTCCCGGATAACCAACAAGAGATTCAAGATCTCTTGCTGTACTGGAGTGATTCCCTGCAACTGGATCTGATCATGACCACTGGTGGCACCGGTCCTTCCACACGCGATGTCACTCCAGAGGCGACCCGTGCTGTCTGCAATCGTGAACTCCCCGGTTTTGCTGAGCAAATCCGCGCCGCCGGATTGCAGCAAACCCGTAATGCCCTCTTTACAAGGGGCGTCGCCGCCTTTCGTGGCACGACCCTGGTGCTCAATCTGCCGGGTTCCACCCGTGGCGCCAAACACAGTCTACTGGCTGTTGCCGACTTGATTCCCCACGCTTTGCGTATGGCCAGAGGGGAAGGTCACCATTAACCTGCACCCATGACATATTACCATGATCTCTTTTAACGAAGCCAAACGACGGGTCTTGGAACAGATCCAACCGGTTGCTCCAGAGAGCAAGGAAACTCCTTTAGCAGAAGCCTTGGGCCGCGTTTTGGCGCAAGCCATCCACGCCAGCGCCCCGGTCCCCAACCATGACAACTCGGCCATGGATGGCTATGCTGTGCGCAGCGCCGATCTCTCCGCTGCACCAGTGCAACTGAAGGTGGTCGCTGACCTTCCTGCCGGTTCCCCACCCGTAGCACCTCTGCAAGCCGGAGAGGCAGTGCGCATCATGACTGGTGCTCCCATCCCTCAGGGCAGCGATTGTGTGGTCATGCAGGAGGTGGTCACACGTCATGAAGAGTGGGTCACCATCCCTGCCGGTCAGTTACCCGGACAAAACATCCGTCCGGCTGGCGAAGATATTGCCATCGGCAGTACCATCTTTTCTGCTGGCCATCGTCTGGGAGTTGCCGATCTGGGCTTGTTGACCTCCCTGGGCAAAAGCACCCTGCCCCTGTTCCGCCGCTTGCGTGTCGCCATCCTCTCTACCGGGAATGAGGTGGTCGCCAATGATCAACCTTTGGCCCCCGGACAGGTCTACGACAGCAATCGCGCCACCCTGCGCGCTGCTCTCACCCAACTGGGCGTTCTGGTGCTTGATTTGGGTGCGGTCGGAGATGATCGCGAGGCGTTGGCCAGCGCCTTCCAAAAAGGAGCAGAACAGGCCGATGCCTTGATCAGCAGTGGCGGCGTCTCTGTTGGTGACTATGATCTGGTCAAAGAGATTCTCAGCAAAGATGGCCAGATCCACTTTTGGCAGGTGGCTATGAAACCAGGCAAACCACAAGCCTATGGTCGCCTCGGTCAAGCCCATTTTTTTGGTTTGCCCGGCAATCCGGTCTCCAGCCTGAGCGTCTTTCTGCTGATTGTCCGTCCTGCTTTATTAAAATTGATGGGGGCTGCTCCGGAACCGGAACGCCGTTTTCAGGCTCTGTTTCGGGGCACCTGGAATAAACGCCATTCACGCATGGATTTTTTGCGCGGCATCGTCCACTTTGCCCATCCGGATGGATCTCTTGCCACCCCGCCATGGGTGGAGGTCACCGGTGGGCAAGGATCGGGTATTTTAACCAGCCTCAGCAAAGCCAATGTCTTTATTATTCTCCCGGAAGGCCCGCTGCAGATTGCCGATGGCGACCCGGTTACCGTGCAATGGATCGACTATGTCTGACAGCTCTCCCCTGACCCATTTTGATGCCCAAGGCGCCACCCGTATGGTGGATGTTTCCGCCAAAGAGGCCACCGATCGTCTGGCTATCGCTGCCGGTGAGGTGGTCATGCTGCCGGAAACCTTACAACTGATTCTGAACCGTCAACTCAGTAAAGGCGATGTCCTGGAGGTCGCCCGTATTGCCGGCATCATGGCCGCCAAACGGGTCGATATGTTGATCCCTCTGTGTCATCAACTCAACCTCACCTCGGTCAAAATTGCCTTTGAAGCCGATCCAGAACACAATCGTATCCTGATCACCGCCCAGGTCCGCACCCATGGTCAAACCGGAGTGGAGATGGAGGCATTGACTGCGGTTTCGGTCTCTGCCCTGACCATCTACGATATGTGCAAAGCGGTTGATCGCGGCATGCACATCGGTGCGATTCGCCTGCTGGAAAAATCGGGGGGCAAAAGCGGCCATTTTCTGAGGAACGCATCGTGCTGATTGACTCTTTCGGACGCACTATTCGCTATTTACGTGTCTCCGTCACCGACCGTTGCAACCTTTTTTGCAACTATTGTCGACTGCCTAACGAAACCTTGTTGCCAAACAATCGAGAGTTGCTCGACTTTGACGAACTGGTCCGTTTGTTGCGCATTTTTTTGCAATTGGGCATCGAGCGCATTCGTCTGACCGGAGGAGAACCACTGTTACGCCGTAATCTGGTCGGCCTGGTACAGGAGATCTCCCGTCTGCCGGGATTGCAGGAGTTGGCTCTGACCACCAATGCCCTGCTGCTGGAGCGTTATGCCGTCGCCTTGCGGGCAGCCGGTTTGCAACGAGTCAATATCTCCTTGGACTCTCTCAAACCGCAAACCTTTGATGCCATCACCCAACGCCACCTGATGCGCCCTGATCTGTTTGCCGAACGCCAAGAACAGCAGGGGCTGCCTGCAGTTTTGGCCGGCATTGCCGCCGCCCGCGCTGCGGGATTACATCCCGTCAAAATCAATATGGTGGTTATGCGTGGAATCAATGATACGGAAATTGTCGATATGGTCCATTATGCCCACCAACATGGCCTGCTTTTACGCTTTATCGAAACCATGCCAGTGGGAGAGGCCGGTCTGGATATGGCCGATCACTTTATCCCTGCCGAAGAGATTCTGGAGCAGATTCAGCGCCATTTTGCGCGCCAGTTGCTGCCAATTGCCGGCAAACAGGGATCGGGGCCTGCCCGCTATTTTCGCCTTGCCGACTCCTCTGCAGAGATAGGGGTTATCTCTGCCCGCTCTCGCCATTTTTGTGATACCTGCAACCGCATGCGTTTGACCTCAAAAGGGAGCCTGGTCTATTGCCTGGGCCGCAGCGACCGTATGGATCTAAAACAACTGCTGCGCAGTGGGGCCGGTGATGAGCAAATCAAAGAGAGCATTCTTGCCGCCGTGGCTCTTAAACCCCAACAACATGAATTTGAACAAAAAGAGTTTTATCGCCCCAGCAATCGCATGTCGGCCCTTGGGGGATAAATTATAAAATAAACATAACTATTCAGGTTTGTGCTGACTCGCCAGCTCTACCCCCATGGGGATGCTGTGCGAATTAGCGCAAAAATACGCGCCAATTCGCACAGCTTGCTTCCATTAGGCGCGCTGCGCCGACGCAAAAAGCGCGTCGGCTTGTTGTGAAAGGCGCGCCAAAGGCAAAAGATTAAACGCAAAATCCCAGGGA
>NZ_RXIU01000001.1:61761-72815 GCF_004217665.1 Candidatus Magnetaquicoccus inordinatus | reverse complement strand
ACCCGCATCTACAAAATGCGCGACCACAACTGACCGCTTCTTCGCCAGCATGCAATAAGTTGCAAGACAGCCGCCTTATCTTGACGTATAATGAAAGTCAGTCGTGGCGTGACACGCCATTCCCTCGTTTGCGACAAAGGAGTTGTTGTGTCTATTTCCCTGGCCCTTTTCTCTGAGCAAGCCGATCCTGTTCCCTTGCGTGGTGTCTCCATTGACACGCGAACCATTCGTGCCGGTGAACTGTTTGCTGCGGTACGCGGGGAGCGTTTTGATGGGCATGACTTTATGGACAAGGCTATCGCTGCTGGCTGTGCCGCCATCCTGGCAGAACGTCCCCCTGCCCAAAAGATCTCTGTCCCCTTGCTGTTGGTTGACGATGTTTTGCACAGCTTGGGAGCAGCAGCCAAACGTTGGCGCCAACAGGTCAATCCCCTGGTATTGGCTGTGACCGGTTCCTGTGGCAAAACCACCGTCAAAGAGATGCTGACCCGTGTTCTGCAGCGCCATTTTGCCCATGTCCACTGCACACGCGGCAATTTTAACAACCATATCGGTCTGCCTTTGACTTTGTTGGCAATGCCAGAAAATTGCCAAGCTCTGATCCTGGAAATGGGCATGAGCGCGGCGGGAGAGATAACCTACCTGGCACAACTGGCCGAACCGGATATTGGTATCGTCACCAATGTGATGCCCGCCCATCTGGAATCTTTTCACGATCTCCAAGGCATTGTTGACGCCAAAGGTGAGCTGTTGCAGGCTCTCCCTGCCAACGGATTGGCGATTATCCCCGCCGGCCAAAGCTATAGCGACCGTTTACGGCAGAAAGCTGCAATTGTTCCCACACTGACTTTCGGCTCCGACAACTCTGCCGACATCTACTGCACGCTGCTCTCGTCTGCAAGCAACACAGCGCTTTCAAACAGTGACACCACCCCACAAAAGGCAAATAATGCGGCTCAATCTTTCATTATCCATTGGCAAGCCGAACAGGATGGGGTAAAAACCGGTCTGTCCTCTCCAGGAGAACATTTGCGGCTGAACAGTTTGGCTGTTGCCGCGGCTGCCCGACGCGCTGCAGTACCATTGTCTGAGATAGCTTTGGGATTGCAGGAGTTTAATACTACTGCGGGGCGCGGAGGTGTGCGTACCTCTCCGCAAGGGTGGCTGGTGATTGATGACAGCTATAACGCCAATCCCGGCTCTGTACGTGCCGCTTTGCGCGCTCTGCCACAACCGGCTGCGCACGGACGCCGCATCGCTGTTTTAGGCGATATGCTGGAGTTGGGAAAAGAGGCAGAGTTGTTGCATAGAGAACTCTGGCAGGAGATCCTGGCAGCCGAAATCGATCTGCTGTTTACCGCCGGGCCCTTGATGTATGAATTGCATCAAGAAATTGAAAAACATGCAGTCAACAATGGAACGCAGCGGATTTATTCCCAACACCGTCACGATCCGGCAGAGTGGCTCAATCAGATTACGCCCCTGCTGCAGCCGGATGATGTGGTGTTAGTCAAAGGATCCCGTGGCATGAAAATGGAACGTATTGTCGAAAATTTGGTGACCAATGCTCTATAATCTCCTTTTCCCCCTCAGCGACCACTGGTCGGTACTTAATCTCTTTAAATATATCACCTTTCGCAGTATCGGTGCGACATTGACCGCCCTGCTGCTCTCCTTTTTGATCGGCCCCTGGCTGATTCGCTCTCTGCAACGGCTGCAGAGTATCGGTCAACCAATCCGCAGCGATGGGCCACAACGCCATATCCTGGAAAAGACCGGCACCCCCACCATGGGTGGCACCTTGATCCTGCTGGCCATGGTGGTGCCTACCCTGCTGTGGGCCAACTTGACCAATCCCTTTATCTGGATGGTCTTGACCACCACCCTCTCCTTTGGCGCCATCGGTTTTTGGGATGACTATCGCAAAGTGGCACGCAAAAACTCCAAAGGGATCTCAGCCCGTACCCGTTTTCTTCTGCAGAGCGCCATCGCCCTGCTCATGGCCTATTGGTTGAAAAGTATGGATCACGGCAACACCTTCGGCTCCCTGGCCATCCCCTTTTTCAAAACCCTCTCCTTTGATTTGGGCTGGTTTTTTTATCCGTTTACCATTCTGGTGATCGTCGGAACCAGCAATGCCGTCAATCTGACCGACGGCCTGGATGGTTTGGCAATTGGTCCTACCATGTTGACCGCCGCCACCTTTCTGGTCATTGCCTATGTCACCGGACACTTGGTGTTTGCCAACTATTTGGGCATTCCCTACGTCTCTGGCGCCGGTGAATTGGCCATCTTTTGTGGAGCCATGGTCGGAGCGGCCCTGGGCTTTCTCTGGTTTAATACCTATCCCGCCCAGGTTTTTATGGGCGATGTGGGATCTTTGGCCTTGGGTGCCGCCCTGGGCACCATCGGTCTGATCACCCGCCACGAAATCGTCCTGGCCATCGTCGGCGGCATCTTTGTCATGGAGACCTTGTCGGTCATCGTCCAGGTAGCCTCATTCAAATTGATCGGCAAACGGGTCTTTCGCATGGCACCCATCCATCACCATTTTGAGTTGAAAGGCTGGGCTGAACCAAAAATTATCGTCCGCTTCTGGATCATCTCGATCATCCTGGCTCTGATCGGTATTTCGACCCTGAAGATCCGTTGATCAACCCGATGCCGTTTGCCCCGGAGGGAGAATGCGCATGTCCTTCAACCTGATCCGCAACAGCTCTGGCAAATCCAGCAACAACGATCCCAACTCCCCAGCCAATAATGGGGCCATGGATCTCTGGCTGGCCGGAACCGCCTTTGTGCTGCTGATTATCGGATTGGTGATGGTCTATTCCGCCTCTGCACCAACCGCTTTGCGCCATTTTGGCGATGCCACCCATTTTGCCATGCGCAACTCCATTTTTGCCCTGATCGGTATCGTCAGCATGATCATCATCAGCCGTCTGCCGATAGTGACTATCCGCATGCTGGCACAAATTGGCTTCTGGCTCACCATCGTACTGTTGATTGCCGTCTTGATTCCCGGCATGGGCTTGGAAGGGGGGGGTGCCCGGCGCTGGCTGAATCTGCGCGTCATCACCGTACAACCCTCCGAACCCTATAAGGTCATGTTGGCCCTCTATCTTTCCCATCTGATCGCTCAAGATCCAGGATTGGTCTACAGAGTGCGCGACGGAATTTTTTATCTGCTGGCCCTGTTCATGCTCGGCGCGGCCCTGCTGATGTTGGAACCCGACTTTGGTGCCACAGTCATCAGCGCCTCGATTGTCTTTGGCATTGTCTTCATCGCCGGCATTCCTCTCTCCTGGATCGCCGGCCTGCTGATGATTGCCATCCCCATGGCCGCTGTCGCCGTCATCATGGCTCCCTATCGTTTTCGCCGGGTGACCTCATTTTTGGATCCCTGGGATGATCCCCAAAACAGCTCCTTCCAACTGGTGCAATCGCTCCTCTCTTTTGGCAATGGCGGACTGCTTGGCACCGGATTGGGACAGGGAGAACAAAAACAGTTCTACCTGCCAGAATCCCATACCGACTTTATCTTTGCAGTCATCGGCGAAGAGATGGGGCTGGGCATGGTCTGGTTGATTATTTTCCTCTTTGCTGTCCTGATTTGGCGGGCCATTCGTATCGCTCGCCTCTGCAGTGACCCCTTCGTCCGCCTCAGCACCACCGGCTTGACCGTACTGATCGGAGCACAAGCTGTGGCCAATATGGGCGTGGTCATGGGCTTGCTGCCTCCCAAAGGGCTGACCCTGCCTCTGGTCAGTTATGGCGGAACCTCCCTGATCATCACCCTGAGTGCCATCGGCTTGTTGCTGGCTTTCTCCCGCACGATCACCCTTCCAGAAAAACCAGTCAACCGCACGACTGTCCCAAGAGAGAGCACCCCATGAATGCCGAAGGTAAAAAGCTGCTGATTGCCGGTGGTGGAACCGGCGGCCATATCTTTCCCGCCATCGCCATCGCCGATGCTTGGGAGTCCAATGGTGGAGAGGTGCTCTTTGTCGGCACTCCCTATGGTCTGGAAAGCCGCTTATTGCCACAACGGGGTAAACGCCTGGAGATGTTGCGCGTGGGACAAATCAAAGGCAAAGGAGCCATCGCCCGTTTGCGTACTCTGGCGGGACTCCCTTTTGCTCTCCTCTCGGCCATCCGCATCATCCGTAACTATCAACCGGATGTGGTGCTCGGCATGGGCGGTTATGTCTCAGCCCCTACTGTGGTCGCCGCCCGCCTCTTGGGCATAGCCACTGCTCTGCACGAACAAAATGCCCGCGCCGGCCTGACCAATCGTCTATTGGGTAAAGTGGTCGATAACATCTATCTCTCCTTTGCCGATGCCGCCCACTCCTTTGCCGCTGACCCTGCTCTGCTTGCAAAAACAGATAATCCACACGCCCGCATCTTCCTGACCGGAAACCCGGTGCGTACCGCTCTACGCGAAGAGAGTCCTCTGCATACTCTTCCTTCTGGCAATCGCCCCTTCAATCTTCTGGTCTTCGGTGGCAGTCAGGGTGCACGCATCTTCAGCAATCTTCTTCCCCCTGCACTCAAAATTGTCAAAGAGAGCGGTATGCCGGTGGAGATTCGCCATCAGGTTCCCCAAGAGGATTTGCAAAAAGTGGCCGCCCATTATGAACAGTTGGGCATCAAAGCCACTCTTGCCCCTTTTTTCCAAAACATGGCGGAAGCCTATCGGCAAGCCGATCTGGTGATCTGTCGCGCTGGCGCTACCACAGTGGCCGAATTGGCGGCTGTCGGTAAACCAGCTCTTTTTATCCCCTATCCCCATGCCGCCGATGATCACCAAACCGCCAATGCTCTGGCCATGGTGCGGGCCCAAGGTGGTTGGATGCAGGCACAACAGGAGCTCTCAGTACAATGGCTGAGCGATTTTCTGTTGGCACGCATGGCCGATCCCGCCGGCTTACTCGAAGCAGGTCAGCGCGCCCATACTCAAGCCAATCCCCACTCCGCCGAGATGATCATCCGCCATCTGCTGGCTCTGATTGCTCCACACAACCCTTCCTGAACAAGGCATCCGCAAAAAAAACCAACCTCCCACTGCCTGTCACCGCAAAAGCTCCGTGCCTCAGCGCCACTTCCTTGCTATAGTTTAACGAAAACTGTAACGAGTGAGAACGATGAGAGAGTCAACGACGCGGCGGGCCATTGCCACGACTCTACCAGGCCAACCCCACCAAAGCGTATTATTACAAGAGGTCATCCATACTCTGGACCCTGTACCGGGAGGAGTCTATGTGGATGCCACCTTTGGCGATGGCGGGCACAGCCAAGCGATTTTGCAGCGCATTGCTCCCGATGGCAAACTCTTTGCCATGGACCGGGATCAAAGCGCTTGGCAACGCAACCAAGCCATTTTGGAGCAGTGGCAGGCTCAGTTGACACCCATCCATACCCCTTTCAGCCGACTGCGCAGCGTCCTGAACGACTATGGAATTGCCTCCATTCAGGGCATTATTTTTGACCTGGGGGTCTCCTCACCGCAACTGGATGATGCCACTCGAGGATTTTCTTTTCAGAATGATGGACCATTGGATATGCGCATGGACCAATTGAGCGACCAGTCGCCGCTACCGAGGAATCAGCCCACGCCCAACGGCGACCCACGGGCAGTGACCGCCGCTACCATCGTCAACACCTATGATAAAGAGCAATTGGCCGATATTTTTTTCCATTATGGAGAAGAGCGCCATGCCCGGCGCATCGCCCAGGCCATTGTCAGCGATCGACAAAAACAGCCCTTTACCACAACCCGGCAACTTGCTTCCTTGTTGGAACGCCTGCAACCTAATCGGGCCGGACAGATTCATCCGGCTACCCGTGTTTTTCAAGCCCTGCGCATTGCTGTCAATCAGGAGCTGCAGGAGTTGCAGAGCGCCTTGCAGGATGCTCTCTCCTTGTTGGCCGCTGGCGGCAGAGCGGTGGTCATCAGCTTTCACTCGCTGGAAGATCGTATTGTCAAACAGAGCTTCCGACAGGCCGCCGATCCAGAATATGGTCTCTCGTTAAACCGCTGTGGAGCCGAACTGTTGCGCCAACCACAAAAAATTCCCAGCACCTATCGCTTGCTGACCCGCAAACCGCTTCTGCCGTCAGCAGCAGAAATTGCCAATAATCCCCGCGCCCGCAGTGCCCGAATGCGTGCCATCGAACGGTTGGCAGAACCCATTGCGCACAGTCGCCCCCTGCCGTCAGGCAGTCAGCAGACCCATCCTTTCTCTGCGCATGAGGCGTTGTCATGAGATTCGGTTGGCCCATGATCGCTCTGTTGACTATTTTATTGGTATTGACTGCTGCCATAACGGTCTCCTCCCGCGTGTGGATGCTGGAAAGCCATCGCGAATTGGCCCAGGCCGAAAAGGAATATAACGAGTTGCTCGACAAGGAACATGCTCTGAAAATTGAATTGATTGCCCGCACTGACATCAACACCATCGAACGTCGGGCACGGCAAGAGTTGAGTATGCAACCCATGTGGCCCACACAGTGGCGGGTAGTCAAGCCATGAAATGGATCCGCAGCCGCAGCAACTCCGCCAAACCAACCAACTCCCGCTTAAGCAATCGGCAAAGCGGGGGCAGCAGCCATGGTGCTGCCTCAGGAAAAAATTTTGCCGTCAAACGGCGTGCCCGTGGCTCGTTGTGGCACACGGCAAGTGGCGAAAAGCGCTTTACCTTCTCTTTGCCAACCTGGTTGCAGCGCCGTCCCGCAGAAGAGCGCAATCCGGAGAGAGTCAGCAGAAGCGAGAGCTCTGCCTCTTCATTCTGGCAGGAGCGTTGGTTGCAGGCCAAAAAGCTCTTGAACAATAGGCAACGCACAGCCAGCCGAAAAACAATTTCTGAACCCCCTGTATCCAGTGCAGAGAGAGCCAGTACACGACGCGCCGCCACTCTGGCAAAGCAGGTGCTCCACAACGGTCAACAATGGGCAGAGCGGGCCAAAAGCATGGTCAGCAGAGGCCGCAGCAGCGAAAAACGCCCACCAGAGGCTGCACCAAGCAGCCAATATACTGCCCCCATCCGCGAAGCGGCTGCAAAAACCAGAACCCATCCCATTCGCGATACCCTGACTGCGCTGGGCAAACACTTGGTGGTACGCCGTCGCCCGGCCAGCCCCCGCAGCGAAGAGCGTGCGAGCAGCGGTCGCGACTCCTCCACTCTGCGGAACAATAAAGCTCCGTTGGGAAAATCCATCAGTCGTGGACTATTGTGGCTGCTGGGCAGTGCACCAGCCAATCGGCCAACCGCTGGCGAAAAACGGGCTGCCACACCCGCCTCACCGCGTCCGCGCATGCCAATGCCCTCCCTCTCTGTCCCCAGAGGGGTACCCCATTTTCTGGCCCGTAGAACGCATCTGCCGGTACCTGCTCTTGCCCCGGAATCCTTGAGCAAACGCTTTTATTTTTTACAGGGTTGCTTTGTCTTTGTCTTTCTGGTTTTGGCCTATCGGGCGGTGGACCTGACCGTCATCCAACATGGCATGCTGAAGGAAAAGGCACAAAACCAGTATCGCAAAAAGGTGGTTGTACCGGCCTACCGGGGTCGGATCATGGATCGCAACGGCAAAACACTTTCGGTCAGTCTGCCGGTCAAATCGCTATCGGTTGATGTGGATCGTATGGAAGAGCCCGATTTGTTGGCCAGACAGTTGGCCCCCCTGATTCAATGGCCGGAAGATCAACTGCGACAACGGCTGAAATCAGCACGCAAAAAATCGTTTCCGGTGCTGCAACATCAATTGACTCCCATGGTGATCCATCGCATCCAGCAGTTGGAAGATCCCTCCCTGTTTTTGACACCTGAGGTGCAGCGTTTTTATCCGGTTGGCGAAATCACTTCCCATATTCTCGGTTTTACCGATTTTGATGGACATGGGGTGGAGGGATTGGAACGCTCTCTGGAAAAAGAGTTGCGTGGCAAACCAGGAGAAAGTCTGTTTGCCCATGATCGCCTGGGTCGCCCCATGCCTACCGGTAAAATTATCGAACCGGCAAAACCTGGCAACGATGTGTTGTTGACTATCGATAGCAATATTCAATATATCGCCTATCGAACCTTGCTCAAAGGGGTTACCAAAGCCCATGCCAAAGGGGGCGTGGTCATCGTGATGAATCCCAACAACGGTGATATTTATGCCATGGTCAATCAACCCGGATTCAATCCCAATAATCTGAGCGACAGCAAGGCCGATGACCGACGCAATCGTGCCATCGCCGATGCCTATGAACCCGGATCCACTTTCAAGACCTTTACTGTCTCTGCTGCTCTGGATCTTGGCCTGGTCAAACCCAGTACCGCTTTTGACGTACATGGCGGTACCCTGCGTATCGGCGGTCGCACCATTCGTGACTTTCACCAGGGCAAACGCTGGTTGACTGTCGAACAGATTTTGGAAACCAGTTCCAACGTCGGTGCTGCCAAAATCGGCCTGCTGATTGGCAACGCCAATATGGATCGTTATATCGGTAATTATGGCTTTGGCAAAGCCACTCGGGTTGGCTTCAGCAACGAATCACCGGGTGCAGTGCCCGATATTACCGCCTACCGTATTGTCGGTTTGGCCAACCGCTCCTACGGCTATGGCATCACCGCCACCCCGTTGCAGATTGCCACCGCCACAGCCGCAGCGATTAATGGCGGTCTGCTCTATAAACCCCATTTGATCTCAGGACGGATGATTCAAGGCAAATTGGTTCCCAGTGAACGCCCTGAACCACATCGGGTGATCAAACCGGAAACCTCTGCCACCATGCGGCAGATACTTGCTCTGGCGGTCGGACCGGAAGGAACGGCACCGCAAGCACGTGTGGAAGGATATACCGTGGCTGGCAAGACCGGTACCGCCCGCAAAGCGATTGGCAGTCAAGGTTATGTGCGTGGTCACTATTTTTCCTCCTTTGTAGGTTTTGTCCCGGCGGATAAACCAAAATTGTTGATTTATGTGGGCATCGATGAACCCAAAGGGGTCTTCTATGGCGGATTGGTTGCAGCCCCCATCTTCCGGGAGATCGCGCAGGAGATCTTGCCACTGCTCTCAATTTTTCCCGAACACCGGATTGATCCAGAGCTGCCTGCCATGATGGATGCCTCCAACGACAAAAAAATGGAGAGCGGAAAAAAAGAGGAGCAGCATGCTGCCCATAAGAGTGATGGCAAAACCGCACCAAAGATGGATAACAAAACCAGCCTGAAGCCGGGAGAAAAAGCAGACAAGAACGATAAACAGGCGCATGCTGGCGGCAAACCAGACAAAAAAGGGGAGAAAAAAGGCGAGAAAAAAGGTGAAGCAGAACCACCTCCTGAACCACCTTCACCGCTGCTGCATCTCAGTTTGGCCGACGCCTTGGAACAACTGAAAAGAGAGTCAGTCGTACCACGTATCGAAGGCCATGGTCGGGTCGTGCGTGTCGAAAAGACAGCAGAGGGAGAGACCCATCTTTTCCTGGAATAATGGTCTGGAGCCTCCTGTGCTTGCTCTCCGCACTCCTGCTGCTCCCTGCTTGGGCAATGATTTGTTGCAAAAGAGAGGTCGATGACTTTTTCCCACTCTTGTCACACCTTGGCCGCTGCCTGTCCGGGAGTCTCCTGGCATGGAGCAGAGCGCATCATCAATGGCTTGAGCGCCGACTCGCGCCAGGTGCAGCCCGGTTATCTTTTTGCCGCACTTTCTGGCAGCTCCACCTCTGGGGCCCACTTTGTCGAACAGGCTCTGGCAGCCGGTGCGCTGGCCATTCTGCATGATGGCTCGCTGCAATTGCCCGAACAGGTCAGCCAACTGATTCACCCGCAACCACGTGTCGCCCTCGCCCTGCTCGCCAGCGCCTTTTATGGTCATCCCAGCCGCAACATGACCATGGTGGCCATCACCGGTACCAACGGCAAAACCAGCACCGCCGCCATGCTCGAAGCCATCCTGCAAGAGCAGGAAAGCTATCGCGGAAAAGTGGGCGTCATAGGCACTACCGGCATCCGTGGGCCAGGCATCAACCTGCCTAATCCGCTGACGACGCCAGATCCCATTGCCTTGCAGGCTACTCTGCAGCGCTTGGCCGCAGCCCAATGTCGTGTGGTGGTTATGGAGGTCTCCTCCCATGCCCTGGAGCAAAGACGCACAGCCGGCATCCACTGGCAAGTGGCCATCTTTACCCATCTGACCCGTGATCATCTGGATTATCATCAAACAGAGCAAGCCTATTTTGCCAGCAAGGCAGCTCTTTTTGAGCGGGATCAACCGGCCCATGCCGTCATTGGCATAGAGGATCACTGGGGGGTAACCTTGGCAGAACGCTGTCAGGAACAGATGCCCTTGGCCACCTTTCAACTGGAGTGCCCTGGCGAACCGGCAGCACCTTTCCCCAAGAGTGCCCATTTTTGTGCCTCCGACATCCAACTCTCCTGGCAAGAGTCGCGCTTTTGCCTGCACTCTCCTGCCGGGCAGACTGCCATTTTTCTCCCTAGTCCTGGGCGCTTTAATGTCGCCAATGCCATCGCGGCAGCGGCAGCCAGTTGGCATTTGGGAATCTCTTTGCCAGATATTGCGCAAGGGCTTGCGCACTTTCGACCGGCACCCGGACGCATGCAAACCATCCAAGCCGGCCAACCTTTTGCGGTATTGGTCGATTATGCACACACTCCCGATGCCTTGGAACGACTGTTGCACAGCACCCGCAGTTTAACCTCTGGACGGATTATTCTGCTTTTTGGCTGTGGCGGCAATCGTGATCGGGGGAAACGTCCGATGATGGGAGAGATAGCGGCCCGCCTGGCCGATATAGTCTTGATCACTGACGACAATCCGCGCTCAGAAGATCCGACGACCATTCGCCAGGAGGTGCGCTCAGGTTGTCTCGGATCCGCGGCACAGATCATCGACATAGCCGATCGCCAACAGGCCATCCATACAGCCTTGGCGATGGCCTCTCCAGGTGATGCCCTCCTTTTGGTCGGCAAAGGTCATGAAACCGTGCAAATCACCGCCGAGGGCAACCATCCCTTTGATGACGGCGCAATCGCACGACACCATCTGGC
>NZ_RXIU01000001.1:0-60906 GCF_004217665.1 Candidatus Magnetaquicoccus inordinatus | reverse complement strand
TCATCCAGAGGTGGCAGCACTACTGCCCCGCTTGACCGATAAAAGGGTGATTACTTATGGCTTGCAGGATGGTGCCGATTATCAAGCCGTGCAGATTCGGCGCGAAGGGGAGCGTACCCGTTTTGCCGTGCAACGTCTGGATCCGGTGAGTGGCAAGAGCTCAATCCTGGGTGAGGTTGGCTTGGCTCTGCCCGGTCGGCACAATGTCAGCAATGCCTTGGCGGCCATTGCTGTCGCTTTGGAGTTGGAGATTCCCTGGCCGGTCATCGACCAATCGCTTGATCAATACAAGGGGGTACGGCGGCGCTTTGATCTGCTCTGCAACACCCCGGAACGGGTGATCATTGATGACTATGCCCATCATCCCACCGAAATAGCAGCGACGCTGCAAGGGGTACGCGAAGGCTTCGGCACGGAACGCCGTCTGGTAGCCTTGTTTCAACCGCATCGCTACAGCCGGGTGCAATCCCTGCTGCCGCAATTTCTCTCCTGTTTCCGGCAAGCCGATCTGGTTTTGGTGGATCGCATCCATCCGGCAGGAGAGAGTCCGCTGGCTCATCTGACTCCCGATGCCATGCGTCAACAGTTGCTGGAGGGGATTGCCGAACAGAGCGAGGTTGTTACCTTTCCGCTTCCTGATGGTGATTTTCTGCAGCAAGGCCGTTCACAACTGGAGGAATTTTTACTGCCAGGTGATGTGGTCGTGTTTCTGGGTGCTGGCAGTATTACCAAAAAAGCCCGCAATTTTGCCGAAGCATAGGCTATTTTCCTTTCATGTTGGCTGAAATGTTGCCTTTGGAAATTTATTTTTGTCAATATAATGGACAGAAAAGTAGATCTGACTCGCAATAATACCTGGATTGCCAGCCTGAAACTCCCTATACTTGAGCAGGTATCTTTGGCTGGGCGGACAACCTGGAAAATTGGTGGTCCTGCCCGTTGGCTATTGCAGCCGCGCTCCATAACGGAGTTGCAACAGTTGTTGGCCCATTGGCCTGATGGCTTGCCGCGTCTCATTCTGGGTGGTGGCAGCAATTTGCTGGTTGACGATAATGGCTTTACTGGGGTAGTCTTGGAGCTGAGGCGCTATCTGAATCGTCTGGAGTTGCTCAGCGGACACCCTGATGATGAAATTGTACAAATTCGCGCAGATGCAGGTGTTGATACCCGCTCGCTGGCCCATTTTGCCCGCCAAAACGGTTTGAGCGGTGCCGAATTTTTAGGAGGCATTCCTGGTACTGTTGGTGGTGCGTTGCGCATGAATGCCGGGGCGTATGGCAGTGACATCCAAGCCCTTTTAAGCTCGTGTGAGGTATTGGATACGCAGGGTCAACGCCACACCTTGACTGTCGCAGAGATGGGCATGGGCTACCGAAGCTGTGGAATTGCCCAGGATTGGCTTTTTGTATCAGCTCTCTTCTCTTTGCGCCGCGATGATCCACAACGCATACGGGAGCGGATGCGGAGCTTGAATCGCCAAAGACGGGAGGCACAGCCCTTGCGCTATCCATCGGCTGGCAGCACCTTCAAAAATCCGCCTATGGGAGCAAAGGCGTGGCAATGGATTGAGAGGGTGGGCATGCGCGGCGCCCGCGAAGGACAAGCGCAGGTTTCTGAACAACATTGTAATTTTTTGCTCAACCTGGGTGGAGCGCAGGCTAGTGAGATGCGGAGATTGATTGAACATATCCGCAGTCGGGTCTGGCAATCTGGCAGCGTTGAATTGGCTTTAGAAGTAAAAATTGTTGGCAGTGAGGGGTTGCTCTCCGACTAACACCCAGCACCCGGAATAGGCTTGACAGTGGATAAAGGGAAAAAAATTGGTGTCTTGCTGGGTGGTTCCTCCAGCGAACGGGAAGTCAGTCTGCGCAGCGGGGCAGCACTGCTCTCTGCCTATCAGCGTTTGGGTTATACGGCAGTTGCCATCGATACGCAATCCGGTCGTGATCTGCCCAGGCAACTGCTGGAGCATGGCATTGAAGTGGCTGTTATCGCTTTGCATGGACCGATTGGCGAGGATGGGACCATACAAGGATTATTGGAGGTCATGCAGATTCCCTATACCGGCTCTGGCGTAACCGCCTCTGCCATCTGCATGAACAAGGCACTGAGCAAACGCTTGTTGCAAGCCGCTGGAATTGCCACACCGGCCTGGGAAGAGTTGCGTCTCGCGGCAGGAGCAGCGTTAAGCGCTGAGCAACGCAGCCATCTCAGCGAGGCATGGCAGGGTATTCCTTTGTTTGTCAAACCCTCCTCTGCCGGTTCCAGCGTAGGTATTTGCCGTGTTGGCGATGTGGCCGAGTTGGAAACAGCACTGCAGGCAGCCGCCCATGCTGCGGCCCCGATGGGTACAGAGGCGGACATTATACTGGAACAAGAGATTGTGGGTCATGAGATCACCTTGGCGGTGCTGGATGGCATGACCATGCCTTTGATTGAGATTCGCCCGGAAAGTGGGTTTTTTGACTATCAAAACAAATATACCCCCGGACGCACCCGCTATCTGATTCCGAGCCCCTCTCTTTCGGAAGCAGAGAGAAACAAGGCAACTGCCACGGGATTGGCTGCTGGCAATGTTTTAGGATGTCGCGGTCTGTATCGGGTGGATATGATCATGGATGCACAAGGAACGGCCTGGGTATTGGAGATCAATACCATTCCCGGTCAAACAGAAACCAGCTTGGCCCCAAAGGCGGCAGCAGCAAGCGGTATCGCCTTTGAGGAGATGGCGCAACGTATCCTGGCAGGAGCAACCTTGGATTCATGTTGCGTTCACAAATAGCTTTTTTTTTGTTGATCATTTTGTTGACCACGATGGTGGCAGGTTGGCGGGAGATCAACAAACCTGGTTGGTTTCCGCTCCAGGAGATGCGTGTTTCCGGTTTGGTCAACACACCGCTGACGTTGGCAACCGATACCATCGGGGTTGAAAAAGGCAGTAATCTGTTAAGCGTGCAGCCCAAACAGGTGCAGGCGCGTTTGGAGAGTCTGCCCTGGGTCCGCTCGGTACACGTCAAACGGCAGTTTCCCTCCATCCTGATGATTCGGGTGGTGGAAAAGGTGGCCGTAGGGATGGTCAGAGAGGGAGATCGCCTGTTTTTGGTTGATGAGTATGGCGCCACCATCAAACCGATGGAAAAAGAGGATCCGTTAATGCTGCCGATTATTGTTTCGGCACCAGGAGAAGAAAAAGCAACGCAAGTGGTCTGGCTGATCAATCTGCTCAGCAAGCATGCTTGGCTGCAAGGACGGATTTCCGAGGCGGTCAGTTATCCCGGTGGGCGATGGACTCTGTATACCAAACAGGGGATTAAACTGTTGCTTTCCAAACGTATTGACCAGGAACTGGAATTGCTGAAAAAGCTGCAAGAACAGTATGCGATTTTGGATCGCAAAGTACGACAAGTGGAGTTGCGCATTTCAGGCAAGGCGATGGTACGATTTGCTCTTTAAGGCTAATTTTTTGATCATTGTCCCTTCCATTAGTAAGGCGATAATGGTAAGAAGAGCCAGAAGAGTTTTGCGAACCGGGAAAATGATTTCCTGGAAATAGGGAAGTTGGTTGTTAATCTCCTGCGAGTGGATAGGCTATGCCTGTACAGGACCAAAATCTGATTGTTGGCTTGGATATAGGTACAACAAAAATTTGTTGTATCGTTGCCGATCAGCAGCCTGATGGACGTCTTGACATCATTGGCGTGGGCACTCATCCCTCCCGCGGCCTCCGCAAGGGTGTGGTGATCGACATCGATTCCACCGTGGAAAGCATGCGCATGGCGGTGGAAGAGGCAGAGATGATGGCCGGCGTGGAGATTCGCATGGTTTATGCGGGTATCGCCGGAGGCCATATCAAAAGTGGTAACTCCAACGGCGTGGTGGCAACCAAAGATGGTGAAGTCACCGCCAGCGACATCCAACGGGTTTTGGACGCCGCCAGAGCACACAATATCCCGATGGACCGGGAGATTCTCCATATTATCCCGCAAGAGTATATTCTCGACGGCCAGGATGGGATCAAACAGCCGTTGAACATGTCTGGTGTACGGCTGGAAGCTCGTGTCCATATCGTCACCGGAGCAGTTGCATCTGCACAAAATATCATCAAATGTGTCAATCGTTGTGGACTGGATGTTGGCGATATTATCCTCGAACAGTTGGCCTCTGCCGAAGCGGTACTCACCCCGGATGAAAAAGAGTTGGGGGTCTGCCTGCTGGATATCGGTGGCGGCACCACCGACATCGCCCTCTTCAGCGAAGGTCACATCAAACATACCGCCGTGTTGGCCATCGGCGGTGATCACCTCACCAACGACATTGCCGTCGGCTTGCGCACACCTACCCGTGAGGCGGAGTTGATCAAGCGCAAATATGGCTGCGCCCTCTCCTCTCTGGTCAACCCGGAAGAGAGCATTGAAGTTCCCAGCATCGGTGACCGCAAGGCCCGTTCATTGGGACGACATATTCTGGCGGAAATTATCGAACCCAGAGTCGAGGAGCTGTTTACTCTGGTCAGCCGAGAGATTGCCCGTTCAGGCTTTGAGGAGCAGTTGGCTGCCGGAGTGGTGCTGACAGGAGGATCTTCCATTACTGAGGGTATGGTTGAATTGGCAGAAGAGGTGTTCAACAAGCCGGTTCGCCGAGGCACCCCTCAGGGTATTGGCGGTTTGACCGATGTGGTCAACAGTCCTGTTTATGCTACCGCAGTCGGTCTGGTGATGTTTGCCAGCCGTAACGAAAAAGAGATTTCCCGGCAAATGGCCCCACAAGGGGGCAACCATCAATCGGTGCAGGGAATCTTTCACCGAATGCGCTCCTGGCTGGGTGAAATATTTTAGCTGTACAGATACAATAAAAGCATAACGAATCAGCGCGTTTCCATATAGCGGCAACACGCTGTTGGGTAAGAGGGTCTTTCTCCTTGGGGGATTTCGATGATCATCGAAGATTTTGGACAGGGCAATCATCTGGATGCACGGATCAAAGTTATCGGCGTTGGCGGGGGCGGCGGCAATGCTATTAATAATATGATTCAATCCCAATTGGATGGAGTTGAATTTATCGTTGCCAACACCGATGCCCAAGCATTGGCCCGCAATCTGGCCCCCACACGGATCCAAATTGGTGAAAATGTTACCCGTGGTTTGGGTGCAGGGGCCAAACCGGAAGTGGGCATGCGCGCTGCGGAAGAGAGCCAGGATCGTATTCGTGAAAGCCTGGATGGTGCCGATATGGTCTTTATTACGGCAGGCATGGGCGGCGGTACCGGCACCGGGGCAGCACCCATTATTGCCCGTATTGCCAAAGAGTTGGGCATACTTACTGTCGCTGTTGTCACCAAGCCATTCAACTTTGAGGGTAAACGGCGTTACCGTTTTGCCGAAGAGGGGCTGGATGAGCTGCGCAAACATGTGGATACGGTGATTACCATCCCCAACCAGAAGCTGTTGGCGGTTGTTGGCAAAAACACCACTATTCTGGAGGCGTTTCGTCGTGCTGACGATGTGTTGAATCAGGCGGTTCGCGGTATTACCGATTTGATTACCGTGCCAGGATTGATCAACGTTGATTTTGCCGATGTACGCACGGTCATGGATGAGATGGGACAGGCGATGATGGGAGCTGCCGAAGCCAGTGGCGATACACGGGCTTTGGATGCCGCTACCCATGCCATCTCCAGTCCTTTGTTGGATGATGTCTCCATCCATGGCGCTCGTGGGGTATTGATCAATATCACTGGCGGTTATAATCTCTCACTGCAAGAGGTGGATGAGGCGGCAACGGTGGTGCGTGATATGGCACACGAAGATGCGATTATTGTCTTTGGCGCCGTATTGGATGAAGCCATGGAAGATACGGTCCGGGTGACTGTGGTTGCCACCGGTATTGGAACTGCCGAAAAAATG
Organism: Candidatus Magnetaquicoccus inordinatus; assembly: GCF_004217665.1. GTDB lineage: Bacteria > Pseudomonadota > Magnetococcia > Magnetococcales > Magnetaquicoccaceae > Magnetaquicoccus > Magnetaquicoccus inordinatus. The sequence continues at coordinate 55,003 of NZ_RXIU01000001.1, read as the reverse complement.
GCCTTCCCCAGCAACAAACGGGAGGGCAGTACAGCCTCTCATTATCCGCAAGCCCCGCACTATGGGCAGCCCTCTTATGGGCAGACAGGACAGCAACAACCACGCCGCTATACCGCCGCTGCCAATGCTGCAGCAGCCCCCATTCCGGCACAACAGCAACGCAAACCGGCGGTCGCACCTGTGCCTGCTGCGCAAGAGGAGTATCGCAGCAATCGGACAACCAGTACTACAACACGTCGCCCCGTCAATCTGGATCACACCTTGGACCAGATCAATTCGGAAGACTCGTTTGACGTACCGACCTTCTTGCGTCGGCAGATGGACTAAGTTGCTCAGGTAAAGACTTGTAAAAAAATTGTCACCTCTCTCTCTTTCTCAACGCACAAAAAAAGGCGGAAAGAGAGGGAGAAAGAGCCGGTTGCAACCAATAAAACATCTATTTGTCAAATTTTACTCGCATCCCTGTAGCCCCTCTTGAACAGCCACTTTCCTTTCTTTACATATACCTGAGCAGTCAAGAAACGGGCAAAAGCTCTTTTTTCCTTCCATTTCCAAACAAAAAAAAGTACCATCCCCTTTTCCTGGATAAATCATCTTTTATATTCAATTATTGGCACCAGGATTGCTGAAACGAATGTCAGGTTAACGAAAATCTTCTGGAACGCAGTTTTGACACCCTTTCCAACAGATTTTTTGACACCTCCCGGATCACACCCCCAAAAAAATGACACCCGAAGGGTAGCTGTTAACGGCGGGTTACGATCCATGACACAATGAGTGATGCACCGGGCCAACATTTTTCACTGGGAACTGCCATAATGATTTTCCAACGGACCTTAAAGAATACCATTCGTTGCACGGGGATTGGCCTGCACAGCGGCAAGAAGGTCTATCTTTCCTTGCGTCCGGCCCCGGCAAATACCGGAATCGTTTTTCACCGCACGGATATGAAAGGGGCTTTGGTCCCGGCCAAGGTGCAAAACGTGGTAGATACCAGACTCTGTTCTACAGTGGCCAATACCGATGGTGTGCGTGTCTCAACGGTTGAACATCTGTTGGCGGCTTTTGCTGGCCTGGGTGTCAACAACGCCTATGTCGATTTGGATGGTCCCGAAATCCCCATTATGGATGGCAGTGCCGCTCCTTTTGTCTTTCTCATTCAATGTGCTGGCATCGTGCAACAAAAGGCTTATAAACGGTGGATCCGCATCAAACGGCCTGTTTCTGTGGTTCAGGGCAATAAAAGGGCCTCTTTTGAACCCAATGATCGTTTTCGCGTCAGTTTTCGCATCGATTTTGACCATCCTTTGCTCTCCGAACAGGAAGAGGATCTGGACATCAACGAAACCACATTCATCAAAGAGATCAGCCGGGCGCGTACTTTTGGCTTCCTGAAAGAGGTGGAGCAGTTGCGTTCCAATGGTCTGGCTCGCGGTGGTTCGCTGGACAATGCCATTGTGATGGGGGATTTTCGCATCCTCAATGAAGGCGGACTGCGTTATGAAAAAGAGTTCGTGCATCATAAAATGATCGATGCCATTGGTGATTTATATCTGCTCGGTCATCCGGTGATCGGCCATTTCAAGGGGGTGCGTTCCGGTCATGCCCTGAATAATACTCTGCTGCGCAAACTGCTCTCGCACGCCAATGCCTGGGAGTTTGTGGAAGGAGAGCGGGTTGCCCAATATCTGCGCGAAAGCGAACGTTCATCCCTTGAATTGCCCACTCCGATGGAAGCACTGGCTCCGGCCATGGGTCTGACCGCCTGATACAATCGCAAAGCAGGAAAGCTGCTGGCAAAAGGTGATTGTGCTGTTCAGGAAGTGGCATCCTTTGTCATAATCGCTACATCAGAACAGGATGCGAGGATCAGCAAAAGGCATGCAATGCTGCAACAACAGCTCACGCGCCCCTCTGCAGCAGGCTCCTGGTAAGCTCTTTCATGCCTTTCCCGCTGTACTGATTGGACTGATTGTATTGCTACTCCCCCTGGCTGGCTGTACCGACAGCAAAGAGATGCCTTTTCTCTGCCAGGGTTCCCATCTTCTCACCTGTCGCGAAAACAAAGCGCCTACACAACCCGGCGTCATTCAGCAAGCCGCACTGTTCAAACAGGGGGACAAGCTCTATGTACGCGCTGAGTTGGATTCCACCATATTAAAGCGTTTGATGGAGTTTTTGAATAACGGAGAGCCTCTTTGGGCCACCTACCGCTTTCGTTTGTATCAACAAAACAGTTTGCTCCCGGATCTGCGTCTGGCGCAAACCATTGTCAAACGGCGCCTGCGTTTTCGTCTGATCACCCACCGCTTTGAAATGCTGGATGGACAAAGCGGGCAGATTCAATATACCGGCAATCCCGATGAAGCGATGAATTTTCTGGGTGCACCACGCTATATAGCCATGGCCACCCTGCACGATAAAAAAAGCCATCTCTCCTCCCGCTACAACTACCGTCTGAAAGTGGATTTGACACTGGAACAAGAGGATCTGTCGCATCTTTTCCATCTGCTTGATCAATGGTTTAACCTGGGTCAGTCCGGTCAATTTTATCTGCACACCCCCTATCTGCCATGAAACCTTCAGCAAAAAATTTACGCACCTGGATTTTGCCACTACTGTTTGCGGTAGTAGTCATCACTGTTTTGACTGGACAGGGATTACGTGGTATCGCCACGATGGAGAGCGGCAAATATGGCATGTTTTTTTTGGTGCTCCTCTATGTCAACCTGTTTCTGGTTCTTTTGCTGGGTGTGCTGGTTGTCCGCAACCTGCACCGCCTGTGGTTGGATCGCCGTCAGAGACGCACAGGCTCGCGCTTGCGCACCCGTATGGCCTTGATGTTTGTAGCTCTTTCCTTGGTCCCTACCCTGATTGTGGCCATCCTCTCGGTCAATTTTCTCAACAGGGGTGTGGACACCTGGTTTTCTGAACAGATCTCGCTGGCATTGGCCAACTCTCTGGAGGTATCAAAATCCTACTATCGGGAAAATCAACGGGTGATCCGTCATGATGCCGAATCGATCATCCGCAACCGGGCCATCACCACCGCTTTGGCCCTGCAGGATGATGAAGCAGCCTCTGCTGCCCTGGAGGCAGAACGCGAAGCGCGCGGTTTGGATGAAATTACTATTTTTCGGCAGGATCGCACCCGCATCGCCAGCGCGGGCAGTCTGCCACTGGATCCGATTCCCGATTTGACACCCTTGACCGATGGCACCACCCGCTCGTTGCTGAGCACCAATGATAGCGGCGACCGGGTACGGGCCTTTGTCATGTTGGGTGAAGATCTGTTTCTCTCTGTCGGCCATTGGATCGATCGACAAATTCTTGGGCAAATGGATACCGTCGAATCGGTTTATGTTCACTACCATCGCATGCGCGCTTCCCATGGCCTGTTGAAAGCCAATCATACGGTGACGCTGGCCTTGATCTCCCTGCTGCTGCTGTTGGCGGCCATCTGGTCAGGTTTACACATCGCCGATGAGTTGACCGACCCGATCACCGAACTGGTGGTCGGCACACGCAAAGTGGCAATTGGCGACCTTTCGGTGACCTTGTCGGTCACCGGCGATGATGAGTTGGCCGCTTTGATGGCATCATTTAATGCCATGACCCAAAAATTGAACGAAAACCGTCATGAACTGCAAAGCACCAATGCTCTGCTGGAGGAGCGCAGTCGTTATCTGGCTGCCATAGTCGGCAATATTTCTGCCGGAGTGGTCAGTGTCAATCGACACGATGCCATCACCTTGATGAACCCGGCTGCCGGAATGTTGCTCAATTGTGCGGCGGAGCAGGCATTGGGACAACCCTATAGTATGGTTCTGCCACCAGAATTATTGCAGGTTATGCCCACTCTGTTGCAGCACGGACAGACCCGCACTACTCATCACAACCGTACATTGAGCAGCGCAACAAGCAACCGCACACTGGAGACAGAGGATCTGGCCACTTTATCCAGTAAAAATCCGTCGCTGCAGATCCAGATTCAGGGACCGGAAAAACCAAAAACTCTGCTGGCGCGTCTCACCTTTCTGGAAGAGGATGATGGAGAAAATCGGGCTTTTATTCTTACTTTTGATGATTTGACCGAGGTATTAATCGCCCAACGCACCCACGCCTGGAGCGAAGTGGCGCGACGCATCGCCCATGAAATCAAAAATCCTTTGACCCCGATCCAGCTCTGGGCGCAGCGCATGCGCCGTAAATATCTGCTACCTGCCAATAAAGAACGGCGCGACTGGCGGGTTTTGGATGAAGGAACAGAAACCATCATCAATCAGGTGGAAGAGTTGCGCATTCTGGTGAATGAATTTTCCACTTTTTCCCGTCTGCCCAGACCTAATCTGCACGATGAAGAGATTATGGTCACCATAGGCGAGGCTTTGCGCTTGCACGCGGCGGAATTGAATAAGGTTGCAGTCACGACCCAGTTCAATAAACAAATCAAGCGTTGCCCGCATGATCGCAGTCAGATGAAACAGGTGATCACCAACCTGATCAGCAACAGTCTGGCAGCCATGGCCGAACGTGGCCAAGAGGCGCATCTGGCCATTGTGACTGATCTTTCTGCGGATGGTGAATGGGTTTTGATACAGGTTGCCGATAGTGGTGCCGGTATTGCGCCGGCGCATCGTGACCGGGTGTTTGAGCCCTATTTTACCACCAAGAAAAAAGGCACCGGTTTGGGATTACCTATTGTGAAAAAAATCATCGAAGATCATGGTGGCAGCATTCGCATTACCGATTCGTCATGGGGAGGGACACTGGTGGAGATTAAATTACCTTTGCAGCGCACCCTCCTTCCCGGATAATACCCAGACCTCACTTGTCGAGGAAAACGCTTTGGCCAGGGAGTGGAGCCGAACAGCATGAACCATACCATCTTGATTGTTGACGATGAGGAATCGATTCGTACCAGTTTGCGGGGCATTCTGGAAGATGAGCAATATGCAGTCCTGGAGGCTCCCTCTGGTGAAGCCGCTCTGGAACTGTTAAGCACCCACCCTGTTTCTGCTGTCCTGCTGGACATCTGGATGGATGGTATCGATGGGGTGGAGACCTTGCGTCGTTTCAAGCAACAGGAGATTGGCAAAGAGCTCAATGCAGATGTGCCTGTGATCATGATGTCGGGACACGGCACAATCGAAACAGCGGTTACTGCAACCAAAGAAGGAGCCTATGATTTTCTGGAAAAACCGCTCTCTTTGGATCGGATTCTGCTGCTTTTAGGCCGGGCGATTCGCGAATGGCTGCTGCTCCGGGAAAACCGTGCCTTGCGGGCACGGATTGAAAATGCCCCCGCGATGATCGGTACCGCACCGGTGATGCAGGCTTTGGAGCAACAGATTCGCCGCATGGCTCCCACCGATGGCTGGGTTTTGTTGATTGGAGAAAATGGTACGGGTAAAGAGGTGGCGGCACGTCGGGTACATGAACTCTCCAAACGCGCCAACGCCCCCTTCATTGCTGTCAATTCGGCGGCCATTCCCGAAAAAGCAATTGAAACCGAACTGTTTGGCCGGGAAAAAAGCGGACCAGACGGCACCACCATTGTGCAGCCAGGACGCTTTGAACAGAGCAATCATGGCACACTGTTTCTGGATGCTGTTGGTGATATGCCACTGAAAATGCAGGCAAAAATCTTGCGCGCCCTCCAGGAACAACAGATTGAACGGGTGGGAGGGCAACAGCCGATACGGGTGGATGTGCGGGTTATCGCCGCCACCAATAAAAATTTGGAGGAAGAGATTGCCGAAGGACGTTTTCGCCAGGATCTCTATTATCGGCTGAATGTCATCCCGCTGCATATTCCGCCCTTGCGGGAACGCTTGGAGGATATTCCGCTTCTGGTGGAACATTTTATTGCCATGCAGCAGGCCAATATGGTGCAAACCCGGCATTTTTCTGCCGAAGCGTTGGCTACCATGCAAAATTATCATTGGCCGGGCAATGTACGGGAGCTGAAAAATCTGGTAGAGCGTTTGCTGATCATGGCCAGCGGTGAACGGATTGAACCCAGCGACCTGCCCGATTTTCTGTACAAGCGGGAGCTGCCGGATGTGGGCCAACCGTGGCAGGAGCTGTTGGAACACAATCTGCGTGATGCCAGAGAGATGTTTGAACGGGTCTATTTGCAGGCACAATTGGATCGGCAACAGGGCAACATCTCCCGTACTGCCGAAGTTATCGGTATGGAGCGTTCGGCTCTGCATCGCAAATTAAAGATTTTGGGATTGGGCTAAACCGCAAGCCATTAGCGATTGCAGGAACCAAATTGGCTGCGCAAATTGCTGACATTGGGAATATGAATGGTGTGACCGGCTACCCGTATCAAACCCCGTTCCGCCAAATCACGGAGCAGACGGGAGAAAGAGGCCGGTTGCACAGAGATGTGGGCTGCCAACACCTGTTTCGGAATGGTGAGGGTCACCTCTGCCGAGCCTTTTTGCTCTTCAGGAACATGTTCCAGCAGATAACGCACAAAACGACAGGGAGCGTTTTGCAGAGTAATGCCATCAATCTCTTGCAATTGGCTTTGCAGGCGGCAGCTCAGCAACCCCAGCAAGCGAAACGTGGTCTCCGGCGACTCGCGCAATATCTTCAAAAATACCGAACATTTGAACGAATAGATATCGCTGGTCTGCAGTGCAGCCGCATGCACCGGATAGCGTCCTTTTTTCAAAAACATCAGCGCCTCGCCAAAGGTCTGACCCGAATTGACAATGCGCAATACCTTCTCCTGCCCTTCGTCCGAGAGCAGAAACAGCTTGATCATCCCCCGTGCCACCATAAAAAAACGATCGGCGGCATCGTGTTCAGCAAACAAATATTCATCCCGTTTCAGAGTGATAATCGAGGCTTCCTTGCGAAGACTCTCCCATTGTACGGGAGAAAGGGCGGAAAAAAGCTCTGATTGGCGGATGATGGACTCTTTGAAGGAGGAACGTGCCATACCGTTGTCCTTTGCCATAAAAAACACGAACTTGCAACACGTGTTCCCGTTGTACAACCGGTCTAGGATGTTGACATGCTCACCAGACAATAGCAAGGCATTGTCTGAACATACTGTTTCTTTTCCATTCTTGCAGGCAGGGCAAGCGCATTCCAGACAATGGCAAGGCATTGTCTGAACATACTGTTTCTTTTCCATTCTTGCAGGCAGGGCAAGCGCATTCCAGACAATAGCAAGGCATTGTCTGAACATACTGTTTCTTTTCCATTCTTGCAGGCAGGGCAAGCGCATTTGCCAATTTCCTCACTGTTGCCACAAGCGAAACGGTGCATGTCGGGCGTCCGCCCTCCCAGAGCGTGCCCCTCCGGGGCACAAATTTGTGCGGCGTGCGCGAATGCTTCGCATTCGCTTCTGCTGAAACGCCGCACATTTCCAGCAGGGCTTTGCCCTGCACCCACCAGGAGGAGATAATCTCCTCCTGGACCTCCATAATAATTTTCTGATTTTCAAATGCGATTGCCCTGATCTTGCAGGAGCTTTGCTGCTGGGGCATGGTATGATACAGTTTGCAAAGAAATAGAATAATCTCCAATTGCCTGTATGGTTGACGAGCACCCACCATGAGCATCTCCCTGCCCACCACGCACCCTTTTGCACCTGGTCGCATCCGTGTGGCGATTAGCGCCTGTCTGCTGGGCATTCCGGTGCGATATGATGGCGGCCATAAAGAGAATCCGCTGTTGACCAACTCTCCCCTGACCGCACACATGCAGTGGATCCCCTTTTGCCCAGAGCAGGAGTGCGGTTTGGGCACACCTCGAGAGCCGATGCAATGGCAAGGTGATCCCTTGCAACCACGCCTGCGTGCTCTGCACAGCCAGCGCGATTATACCCAACAACTGCAGCAGTGGTGTACACGACAGGTGCGCTTGCAACGGCATGCTGGAATTGCCGGTTGGCTCTTGAAAAGTCGTTCGCCCTCGTGCGGCGTAACTGGAGTAGAGATTCAACAAGCTCCCGGGCAACCTCCGCATCGCAGCATCGGTCTTTTTCCCCGTCTGCTGTTGGCCAGCAAGCCACAAGCTGTCATTACCGAAGGGGATTTATTGCAGGATGAACCGGCATTGGTGCATTTTTTGAGTCGGCTTGCACCCGCAACCTACTATGCTTGCAGCCACTCTGCGGATTAGGCTGCGATGATCCATATTTCAGGAGGAGTATGGCGTGGACGCCGCCTGGCGGTACCCAATGAACCGTGGATTCGCCCCACCATGGGTAAAATTCGCCTGGCTCTCTTTACACTTTTACAACCCTATCTGGCGGAAAGTCGTGTCCTGGATCTCTTTTCGGGATGCGGCTTGCTGGGTCTGGAAGCACTCAGTCGCGGCGCCAGAGAGGTTTTTTTTGTAGACCAGCAACAGAAAGCCGTGCAATCGATCGCAAAAAACGTCACCTTATGCGGCGTCCGCCAGCAGTGCACTCTGATTCAAGGAGATCTGCTGCAGGAGCGGACCTGGAACAGAATTGCTCTGGAAGAGTCGCCAGCCTCGCTTTGCCCCCCATTGCACCAAAAACGCTTCGATCTGGTGTTGATGGATCCCCCTTATCGGCAAGGTTGGATACCGCTCATGGTGCAACGTTTGCGGCAGAGTGACCTGTTGGCTCCCGGTGCAATTGTCGCGGCTGAACAAGAGGCACTGGCAGAGGCTGTTGCCGTAGAAGAGTGGCTGCTGCTGCAGAATCGCCGTTATGGCGATACCCGTATCACAGTTTGGCAGCACACCGCGGTCGCAAAACAGAGTGACAAGGGTGTCGCGTGCTGACCCACGAAGGCAAGCAGAACAGCTTGAAGATATTGCTTGTCTTTTGCTGTAGCGACGATGATGCTGCATGCCTGACCGAACGACAATGTGCGCCATGCCACTCGTGCCAGGTGTAGCAAAATCCGGCGCCATATGTACAAGTGATTTTTACTTGACTCCTCAGCAGGAGAAATCATGCCTAGAATTGCAGTCTATCCCGGTACCTTTGATCCGGTTACCCTCGGACATATCGATCTGATTCAACGAGGCGCCACTCTGTTTGATCAATTGATTGTCGCAGTCGCCATCAATACCAGTAAAGAGGCGCTCTTTTCTGTGCCCGATCGCATCCGTTTCCTGGAAAAACAGACCTGTACCATGAATAATGTCGCAGTCTGCAGCATGGATGGCCTGTTGGTGGAGTTTGTACGGCAGCGGCAGGCAGGTTTTATTCTGCGCGGTTTGCGCGCCATCTCCGATTTTGAGTATGAGTTTCCGATGGCGGCCATGAACCGCAAACTCAATGCCCATGTCGAAACCGTCTTTTTGATGGCTGGAGAGTCAACCACTTTTATCTCTTCCCGGCTGGTCAAAGAGATTGCTACCATGGGTGGTGATGTCAGCCCCTTTGTCCCCCCCTGGGTGGTACCGGAGCTGCGTCAGCGTCTTGCACACGGGAGCAGATGATCAATCCTTGAAAAAGCTCTATATCAAAAACTTCGGCTGCCAGATGAATGAATATGATGCAGCCAGAATTGTCGATCAACTGCAGGTCAACTGCGGCTACCAACAGACCGACACCCCCGAACAGGCCGATCTGATTCTGTTCAATACGTGTCATATTCGGGAAAAGGCGGAAGAAAAGCTTTTTTCCGAACTGGGCCGTTTGCATAAATTGGTCAACACTGCCCGGCACAATGCGGGTCTGCCACCTGCCTTGTTTGCAGTCGGCGGTTGTGTTGCCCAGGCCAGTGGGGAAGAGATCTTTCGCCGTGCCCCTTTTGTGCGTCTGGTCTTTGGTCCACAAACCTATCATCGTCTACCGATCATGTTGTCCCGCTTGGAACGCGAAGGGGGACAGCTTTGTGATGCTGAAATTGCTCCCGAATCCAAATTTGATGAGCTGCCGCAAAGCCAAAATGTCGGAGCGATTGCTTCGGTGACGGTGCAGGAGGGGTGCAATAAATTTTGTGCCTTTTGTGTGGTGCCCTATACCCGTGGCCGCGAGTGGAGTCGCCCGGTACAGGATATTCTGCAGGAGGTGCGTCACCTGGCAGGTCAGGGAGCCAAAGAGATTCAACTGCTCGGTCAGAATGTCAACGCCTATCAGGGTATGGATGCCACAGGAGTGGTCCATGATCTGGCACTGTTGATTCGCCAGGTTGCCCTGCTGCCTGGCGTGCAACGGATACGTTTCGTCACCTCGCATCCTGCAGACATGAATGAGGATCTGGTGGATATTTTTGCTGATATTCCCCAATTGTGCACCTATTTTCACCTGCCGGTACAGAGCGGTTCGGATCGTATATTGCAGCGCATGGGCCGAGGACATGATCGGGCGGAATATCTCTCATGGATTCGCAAACTGCGGGCGGTTCATCCTGACATGGCCATTGCATCCGATTTTATAGTCGGCTTTCCTGGGGAAACAGAAGAGGATTTTCAGGAGACTCTGCGTTTGGTAGAGGAGGTCTCTTTTGATCATGCCTACTCCTTCTGCTACTCTGCCCGCCCTGGAACAGAGGCGGCCAACATGGCCGATGCCGTTCCTCCCGAAATCAGCAGCGCGCGTTTGGCACGTCTGCAAGAGCGACTGAATGCCCACCAACTGCAGCGCAACCAACAACGAGTAGGACGCATCGAATCAGTACTGGTCGAAGGTGTGGCCAAAAAAGGCAGCGGCGAATTGAGTGGACGGACGCCTGGCTTTCGCAAAGTCAATTTTCCTGGCCCTGTGGAATGGATTGGACACATTGTGCCGGTACGTATCAGTGAAGGTTTTGCCAATTCACTGCGCGGCCACTGCGCTACACCTCCTGCACTCTGAGTGCTGCAACCGCCCATGCCCAAAAACCCGGTGCACAAGCTATTGACAGAAAAGATTGAATTTCCAGATAATCGCTTGCTGGTGCAACTGCGTGGTGCCTTGGATCATAATCTGCGACATTTGGAGCAGCAACTGCAGGTGACGCTGCTGCCACAAGGCAATGGCGTGCTGATCACCGCCGATCGAACGCGCGCAAAAAAGGTACGACAGTTGCTAGAAACTCTTTATGCAGATCTGGAACAAGGGCATCCTGTTGACCATCATTGGGTAGAACGGGGTATTCGTGCCTTGGATGACACTGAATCCTGGCACGCACCCGCTCTGCACAAAACAGCTCATGCCCTGCCACCAAGTGGCGAGGTGGCACTGCGCACACCGCGACGCCAGATCTACCCACGGACGAATAAACAAAGCGAATATCTGCGTGCCTTGCAGCAAGCAGATTTGACCTTTGCCATCGGACCGGCGGGCACAGGAAAAACCTATCTGGCGGTTGCTGCTGCGGTCACCCAATGGTTGGATGGTCGCGTGGCACGAATTGTTTTGACCCGCCCTGCTGTGGAAGCAGGTGAACGGTTGGGATTTTTACCGGGTGATCTGCAGGCCAAGGTGGATCCCTATCTGCGACCGTTGCACGATGCGCTGTATGCCATGCTCGGCCCGGAAAAGGTCGAACGGATGCTTTCGCGTAACGAACTGGAGGTGGCACCTTTGGCCTATATGCGCGGACGCACCTTGGATGAATCTTTTATCATTCTGGATGAGGCACAAAATACCACCACCGAGCAGATGAAAATGTTTTTAACCCGCTTTGGTGAAGGCTCGCGTGCCGTCATCTCCGGGGATATTACCCAGATCGATTTGCCGAAAGGGCAACCATCCGGTCTGGTGCAAGCGGCCAAAATTTTGCAAAATATACCAGAGGCCGTTTTTGTTTATTTCACACATCAGGATGTGGTACGCCATCCGCTGGTGGGCAAGATTGTCCAGGCTTATGAACAAGCACAAGCCGGACAACGCAAAAAAGAGCTTGCTCGCCTGGCGGAGGATTAGCCCCCTGCCATTGTCCGGGAGACAGGATTGTTCAAACTCTGGCAAGACCTTGTTGACTTTTGCTTCAATCAAAAACAAAACCTGCGCGACACCCAGCGCAGTGAGATCACCGGTATGGGTGACTTTAACTTTCCTCGCATTGTTCACCTCCTCTCTTTTACTTTGCTGCTGCTCATCCTGACCCTGGTCTATTCACCAGTGGTGCTGCGCCCTCCCTATTTACCGGAAGTGGGGGAGGTGGCGATTCGCAACATCAAAGCCAACCGCGATCTGCTGGTTGAGGATGTGGAGACCACCACGCAAAGACGACAACAGGCCGCCAGTAGTGTACCACCCGTATATGATTGGGATAACGGGATGATCGACACCATCATCCTGCAATTGGATGAGGCGTTAGCCTGGCTGGATAGTGTACGCAGCATGCACAACATCGGCAGCAATGATGGCAATCAGGAAAGCCGTGCTGGTACAGATAACAAAGCACTCCTGGGCAAAGCCCTGCGTGACAGTCGCAGAGACAGCTTTACCCAACGCCTGGAAGAGGAGATCCCGGAGGCTGCCTATCAAGCGCTACTCAACATGCCGCAGTTGAAAAACTTGCGCAGCTCCATTCATACTTGGCTGGGCAATCTGAAAAATCAAGCGGTGGTGGAAGGCTCTGAGTTGCTGGATGAACTGGCCCGTATGCCATTCTATGTGGTGCGTTCCCTGAATGATGGTTCGGAACGACAAGCCACTGACACCTCTGAACTGCTGGATATGGCTGGAATGCGCCGTTTGATGGAAGAAAAACTGCATCATACGTTAGGTGAATATCCTGGTGAGGTGCGTCATTGGCTTTTGGAAGAGGCACGCGCACAACTCCGACCCAATCTTGTCTACAACTATAGTGAAACCCACGCCCGCCGAAAATTGGCCCATGATGCGGTCGAACCGGTCTATTTGCAGTCCCGACATGGGCAGATGGTGGTACGCGAAGGCACCATAGTCACCGAGGAGATGCGCACCAAACTGGAAGCGATGCACCAGCACCAATGGACCAACTCCATGCTCTGGCGCACCTTGGGGTTAATGTTTGCCCTGGGGGGATTATTGCTGGTCGGTCGCTGGTTTATCCTGATCACCTCGACCTCTTTTCCCCGTGATCAACGCACCTTTTATCTTTTGGGTGCGATTATTTTGATCTCCTCGCTGTTGTCAACCGTCACTTTGGCCACCGGTCAAGGGGTGGTGGAACTGTTGGGTTGGCCCGCCAATATGGTGATCTATCTGCCTCTGGCTGCCATGGGTTCGGCGTTGACCTCTCTGACTGTGGGAGCCCGGGCGGGCATCCCAGGTGGCTCGGTGGTAATCGGCATTATTCTCTCTTTGTTGGGAGCCCTGGTCACCAATGGCGGCTTGCCGCTCTTTGTCTATTTTATTATTGGTTCACTGGTTGGCGGAGCCACTTTGCGCGCCTGTCGCCGTCGTTTTGATGTCCTCTTTGCTGGGGTCAAAATTGGTATCGCCCAAGCTCTGACCGTTCCTGTCATCGAACTGCTCACCGGCAATGAACCCTCCTGGACCTGGATAACCGGTATCCTGATGGCCATGGCCAGTGGTCTGCTGCTGGGTTTATGGGCGCTGGCTCTGATTCCGCTGCTGGAGTTTCTCTTTAACATCACCACCGACTCCCGCTTGACCGAATTGGCTTCGGGTGACCATCCTCTGATTCGCGAACTCTCCCTGCACAGTCCGGGCACCTATCACCACTCGGTCATGATGGGCAACCTTGCCGAAGCTGCCGCCGAAAGCATCCAAGCCAATCCCCTCCTGGCCAGGGTGATGGCTCTCTACCATGATATCGGCAAAATGCACTCCCCTCACTATTTTATCGAAAACCAATCCGGGGAGAATCGCCACGATCAACTGACCCCCTCCATGTCTACCAAAGTGATCATGGCCCATGTCAAAGTCGGGCTGGAGTTGGCGCGCAAATATAAATTGGGTGGCTTTATCCAAGAGGCCATAGCCACCCATCATGGCACCTCGCTGCTGCAATATTTTTATAACCGCGCCCTCAATCAAGCCAACGAACGTCATGAAACCATCTCTCCCGAAGAGTATCGCTATCCGGGACCACGTCCTCGCTCACGCGAGGCGGGAATCCTGATGTTGGCTGATTCGGTCGAGGCCGCTTCGCGTACTTTGAAAAATCCGGTACCTGCACAAATTCAAGCGCTGGTAAAACGGATTGTCGGCAATAAAATCCGTGAAGGCCAACTGGATGAGTGTACCTTGACCTTGCGTGAAGTGGCGCGCATCGAAGAGGCTTTCACTCGCGTCTTGACCTTGGGCTTCTACCATCATCGCATCGAATATCCCGACCAAGCCAATCTTCTGAAACTGGCCCACTCTAAACAGGCGGTTATGCGCAACCATGGCAAAGGTTCTTATTCAGCACGCATCCACTCAGTGGCCTCCCATTGACAAAAGCATCCGCAAAGCAGCCAAATTGACTTTGTCGGAGCAAAGAAAGGGCAAAAAGTGTGAAGTCAGTATTCTGCTGACTGATGACAACCATATCCGTCAGCTCAACCGACACTTTCGCCAACAAGATAAAGCCACCAATGTGCTCTCTTTTGCCTTGCAAGAGGGCGAGGCAAGCGGTGTGAAAGAGAATAAACGACTTCTGGGTGATGTGGTCTTGGCCTATCAGACCATCGAACAGGAGGCCACTGAGGCTCCCATATCTTTTCTGGAGCATACCATGCACCTGGTAGTGCATGGCCTTTTGCATCTTTTGGGCTATGATCATGAACGTTCAGAGAAAGAAGCAGAACGTCAAGAAAAGAAGGAGATCGCCATTTTAGCACAATTGGGTATCGCCAATCCCTACGCTCTCCGAGAAACAGTATGAGAGCTCTTCTTCCCTCCTTGCTGGCCTTATTGGCAGGCGGCATCTCCATTTGGGAGTTTCCTTCTGCCCTCACACCGTTCACCGCCACGCTTGGCTTGACTCTATTGCTGATTCTGCTCTCTGGCAGCTCTACCCGGCAGAGTGCCTGGTTGGCCTTTCTCTTTGGGCTGAGCCATTTTACTCTCGGCTTTTCCTGGTTGCTGACCAGCTTGCAGCAGTTTGGTGGGATTGCTCCCCCCCTTGCCCTCTTGATGTTGGTGGCACTCTCTGCCTTGATGGCGCTCTATCCGGCCATGTTCGGCGCCCTGCTCCCCACTCTGGCTCCGCGCCCGCATTTGTTGCCTTTGGCAGCTCCGGCACTTTGGGTTCTCTGTGAATGGTTACGCACCCATCTGTTTACCGGATTTTCCTGGAATTTGCTGGGTTATGGTTGGAACAACTGGGAAAATATTCTGCAAATTGCCGATCTGGGCGGCATCTATCTGCTCTCCTGGTTGATGTTGCTCCCGGCAGCACTGTTTGCCTCTTTATGGTTGCGCCGCCCTCCTCTGCAACGCATCGCCAGTGAAACTGCCGCTCTCCTCCTGTTGTTACTGCTGTTGTCCGGCTATGGCCATTGGCGGCTTGCCGACTCCGCGACACTCAACAATAGCGCACAAGCAGCCATTCGCGTGGCTATCGTGCAGGGTAATATTCCCCAACAGCTAAAATGGGCCACCAGCCAACAACAAGAGACTCTGGAGCGCTATCTGCGGATGAGCCTGGAGATCCCCCGCCCGGTAGATCTGGTTGTCTGGCCGGAAACCGCCATGTCCTTTTTTTTCCGCGCCAAACCAGACTATCTGCAGCGCATTGCCCAAACCAGTCAACAGATCCAGGCACCGATTTTGACCGGAGCACCGAGCATCGACCGCACTGGCGAGGAGGAGCCTTGGCGCTATTTCAACAGCATGCTGCTTCTGGATGAAAGTGGCTCTCTGGAACAGCGCTATGACAAGCACCATCTGGTTCCCTTTGGCGAATTTATTCCCTTCCGTCATTTGGTACCCGCCACTTTTCAAAAATTTACTGAGGGAACCGAAGATTTTTCCAGTGGTCCTGGTCCAGTCGCTCTCCCTTGGCACAAAGGAGATATTGGTCCCTTGATCTGCTATGAGGCCATCTTTCCTGATGAAGTACGCACCCTGGCGGCTACTGGGGTCAAATGGTTGGTCAATATCACCAACGATGGCTGGTTTGGCGAAAGCGCTAAACCACAACATTTGGCCATGGTCCGTCTGCGGGCCATTGAAAATCGTTTACCGATGATTCGGGCTGCCAATACCGGCATCTCCGCGGTTATAGATCAATGGGGCCGGGAGTTGGGCCGTATTGCTGCCAATCAAACCGACAGCTTGGTGGTGACAGTACCTGCTGGCAGTGCCAATTCGTTTTATACCCGTTTTGGTGGCTGGTGGCTGGCGCTCTGGTTGCTGTTGCTCCTGCTCGCTTATCTGCGCAAAAATGCCGAGTAGGATTTGTCCTCCTACTGGTTGCGGCTGCTCGTTTTTCTGCCTTACAACAGCAAACAGCTTGTGGATTGTTCTTTTTGCTTAAAAGCTCCAGGAAGGGATATCGCTCCTCCTGGAGAGTGTTCTGAGAGATCGTTAGGACTCTTTTTTTCCGCACCCCTCTTCCAGTCAAAAGATGTTTTGTCTGAAAGAGAGCCGTGCAGCGCGCGAACAGCCTGCTTGCTGCATCCAGGTTGGGGCTGCCTCCTGGATGGGGGACAACTATTTGGCAGCCTCACTCTGGAGTTTGCGTTCCCGCTCTTCCAGACGTTGTTTTTGCTCCTGAAGTTTTTGCAACTTTACCCGTTTCTCTTCCGTCTCGCGCCGCTTACCTACCTGTTCCCGACACCCCTTCATCATCTCCCGGCTGGTTGCCGCTTCGACACAGGCCAATAATGTCTTCAAATCCTCTATTTTACGCGCTTTTGCCCTCTCAAAATTGGCTTCTGAGTTGGCCCCTTTCTCGCGCACAGCACCCTCTTTTTCCGCAGTACCCACACCAGGTACCAACACCAACAACAGCGCCAATGATAACAGCATCCGCTTCATGCAACATTCTCCTGAACAAAATGGAATAAGCCGAGTCAGAATACTCTAAAACTCCTAGCCAAAAAAGTACTTTTCGTGCCATTTACCAAATTGATCATACAGTGCCTTTGTCACAAATGAAATATTAATGTGTAGTCAACCACTGTTCCGGCAGCATCTTTTGTTGCAACAACTCCAGCAGTTGCTCTTCATCGATCACGCGCACCCCTTTGGCCTCAGCCTGCTGGCGCTTGCTCCCCGGTGCCGCACCAGCAATCAATAAAAAGGTGCGATCGGAGACAGAGCCAGAGACACGCGCTCCCAACCCCTCTAAACGGGCTTTGGCCTCCTGACGGGTCATGGCAGACAAACTCCCCGTAAGAACCACCGTCTTACCCGCCAAAGGTTGCTCTCCTCCCCTATTTTCAATGGGCATCTGCCACCAATGCGTGTTGTCAATCTCTTGCAAGCGTTGCAGTAGAGCAAGATTGAGCTCCTCACGACAAAATTGCCATACCTGCTCCGCAACCACCGTACCCACTTCAGCAACTCCCTGCAACTGCTCACGACTGGCCTGTTGCAACGCCTGCCAGTTACCAAAATGTCGCGCCAGATTCAGGGCTGTGGTCTCCCCCACTTCACGAATCCCCAAAGCAAAGAGAAACTGTCCCAAATGACGCTGTTTGGCCGCCTCAATGGCCGCGAGCAGATTATCCACCGATTTTTCGCCTAATCGCTCCAAGCCACGCAGATGCTCCCGCTGCCGATGCAGATGAAAAAGATCGGCCACATCCTGCAGCAAACCCTCTCGCAACAACAGTTCAATCAAACGCTCTCCCAGACCATCTATATCCATGGCCCGCCGGGAGACAAAATGTTTAATCGCCTCCTTGCGTTGCGCCGGACAACCCCACCCGGAAAGACAGCGCAAAGCCACTTTACCCTCTTGCTGTTGCACCGCACCCGCACAGACCGGACAACGATCAGGAAGGGGTACCTCTTGCGCATCCACTGGCCGGGCGCTCTGCACCACGCCAACCACCTCTGGAATCACATCACCGGCGCGGCGCACAATGACCGTATCACCGATGCGCACATCCTTAAGCGCCAGCTCCTGAAAATTATGCAGCGTGGCATTGGTAATGGTCACCCCACCTACATTGACCGGCTGTAAGCGTGCTACCGGTGTCAACACCCCGGTACGTCCCACCTGCACATCCACCGCCAACAAGCGCGTCGCCTCTTCTCGTGGTGCAAATTTATGCGCTGCCGCCCAACGCGGGGAACGCGCCAGAGAGCCCATGCGCTCTCGATCCGCCAGACAATCCACCTTGTAGACAACCCCATCGACCTCATAAGGTAGCTCGTCACGCTGTTGCAGCAGCTCCTGATAATAGTGCAGACAGCCGGCAACCCCTTGCACTTGCCGCCACAAGGGACAGACTGGCAAACCCCACTCCTGAAAAGAGCGTAAAAGCAACGCATGACTCTCTGGACGCTCCCCCTGCCATTGCCCATAGCCATGGGCAAAAAAATGCAAAGGACGCTGAGCGGTAATCGCCGCATCCAATTGGCGCAAGCTTCCTGCCGCCGCATTGCGCGGATTGGCAAACGGCTTTTCAGCACGGGCCCGTGCCTGCTCATTCCACTCTGCAAATCCCGCCAAGGGCATATAGACCTCGCCGCGCACCTCAAGCATTGTCGGCACTGCCTGCCCCCGCAACTCTCCCGGCACAGCGGCAATGGTACGCACCTGCTCGGTAATCTCCTCACCCACACTGCCATCGCCCCGTGTTGCCGCGCGCATCAAGTGCCCCTCAACATAGAGCAAGGAGACGGCTACCCCATCCAACTTTGGCTCGGCCACATAGAGAATCTCTCGCGCACTGGCCAAAGCCTCGCGCAGGCGCCGATCAAACCCTTCTACATCCTCAGGCACAAACAGATTGTCCAAGGAGAGCATAGGCAGTGCATGCCGCACTGCGCCAAAACGGTTGCTGGTTTTGGCACCGACTCGCTGCGTAGGTGAATCGTCACTTTTCCATTGCGGATAGCGTTGCTCCAGTTGTATCAGTTCCGCAAACAGACGATCATAATCGCTATCGGTCAGTTCAGGATCATCAAACAAGTAATAACGTTCATTATGATGGTGCAACTGCTGACGTAACGCCTGCAGTCGTTGCCACGCTTCCTGTTCTGCAGCATTCATGGTGCGCCCTCCAGGGCAAGCTGGGCTGAACCGTGTGCAGAGACCCAGCGATGAAGTCGGTTGATAATATGTTTCTGCTCCCTGTCGTCGAGAGCAGCATGACAGGGTATGGCCAAACGCTGTCCATTGAATGCCTGCCAGCCTGGCCAATAGGCTCCCTCTGCCGGCAGGGTAAACCAGCAGGGTGGGGCAGCAGAGATGGCCACCCGTTGCAAATAGCCCTGCAACTGCTGACGCAGGGAGAGTGAAGCAAGGCGCAAGCCATAGAAGGGCCAACAACGATCCCTTTGCTGCCCTTGTGGCAATTGCCAGCACCCCTGCCCACGCAACAACTGCTGATAGCGTGTCCACAACTCTTGCCGCCGCTGCCAGCGCTGTGGCAAGGAGCGCCATTGCGCAATACCTACGGCACAGGCCACAGGGGTGGGGATGCGTTGCCGCAACGTGCGCAATTGTGCATACAGTGCTGCATCATCTGTCAACAACAGAGCGCTGCCACCGGCAGCCAGCCATTGATTACCTCCAGCAAAATAGAGTTGGATGCACCCCTCTCCGCCGCGACCATTGGCAAGCGGAGTGGCAGAGATCTCCTCGATGCACAGTTGTTGGCTCTGTTTTGTATCGGGCATCGGCCAGCCTCTCGACTGCAGAGCTATGGAGAGCTCTGGCACAACCATCCCCTGTCTATCGATAAAAGGAGGCCGCAGCTCACCACTGCACGGTTGCAGATCCGGCCAGCAGGGCCAAAGAGAGTTGGCGCTGACCGCCTCCTGCCAAATCGGCTCCAGAAACGGATCCAAGGCAAAGGGCTGCCCGGGTGGCCAGGCAAACAACAAACGCAATGAACGCAACAACTCCTCTGGATCGGCAAAGGCCAGAGCAAAGCGTTGCCACTCTTTCTCCCACAACCCTTCCCACTGAGAGAGAGTCTGCTGATCGACAAAAGGAGCGTGGCGCAGTTGCTGCTGCACTGCCAGCAGGTCATGGTCTGTCAACTCTGCCTGCCATAACAACACTTTATGCCGTGCCATGCACTACCCCCACCCATACCATAGAACTGCTGAAGCATAAAACAGAGACAGGCAACCCAAGAGATCGCAAATTACCGATGCCTTTGCCCTCTGCACCAACACAGTGCAGGGGTTGTTTCATACCAAGTAACTATTCAGGTTCGTGCTGGCTCGCCAGCTCTACCCCCATGGGGATGCTGTGCGAATTGGCGCAAATAGGCGCGCCAATCCGCACAGCTTGCTTCCATTGGGCGCTTAAACCGACGCAAAAAGCGCGTCGGCTTGGTGTGTAAAGCGCGCCAAAGGCAAAAGATTAGTAACTATTCAGGTTTGTGCTGGCTCGCCAGCTCTACCCCCATGGGGATGCTGTGCGAATTGGCGCAAATAGGCGCGCCAATCCGCACAGCTTGCTTCCATTAGGCGCGCTGCGCCGACGCAAAAAGCGCGTCGGCTTGGTGTGTAAAGCGCGCCAAAAGCAAACGATTAAAAAATTAAGAGCAAAATCCCAGGGATTCCATCCCTGGACCCAGCCAGGGAGGTGCCCTCCCTGGACCCGCAGTTGTTTTGGGTGTGAATAGTTACCACAAATGGCTATCAAGGTAAAATCTGGGTAGGCACTCCATCCAAACTGAGCAGATTATTTTCCTCCCAATAGCGCCTGATCCCCTCCTCGCCCTTTTTTTCTGCCCAACGCAACATCTGTTGGCGCTCACCTTGAAAATCCATCAAAGGAACACCAAAACCACAGGAGCTGTGTACCAGATCAATATCCGCCACTATCACCTGTCGTTTTCCCGGCAAATCGGGAAAATGGGCCAACCAATGCGACCATTCGCTGTCTCTGGCATGATAGACCCTCCCCTGACCATAGAGTCGCACAATCCATGGTTGCGCCGTAAAACTGCAAAACATAAAGGTAATTCTGTTGTCGCTTAACAAATGCGCCGCCGTCTCATTGGCACTGCCGGTCAAATTCAGAAATGCCACACAACGCGCATCGATCACCCGAAAGGTATCAATCCCCTTGGGCGAAAGATTGATCCGCCCTTGCACAGGCGCGGTCGCCACAAAAAAGAGATGCTGCTGTTTGATAAATTCCTCTACCTTTGGATTGATCTCTGCATACAGTTCACCCATGATTGCTCTCTCCTTTCTCCTGCCTCTTGCTGACCACAACTGCCAACTCTGTTGCCACTTCCGCAAGCAGCGCTGCCCAATCATCTATTTGACGCTGGCGAAACAAACGCAGCACACCAGGATACCAGGGCGAATCATCCCGCTCCAGCAACCAGCGCCAGTCACTATCCCAGGCCGACAATAACAGCCAGCAGGGTTTTCCCAAAGCTCCAGCCACATGTGCCACTGCAGAATCCACTGTAATCAACAGATCCAATTGGGCAACAATGGCTGCCGTATCGGCAAAGTCCCGAATCATCGCTCCCAACGGCAACAGGGGCTGCTGGGCAGGGGCATGACTGGCCTCCTCCTCACCCTCACCCTTTTGCAAACTGATAAAGCTAACCCCTTTTACTGACCATAAAGGTGCCAACAAAGTCATATCTGGCAGAGAGCGATTGACATCGCGTGGCGTTGCCCGCCCGCGCCAAAACAGACCAACCCGCAGACCACGCCGAGGCAACAACGGGCGCCACCAACTGATGCGCTCTGCAGTGGCCTGCAAATAGGGTAATTGGTTGACCATGTTCTGCAGGGTAGTGGCAAAACAAATTGGCAATGACAACAAACTCACCCAATAATCATGCCGAGGATAGAGACTGACCTGCTCATAGGCCAAAACCTGGTCCACCCCTGGTAATGTGGCAAACAATGGCTTGAGCAACAATGAACAGAGCACCGTCACCCAAGTGGCTCCACGCTCCTTCAATAACGGTACATAGCGACAAAATTGAATCTGATCACCATAGCCCTGCTCTGGAGCCACGATGATCGATTTGCCAACCAATGACTCCCCCTGCCAACGCACAAACGGCAAATCCTCCACTTGTCGCCATTCTGCACTATTGATCTGCCAACGCACCTCATAGCAGGGCCATCCTTCGTGAAAACGTCCCAGCAACAGCAGCAACAGAGCTAAATTCCACTCTGCCTGCCGATAGTCGGGCTGCAACAACAAGGCCCGACGATAACACTCCTCGGCCTCCTTGTAGCGTCGCAACTCTTTCAACAAGTTGCCCAAATTGTTCAACGCCTCGGCATAGTCCGGCTGCAAGCGCAAGGCATCACGATAGCTTGCTTCAGCCTCTACGGCTCTCTTCTGTTCAAACAACAAAGATCCCAAATTGCAATAGGCTACCGCATACTGCGCATCCTGTTGCAAAGCTTGGCGATAATATTGTTCCGCCTCCTCTCCTCGACCCATCTCTTGCAACAAAACAGCGAGATTGTTATAAATTTCCACCCGCCCCCCTGAGAGAAGCAGCGCCTGCCGGTAAGCGCTCTCCGCTTCCGCATAACGTTTTAGCGTCTGCAGCAGCGTTGCCAAATTGTTATGATAGGTTGCATCATTACCTTGCAAGCGCAACGCTGACCGATAATGCTCTTCTGCTTCTGCATAACGGCTCATCTCCTTGAGCAAGGTGGCCCATTGGTTGTGCGCCTCTGCCATCGCCGGATGGATGATTAATAATTGCTGATAGAGAGCCTCTGCTTGCACATAATCCTTTTGCTGTTGCAGAAGCTTAGCCAAAGCAAAGAGTGCACCCTGATGATCCGCTTGCTGCTGCAATAATTGTCGATATTCCGCTTCAGCCTCTTGCCAATTGCCCCGTTGATGCCAAACCGAAGCCAAACCAAAACGGGCGTTTGGCGCCTGTGGAAAACGCTGCAAAGCCTGCTGATAGCAGGATTCTGCCTGGCTGAAACGCTTCTGCTCCAGAAGCAAAGAGCCAAAATTGCAATAGATTTCGACAGGAATCAGTTGCTGATCCAGTTGCAATGCCTGACGGTATAGCGCTTCCGCCTCCTCCTCCTTGTTTTGTTTGCGCAGCAGATTACCGAGATTGTTCAAAGCATCGCCATAGGCAGGCCGTACCAATAAAGCTTGACGGTAACACTCTTCTGCTGCACTCCAGCGGTTTTGTTGCAAATGCAGATTACCCAAATTATTATGCACTTCCGCATAATCCGGACGCAGACCAAGAGCCTTCTGCCAATACTCCTGGGCTTTTTCACTTTGCCCCAAACGAACATGACACACTGCCGCCAGATTGAATAGAGCGGCATCCTCCAGCCCCTGCTGCAATGCCGCTTCCGCTGCCTGTAAACACTCCTGCAGTTTACCTTCGGCATACCATTGGCGCAGTTGCAACAATAACGAATCGGGAGAGCTATGAACCGTTGCCTGCTCTGTACGGTTGCTCCCTGGCAACAATAATGGATCAGATCGTGCCGGAACTGTTGCTTGCTCTGTACGGTTGCTCCCTGGCAACAATAACGGATCAGATCGTGCCGGAACCGTTGCTTGCTCTGTACGGTTGCTCCCCTTGTTCGCCAAGCGTTCGCTCTTTTTGCGGGCCATTCCTCACCTCATACCAATTTGCAAGCAAATGAGTAGAAATACATTGCGGCGCTGCGCCAAGGCAAAAAACGCCTTGGCTTGTGGATAAAGCGCCGCTAAAAAGCAAAATCAAGATCTTGGAGGCTCCGCTTCCAATCCTCCGCCAGGAGGAGATGATCTCCTCCTGGAGCTCCTCAAAAATTTTTAGGCAGATTTTTTACCTGAACGAAGGCCAATTGGTATCAGTTGACTGGCAAAACCACAGATCTGACCGATTCCCCAAATAAAAAAACCCTCTCCCAAAGAACGGGAGAGGGATTGCTTAAAACTCTACCTAAACCGGCTCCCTCTTGTCGAGAGAGCCGGTGTTTGCTGAGACTAACTGCTCCACAAAGTATCCAGTGGCGTACCCAATCCACCGGAGTGCAACTGGGTGATCTGCGTGGTGGTAATACCAGCCGCTGTCCATGCCGCCTTTGTGCTGAAGGCCGCAGCTTGTACCGAGTCCATACTGGACAACTGCGTGGTGGTCAAGGCAGCCATCTGCGTCTTGGTCATATTCTGCAGCTCAACAGCAGTAAGACCATCGATCTGCGTTGTAGACAAGGAGACAACCGCTGTCTTGGTCAGAGCCCGAATCTGATCTGTGGACAAGCCAGTGATCTGACTGGAGCTCAAACCACCCAACTGGGTTGTGGTCAACGCAACAATCTGCGTCGTGGTCAAACCATCCAACTGCGTATCCTCAAGAGCAACCAATTGCGCCGTGGTCAAACCAAGCATTTGTGTACTCTTCAAGCCAGCCAAATGACCAGAGGTCAGGCCATCCAACTGGGTGTTGGCCAAACCAGCCAATTGAACAGAGGTAAGACCCACCAACTGCGTTGTGGTCAAGATACCCAACTGTGCTGAAGTGAGACCATTCAACTGGGTATCCTTCAGGTTCTTCATCTGTGCCGAAGTCAAACCAGACAACTGCGTATCAGCAAAGCTGGCCAACTGTACTGAGGACAAAGCATCCCACTGGGTGATAGCAAATCCACGCAACTGCTCAGAGGTCATGCCATTCAACTGCGTATCCGCCCAGGTGCTCAACTGTGCCGAGGTCAAACCTCTCAGTTGTGTGGTCGAGAAGGAGCTGATCTGCGACGAAGAGATGCCATCCAACTGCGTTCCAGCCAAAGTCTTCAACTGCGCCGAGGTCAATCCATTCAACGGACCATCAACCATGCTGCTCAGAGCTGTTGAACTCAGGCCATCCAACTGCGTTCCAGCCAAGCCCTTGAATTGCAGAGAGGTTACACCAGCCAACTGGGTCACCGCCAACTGACTCAACTGTGTGGAGGTCAATCCACCCAACTGAGAATCATTCAAAGCAGCCAACTGCGTCGATTGCAAGCCATCCAACTGCGTACCTGCCAGGCTGCCCAACTGTGCGGAGGTCAAACTCACCAATTGGGTATTGGCCAAGCCAGTCAGTTGCAACGAACTTAAACCATTCAGTTGCACGGATGTTAACGCCTTCATTTGCAGCGAAGTCAGACCATCGAGTTGGGTATCAGCCAACCCAAGCAACTGACCAGTAGCCAAACCAGCCAATTGCGTTGCCGCCAAATTTGTCAGGATCGACGAAGTCAAGCCATCCAACTGGGTATCAACCAATCCACTCATCTGCGCAGAGAGGAAGCCATTCATCTGCGTGGCTACCAGAGTTGCAAGAACTGTCGAGGTCATACCGCTCCACTGCGTTGCCGCCAAGGAGGCCAGTTGTACTGAGGTCAAGCCCGCAACTTGGGTATCCGCCAAGTCAGACAATTGATCATCGGCCAAGCCATTCAACTGTACCGCTGTCAATTTACGCAACTGCAACGAACTCATGCCATCAAGCTGTGTATCTTCCAGGCTGGAGAGCAGGGTAGAGGTCAAACCACTCAATTGGCTATCCGCCAAGCTGACCAACTGCAATGAGGTCATGCCAGCCAACTGCGTGGCAGCCAAGCTGGCCAGTTGGCTCGACTTCACACCATCCCATTGCGTTGTTGCCAACGAAGTCAACTGTGCTGCCGACAGACCATTCAACTGGGCTGAGCTGAAACCAGCCAAAGAGGTTGAGGTCAGACCATTCAGTTGTGTATCCGCCAAGCCAGCCAAATTGGTCGAGCTTAGTCCAGCCAATTGCGCCGAAGATAAAGCTGTCAACTGTATAGAACTCAAGCCATTCCACTGCGTTCCTGCCAGGGTTCCCAACAGGCTTGAAGAGAGGCCAGCCAACTGTGTATCAACCAAACCGCTCAGTTGCAGTGAACTCAAGCCATCCAACTGCGTACCGACCAGGGAAGCAAGCTGCTTGCTCACCAAGCCGTTCAACTGGGTATCCGCCAACTGACTCAAACGTGCGGAGCTCAAACCATCCAACTGCGTGACCGCCATGCTACCCAACAAGGAGGAGGTCAGACCATCCAGTTGCGTATCCGCCAGCGTGCTCAGTTTAGCCGAGGTCAATCCACGCCATTGGGTGCTGGCCAAAGAGCTCATCTGGATAGAGGTCAAACCATCCAACTGCGTCCCCACCAGGGAGGCCATTTGACCAGAGGTCAAACCATTGAGCTGGGTATCAGCCAAGCCGGTCAGTTGCAATGAAGTCAGGCCACGCAATTGATTATTGGTCAAAGCACTCAATTGGCTATTGAGCAGACCATTCAATTGGGTATCGGCAAGCCCTTGCAGTTGTGCAGAGCTCAATCCTGCCAACTGTGCGGAGGCCAAACCTGCCAACTGTGCAGAGGTCAAACCATTCAACTGGGTATCAGCCAACGATGCCACCTGAGCCGAGGTCAAGCCAGCCAACTGGGTATTCGCCAACTGATTCAGAGAGAGCGACTGTAAACCATTCAACTGGGTAGCAGCCAACCCCTTCACTTGCGTGGATGCCAAACCATCCAACTGCGTATCGGCCAAAGCAGTCAGTTGCAAGGAGGACAATCCATTCAACTGGCTCTCATTCAGGCCAGTCAACTGTCCTGAGATCAGCCCATTCAATTGCGCATCCACCAAACCAGTCAATTGTCCTGAGGTCAAACCATCCAACTGGCTATCTGCCAAGCCACTCAACTGCGTTGAGACCAAATTATCCAACTGCGTATCAGCAAGACTACTCAACTGTGCCGACTTCAGCCCATTCAACTGGCTATCAGCCAACCCCTGCAGTTGCGAAGCACTCAACCCATTCAACTGTGCTGTGGTCAGCCCATTCAACTGTGCCGAACTCAACCCGTTCAACTGCGTATCTGCCAAACCAGTCAACTGCGCTGAACTCATACCAGCCAGTTGGGTCACCTCCAACGAAGCCAGTCCAAGAGAGGTCAAACCATTCAACTGGGTATCCGCCAAACCAGCCATCTGCGCCGAGAGCAGACCATCCAGTTGGGTATCCACCAAGGCATTCAACTGCAACGAGGTCAAACCGTTCAACTGAGTATTGGCCAAAGTAGCCATCTGCGTCGAAATCAGACCATTCAACTGGGTATCTGCCAGAGCCTGCAAGCTCAAGGAGAGCAATCCATTCAATTGCGTTCCTGCCAGGCTACCCAATTGATCAGATCCCAGACCGTTGAGTTGCGTATCGGCCAAACCAGACAGTTGTGCACTTGCCAAGCCATTCAACTGAGCACTGCTCAAACCAGTCAACATCAGTGAAGAGAGACCATCCAACTGCGTACCAGCAAGTGAAGCCACCTGAGACGAGATCAAACCATCCAGTTGCGTATCGGCCAAACTGGTCAATTGCAAGGAGGCCAAGCCATTCAACTGTGTAGCCGCCAAACCAGCCAACTGACTGGAGGTAAAGCCATTCAACTGCGTATTGGCCAGAGTGGTCAATTGGCTTGAGGTCAAGCTGTTCAATTGGCCATTAGACAATGCCGCAAAGGTGACCGATGACAGCGAATCCAATACTGTCGAGGCCAGCGTACCCAAACGGTTGGTGGACAACCCTTGCAGTTGTGTATCCGCCAGCGCCAGATATTGACTCAGGCTTAAGCCAGCCAACTGCGTGTTCTTCAAGACGCTAAACTGCAGCGAAGACATACCGTTCAACTGGGTATCGGCCAAGCTGGTCAACTGCACCGAGGTCAAACCAGCCAACTGCGTCGTCGTCAACAGACCAAGAGCTGTCGAGGTGACACTGTTCAACTGGGTATCGGCCAAAGTGGAGAGCAACGTGGAGGTCAAACCAGCCATCTGGGTAGCCGCCAGAGCATACAAGCGCAGCGAGCCCAAACCATCCAACTGTGTACCCGCCAAACCAGCCAATTGCGCCGAGGTCAGACCATCCAACTGGGTATCCGCCAACGAGGACAAAACCGTACTGGTCAAGCCATTCAAGAGCGTACCGTTCATGGTTGCCAATTGTGCAGAGCTCATACCATTCAGTTGTGTATCCACCAAGGCAGACAACTGTACGCTGGTCAATCCACCCAACTGTGTCGCCACCAAGCCTGCCAAGCGCAGCGAGGTCAAACCATTCAACTGGGTATCGGCCAACCCCTTCAACTGTGCGGAGAGCATACCATCCAACTGTGTATCGGCCAAACCGGTCAGGCTCACCGACGACAAACCATCCAGTTGTGTTCCCTTCAACACCTTCATCTGCAAGGAGGTCAAACCGTTCAGTTGGGAATCTGCCAAGCCCTGCAAACCAAGAGAGGACAAACCTTCCAACTGCGTGCTGGCCAAACCGGTCAACTGCATTGATAACAAACCATTCAACTGCGTGTCAGCCAAGGCACCCAATTGCGCTGTCGCCAGACCATTCAACTGGGTATCAGCCAAGGATTGCAGACCCAGAGAGCTTAAACCATCCAACTGGGTGTTGACCAACTCCTTCAATTGACTGGAAAGCAAACCGTTCAATTGGGAATCCGCCAAAGCTGCGATGCGACTAGAGGTGAAGCCCTCCAGTTGTGCACTATCCAAGCTGTTCAACTGCAGTGAAGTCAAACCATTCAATTGCGTGTCGGCCAAGCCATAGAACTGCAGGCTGTTCAGACCGTTCAAAGCCGAGGTACTCAGACTGGCCAGAGCAAGAGAGCCCAAACCATCCAACTGCGTACCCACCAGAGCCGCCAATGCCGCTGAATTCAACCCCGCCAACTGGCTATCCGCCAGTCCAGCGATGGCGTCAGAGGTCAAACCATCCAACTGTGTACCTGCCAAGCTGGCGATTGCCGTAGAGGTCACCCCATTCAACTGCGTATCAGCCATGCCCGCCAATTGCGAGGAGGTTAAACCATTCAACTGTGTACCCTCCAAGCCGGTCAGTTGCAGAGAGGCCAAACCATTCAATTGCGCATCGGTCAAGAGTTTCAACTGGGCAGAACGCAAACCATTCAACTGCGTATCGGCCAAGTTGGTGATATTGGTGGCAGTCAAGCCATCCAAATGAGTCACAGCCAAGCCAGCCAATTGTACTGAGGTCAAACCATTCAACTGGGTATCCGCCAGAGCGGCCAAACTTGCCGAGGTCAAGGAATGCAACTGCGCCGCTGACAAGGAAGCAATTTGCACCGAGGTCATCCCATTCAACTGGGTATCAGCAAATCCAGCAAATTGCGCTGAACTCAGACCAGCCAACTGCGTCCCTGCCAAGGAACCCAACGTCACCGAGCTCAAACCATTCAATTGGGTATTGACCAACCCCTTCAACTGCGCCGAGGCAAAGCTGTCAAACTGCGTATTGACCAAGCCACTCAATGCTGCCGAGGTCAAACCTTTCAGTTGTGCTGCTGACAAACCGGTCAACTGCGTGGAAGTCATACCATTCAATTGGGTATCAGCCAGTCCCAGCAACTGTGCAGTGGTCAAACCATCCAACTGCGTATCGGCCAATCCTTGCAACTGCAACGAACCCAGACCGTTCAACTGCGTGTCAGCCAAGGAAGCCAATTGAGCGGAGGTTAAACCATTCAACTGGGTATCCGCCAGATTGGTCACATTGGTTGAGGAGATACCATTCAGTTGCACCACCGACAGTTTAGCCAATTGTGCCGAACTCAATCCGTTCAACTGGGTATCGGCCAAACTGCTCACCAGAGTCGATGTCAAACTGGAGAGTTGTGTGGCTGCCAACCCGCTCAACTGCAGCGACTGCAAACCATTGAGTTGGGAATCTGCCAAACCAGCCAACTGCGTGGAGATTATGCCATTCAACTGGGTATCGGCCAAACCGGTGAGCTGCAACGAAGACAAGCCATTCAACTGGGTAGCAGCCAATTTGCTCAACTGCGTCGAGGTCGCCCCATTCAACTGCGTATCCGCCAACGATTGCAGCAACAATGAGCTCAGACCAGTCAACTGCACTGTCTCCAAACCAGCCAAATGAACCGAACTCAAACCATTCAACTGGGTATCCACCAACGTGGCCAATTGTGCAGTGCTCAAGCTATCCAACTGCGAATCAGCCAGAGCAGACAACTGCAACGAAGTCAACCCATTCAATTGCGTGGCAGACAACAACTTCAATTGTGAAGAGAAGAGGCCATTCAACTGCGTATCAGCCAAACCGGTCAATTGCAGCGAACCCAAACCATCCAACTGGGTGGCATCCAAACCTGTCAACTGCACGGAGCTAAGACCATTCAACTGCGTATCCGCCAACGCAGTCAACTGAACAGAAGTCAAGCCTCCCAATTGGCTATCCGCCAACGCAGTCAACTGCAGCGAAACAAAACCATTCAACTGGGTATCGGCCAAGCCGCTCAATTGCCCAGAGGTGAGACCATTCAACTGGGTGTCGGCCAGACCGGTGAGACTCAATGACTGCAAACCATTCAATTGTGTCCCTGCCAACGAGGTCAGTTGTACCGAGCTCAGTCCATTCAACTGGGTATCTGCCAATCCAGCCAACTGGCTAGAGCTCAAACCATTCAACTGCATTACCGTCATCCCAGCCAAACCGCTACTGAGCAGACCATTGAGTTGCGTATCGGCCAAGCTGGCCAAAACAGCAGAGCTGATACCAACCAATTGCGTATCGGCCAAAGCATTCAACTGCAGCGAGCCCAAACCATTCAATTGTGTGGCGGCCAGTGTCGCCATTTGCCCAGAGCTCAAACCATTCAACTGCGTATCCGCAAGGGATGTGAGCAGAGCCGAGGTCAAGCCATTGAGCTGTGTACCCGCCAAACCGCTAAGCTGTCCAGACTCCAAACCATCCAACTGGGTATCAGCCAACGAAGCCAACTGTACCGAGGTCAAGCCATTCAACTGGGTATTGACCAGGAGCCCAAAGATTGAATCGTCAAAATTATTCAATACTGCCGTTGACAACGAAGCCAATTTAACTGAGGTCAGCCCACTCCACTGCGTATCTGCCAGGGAGCTGATTTGCAGAGAGCCCAAACCAGCCAACTGGGTACCCGCCAACAGACTCAATTGCGTGGAGGTCAAGCCATCCAATTGGGTTTCTGCCAATGAGCCCAACATCACCGAGGTAAGACCCCGCAGTTGTACTGCGCTCAGTGCGGTCAAGGCCAGTGAGCCCATACCATCCAACTGCGTATCAACCACAGTTGCCCATTGTGCAGAGGTCAACCCTGCCAACTGGGTATTGGCCAACGCACTCAATTGCAGCGATTGCAAACCATCCAATTGTGCAGAGCTCAAAGAACGCATCTGCATCGAGCTCAGGCCATTCAGTTGCGTATCCGCCAAGCCAGTCAGTTGCGTCGATGTCACACCATCCAACTGGGTCATGGAAAGACCAGCCAACTGCGCGGAACTCAAACCGTTCAATTGGGTATCGGCCAGGCCACTCATCTGTGCTGAGGTCAAGCCGTTCAACTGGCTATCGGCCAATGCAGTCAACTGCAGACTGGCCAAACCATTCAACTGCGTATCCGCCACACTGGCCAACTGTTGCGAGGTGACACCGTTCAACTGGGTATCGGCCAACGACCCCAGATTGACCGAAGAGAGGCCATTCAACTGCACTACCGTCAGATTCTGCAGTTGAGTAGAGCTCATACCATTCAACTGCGTATCCGCCAAACCAGAGAGCAGAGCCGAACTCAATCCACCCAATTGCCCTGCTGTCAATCCAGAAAGCTGCAGCGATTGCAAACCATTCAACTGGGTATCCGTCAAAGCTGCCAACTGGGCCGAGCTCAAACCATCCAACTGGCTATCTGCCAAGTTGGTCAACTGCACCGACTGCAGACCATTGAGCTGGGTATTGACCAAGCCAGACAACTGCCCGGAACGCAAGCCATTAAGCTGGGTATCCGCCAATGCCAGCAAATGCGCTGAAGTCAAACCATCCAACTGGCTGCCTGCCAACCCCTGCAACTGCGCCGAAGTCAGCCCATCCAGTTGCGTATCGGCCAAACTGTTCACTTGTGCAGACAACAAACCATTCAATTGCGTATCTGCCAAGCTGTTCAATGCCAAGGAGTACAAACCGTTCAGTTGGGTAGCCGCCAACGAACGCAACCCTTCGGTCGCCAAGCCATTCAGTTGTGTATCCACCAGGCCAGTCAACTGCGCCGAGGACAAGCCATTCAATTGTGCGGCAGAGAGTGAAGCCGCCAAGCTGCTCGACAAACCATTCAGTTGTGTATCGGCCAAAACTGCCAATTGCGCAGAAGTCAAACCAGCCAACTGGCTACCAGCCAAACCACTCAGCGAGAGTGAACCCAATCCATCCAACTGGGTGCTCTTGAGCGCCTGCAACTGTGCTGACTGCAACCCGTTCAATTGGGTATCAGCCAATCCTGACAATTGATCCGAAGTCAAACCAGCCAACAATGCCGTCGAGAGAACTTTCAGTTGTCCCGAACTCAGACCATTCAGTTGGGTATCAGCCAACACCATCAAGCGTGCTGAAGACAAACCAGCCAATTGTGTCGCCGCCAACCCGGTCAACTGCATCGACAGCAAGCCATTCCACTGCGTGTCCGCCAAGGTGGACACCTGTGCACTGCTTAAACCATTTAATTGTGTATCTGCCAGCCCTTGCAACGCGAGAGAGGTCAAACCATCCAGTTGTGTAGAGGCCAATCCAACCACTGCAGAGGAGCTCAAACCATTCAATTGCGTATCAGCCAAAGCAAGCAGACGCGCTGAGGTCAAACCATTCAACTGGGTACCAGCCATGGCGGTCAGTTGTGTCGAGGTCAAACCATTCAACTGGGTATCCGCCAACCCCAACAGTTGGGCGGAGCTCAAACCTTTCCACTGCGTAGTCGCCAACGAGGTCAATTGCGTCGAGGTCAAACCATCCAACTGCGTGTTGCTCAAGCGCTGCAACTGCGTTGAGACCAACCCATTCAACTGGGTATCCGCCAACGCCTGCAGACGCAATGAGTAGATGCCACTCAATTGAGTCGACACCAAACCAGCCAACTGCAGGGAGCCCAAGCCGTTGAGCTGTGTATCGGCAAAACCAAGCAAACGTAGCGAATTAAACCCATCCAGTTGTGCATTGGACAACGATGCCAATTGAACGGAAGTGAGACCATTGAGTTGGGTATCAGCCAAAGCTGCCAACTGGGCAGAGGTCACATTATCCAGTTGGGTATCGGCCAAGCTGCCAAGAACCAGCGATACCAGACCATCCAACTGGGTATTGGCCAACCCCTTCAACTGCATCGAGGTCATACCATTCAACTGGGTATCAGCCAGTGCATTCAACTGCAGAGAACCCAAACCAGCCAACTGCGAATCTTTCAAAGCTGTCAACTGCGTCGAGGTCAAACCATTCAACTGCGTGTCGGCCAAAGCAACCAATTGCAGGGAGGTCATGCCAAGCAACTGGGTATCGGCCAAACCCATCAAGGCCAAGGAGGCCAATCCATCCAACTGGGTATTGGCAAAGCCAAGCAAGAGGTCGGAAGAGAGACCATTCAACTGGCTATCTGCCAAACCCGACAATTGCGATGAAGACATGCCATTGAGTTGTGCTGAACTCAGCGAATCCAACTGCAGCGAGCCCAAACCATTCAGTTGGGTATCGGCCAAACCAGCCAAATGTGCTGAACTTAAACCGGTCAACTGGGTATTTGCCAAACCGCTCAGTTGCAACGAACCTAAACCATTCAGTTGGCTGTCCGCCAAGACCGACAACTGGCCATAGCTCATGCCGTTCAATTGGGTATCAGCCAAGCCGCCCAAACGCAACGAGAGCAGACCATTCAACTGGGTATTGGCCAAGCTCGCCACATGCAGAGAGCTCAAGCCATCCAATTGGGTATCCGTAAGCGCATTAAGCTGCAGCGATTGCAAACCATTCAACTGTGCTGTGCTCAATTGCGACAAGGAGAGCGATTGCAAACCGTCCAGTTGTGTATCAGCCAAAGTGGACAACTGCGTCGACAACAACCCAACCAGTTGTGTATCAGCCAACGCACTGAGCGAAAGCGAAGACAAACCATCCAGTTGCGTTGAGGCCAAACCCTTCAACTGCATGGAAGTCATGCCGTTGAGCTGGGTATCCGCCAAGCCCTTCAGTTGCAAGGAACCCAGACCATCCAACATCGTGCTGGCAAAAGAGGCAAACTGCAACGAACCCAAACCATTCAACTGGGTATCCGCCAGGCTACTCAACAAGGCAGAGTTCATACCACGCAACTGCGTATTGGCCAAATTACCCAGCGCCACAGAGGTCAAACCATTCAATTGCACTGCCGTGAGCTGCCCGATATGCGATGAGGTCAAAGCATCCAACTGCGTATCGGCCAAACCAGACAATTGAACGGAGGTCAAACCATCCAACTGTGTCGCAGACAAACTGAGCAACTGCCCTGTGCCCAAACCATCCAACTGCGTATCCGCCAAGCCAGAGAGTTGAACTGAGGTCAAACCACCCAACTGCGAATTATCCAACTGCCCCAGGCTGACCGAGGTTAAACCATTGAGCTGGGTATCCGCCAAGGTTGTCAACTGCGCCGATGCCAACCCATCCAACTGGGTATCCGCGATCGCCTTGAGTTGCGTAGAGGTCAAACCGTTTAACTGGGTGCCAACCAAGCTCTGCAACTGTACAGAACTCAACCCATTCAACTGGGTATCCGCCAAACCAGTCAATTGAACAGAGGTCAAACCTTCAAGCTGCGTCACCGCCAGCGCACTCAACATCGCTGAAGTCAAGGCATCCAACTGCGTGTCAGCCAGTGTGGAGACCTGTGTTGAGGTCAAACCGTTCAACTGGGTGTCCACAAAGTTGCTCAAACGCAATGAGTACAAACCATTCAACTGCGTAGCCGACAAACCAGCCAGTTGCGAAGAGGTCATGCCATCCAACTGCGTGTCGGCCAACCCCTGCAATTGCAATGATTGCAGACCGTTCAACTGAGAATTGGCCAAACCTTGCAGTTGCAGCGAAGTCAACGCATTCAACTGGCTATCGGCAAGAGCTGCCAACTGCACCGAGGGTAAACCATTCAACTGTGAGTCAGCCAATGCCACCAGACTCAAACTGAGCAAACCATTCAGTTGTGTATCTGTCAATCCGGCCAGTTGCGCCGAGCTCAAACCATTCAACTGGCTGTCAGCAAGGGCCGTCAACTGCGTGGAGGTCAGACCATTCAGTTGTGTAGCAGCCAATGCAGACAACTGATCTGAAGTCAGACCATTCAATTGTGTGTCCGCCAATGCCGTCAATTGCGACGATGTCAAACCTTTCAACTGCGAACTAACCAGCCCGCTCAACGCCAGCGAATAGAGCCCATTAAGCTGCGTATCTGCCAAACCAGCCAATTGCGCCGAGCTCACGCCATCCAACTGCGTGTCGGCCAAAGCGGACAATTGCAACGAGACCAGGCCATCCAACTGCGTTCCAGCCAACCCCTGCAACCGCCCAGAGGTCAAACCATTCAACTGCGTATCCGCCAAAGCGGTCAATTGCAGAGATGTCAAACCATCCAACTGCGTGTCGGCCATGGAGGTCAATTGCAAGGAAACAAACCCGTTGAGCTGCGTATCAGCCAAACTCTGCAACTGTACAGAGCGTAACCCATTCAACTGGGTATCCGCCAAACCAGTCAACGACAAAGAGCCCAAACCATCCAACTGGGTATCGGCCAGAGCCTTCAACAAACCGGAACGCAACCCATTCAACTGGGTATCCGCAAGAGCGGTCAATTGCGTTGAAGTCACACCATCCAACTGCGTGTCAGTAAGACCACTCAGTTGCATCGACAACAAGCCGTTCAGTTG
Source organism: Candidatus Magnetaquicoccus inordinatus (assembly GCF_004217665.1). Classification (GTDB taxonomy): domain Bacteria; phylum Pseudomonadota; class Magnetococcia; order Magnetococcales; family Magnetaquicoccaceae; genus Magnetaquicoccus; species Magnetaquicoccus inordinatus. The sequence goes on along the minus strand of NZ_RXIU01000001.1, from coordinate 19,220 downwards.
GGTATCAGCCAAAGCTTGCAACTGCAACGACAAGGCAGCATCCAACTGCGTATCGGCCAATGAGGTCAACGCCGTTGAGGTAAGACCGTTCAACTGCGTATCGGCCAACCCCTTCAAATGGGCTGAACTCAAACCATTGAACTGGGTATCTGCCAAACCAGTCAGTTGTACGGAGGTCAAACCATCCAATTGCGTGTCAGCCAGCGCCTTCAGTTGCAGCGAGGTCAAGCCATCCAACTGGCTGCTCACCAAAGCTGTCAACTGGCTGGAGATCAAAGCATTCAATTGGCTGTCTGCCAAACCGGTCAACTGCAGCGAGGCCAAACCATCCAACTGGCTATCTGCCAATGCTGTCAACTGCATGGAAGTCAGGCCATTCAACTGCGTATCGGCCAAGCCAGTCAACTGCACCGAACGCAAACCATCCAACTGGGTATCAACAAGAGCCTTCATCTGCGCAGAGGTCAAACCATCCAACTGCGTATCGGCCAACCCCTTCAATTGCTGCGACAGGAAAGCATCCAACTGGCTGTTGGCCAACCCAGTCAATTGCAGTGAAGTCAAACCATTCAACTGCGTATCGGCCAACTCGGTCAGTTGCGTCGACAACAGCGAATTCAACTGTGTATCGGCCAAAGAGCCAAGAGAAAGCGATGTGAGCCCATTCAACTGCGAATTTTCCAACGCCTGCAGTTGCGAAGAGAGCAGACCATTCAACTGGGTATCAACCAAACCACTCAATTGGACAGAACTTAAACCATCCAACTGGGTATCATTCAGACTGGTCACCTGCACCGAGGTCAAACCATTCAACTGCGTATCCGCCAAAGCGGTAACCTGCGTCTCCAACAGACCATCCAACTGGGTGTCTGCCAAGGAGGCAAGCGCCAACGAATACAAGCCATTCAATTGGGTGTTGGCCAAATCAGTCAGTTGGCCAGAGGTCAGACCATTCAATTGGGAGTCGGCAAGAGCACTCAATTGCAGTGACTGCAATCCATTCAGTTGCGAAACGGCCAATCCCTGCAGTTGTAACGAAGTCAAACCATCCAACTGGGTATCGGCCAACACCTTCAACTGTGTGGAAGCCAAACCGTCCAACTGGGTATCGGCCAGCGCCTGCAACTGCAGGGAATTCAAACCATCCAACTGGGTATTGGCCAAAGAGGTGAGTTGAACAGAGGTAGATCCATTCAGTTGCGTATCCGCCAACCCCTGCAACTGCAGTGAGGACAAACCATTCAACTGGGTCGCCGCCAAACCAGAGAGCTGTACGGAGGTCAATCCATTCAATTGGGTGTCGGCCAAGTTGGTCAACGTAGCCGAAGCAAGGCCATCCAACTGCGTGTCGGCCAAGGCTTGCAACTGTAACGAAAGCACGCCATCCCATTGCGTACTGGCCAGCGTAGCCAACCGGGAAGCCAACAGACCATTCAACTGCGTATCGGCTAACGCCTGCAGTTGCAATGAAGTCAAACCATCCAACTGTGTACCTGCCAAACCAGCCAATACATCGGAGGTCATGCCATTCAACTGTGTATCGGCCAAGGCGGTCAACTGGCTCGAGGTCAGACCATCCAATTGTGAGCCCGCCAAGCCACTCAACTGCAGCGACAACAAGCCATTCAACTGCGTATCAGCAAGGCTCTTCAACTGCACTGTGGCCAGAGCATCCAACTGGCTGTCAGCCAACACCTGCAACGCCAATGAATACAGACCATCCAACTGGGTTGTTGCCAGCGATTTCAACTGCAGCGAACCCATACCGCGCATCTGGGTATCGGCCAAACCTTGCAACTGCATGGAGCTCATTCCATCCAACTGCGTACCAACCAAACCCAACAGTTGCGTCGAGAGCAGACCATTCAACTGAGTGTCAGCCAAGTCCAGCATTTGCGACGAAGTCAGGCCATTCAACTGCGTATCAGCCAGACCATTCAGGCGCAATGATTCCAGACCGTTCAATTGCGTATCCGCCAGCGTTTTTAATACCGCAGAGGTCAAACCATTCAACTGTGTATCGGACAAACCAGCCAACTGCACGGAGCTCATACCGTCCAACTGGGTACCAGCCAAACTGGCCAGATGCAACGAGTTCAAGCCATTCAGTTGTGTATCCGCCAGACCACTCAATTGGTCAGAAAGCAGGCCATTCAACTGGGTGGCCGCCAAGCCGCTCAATTGCAACGAACCCAAACCATTCAACTGTGTATCCGCCAAATCACGCAGCAGGACAGTGCTCAAACCATCCAACTGTGTATCGGCCAACGAACTCAGAGACAACGAATTCAAACCATCCAACTGTGTGCCAGAGAGCGAAGCAAGTTGTGTGGAGGTCAAACCGTTGAGCTGCGTGTCGGCCAATCCCTGCAACTGCATGGAGTTCAAACCATTCAACTGGGTCGCCGCCAAAGCTGCCAATTCCGTATTGCTTAAACCGTTTAGTTGCGTGTCGGCCAATCCAGTAATCTGGGTAGACAACATGCCATCCAATTGGGTATCTGCCAGATTGGTCAGACTGACCGAGCTCAAACCATTCAACTGCGTATCCGCCAAACCTTTGAGCAGAGCAGAGGTCAAACCATCCAATTGGGTATCTGCCAGATTGGTCAGATTTACCGAGGTCATACCATCCAACTGCGTTCCAGACAGGGTGGCCAACTGTGCGGAGCTCAGTCCATTCAACTGCGTATCGGCCAGCATATTCAACTGCGATGAGCTCAACCCGTTCAACTGTGTGGCCGCCAGACCAGTCAATTGCAATGACCCTAAGCCATCCAATTGGGTATCTGCCAAACCGCTCAGTTGTCCACTGGTCAAACCATTCAACTGCGTGTCTGCCAAGTTGGTCAGATTTACTGAACTCAGGCCATCCAGTTGCGTTCCCGCCAGTGAGGCCAAGCTGCTGGAGCTCAATCCATTCAACTGCGTATCTGCCAGCCCCTGCAACTGCATGGAATACAATCCATTCAACTGCGTCCCGGACAACGATGCCAGCTCAGCCAGCGTCAATCCATTCAACTGCGTATCCGCCAAACCGGTCAATTGGTCAGACAACAAACCGTCCAACTGCGTATCGGCCAACGAACCAAGCCCCACACTGCCCAATCCGTTCAATTGTGTATCAGCCAGGGTCTTCAACAAAGTTGAGGTCAGACCATTGAGCTGCGTATCGGCCAAGCCGTTCAACTGTACCGACGACAAGCCATCCAACTGCGTTCCAGACAGCGCCGCCACCTGTGTTGCGCTCATACCATTCAATTGGGTATCCGCCAACGCCGTCAATTGCGTGGAGAGTAGACCGTTCAATTGGGTATCCGCCAGATTGCCCAGCATCAGGCTCAACAAACCATCCAATTGGCTATCAGCCAATGCACCCATTTGCCCACTGGTCAAACCATTCATTTGGGTATCGGCCAGAGATGCCAATTGCAGCGAGACCAAACCATTCAACTGCACATTGGACAAACTGGCCAATGCTGAGGAGGTCAAGCCGTTCAGTTGGGTATCCGCCAACAACCCCAACTGCATGGAGTTCAAGCCACTCAATTGAGTCGCCACCAAGCCGGCCAATTGTGATAACTGCAGACCATTCAACTGAGTATCGGCCAAATCAGCCAACTGGGTAGAGGTCAGACCATTCAGTTGGGTATCGGCCAACCCCTGCAGGCTCAAGCTTGCCAAACCGTTCAATTGGGTATCAGCCAGCCCAGCAAACTGTGTGGAGGTCAAACCATTCAACTGGGTATCCGCCAAAGCGGTCAGTTGTACAGAGAGCAATCCATTCAATTGTGTTGCCGCCAATGAGGCAAACTGTACCGAACTCATACCGTTGAGTTGGGTATCGGCCAACCCCTGCAACTGCAGAGAGGTAAGACCATTCAATTGCACATCCGACAACGAATCCAATTGCAGCGAAGCCAAACCATTCAACTGCGTATCAGCCAAAGAGGCCAGTTGTGTCGAGACCAGACCGTCCAACTGGGTATCGGCAAGATTGGTCAGAGAGACAGAGCCCAAAACATCCCATTGCGTGGTGGCCAGACCGCCCACTTGCGCCGCCTGCAAACCATCCAACTGGGTATCCGCCAAGCCCTGCAAAGAGAGCGACATCAAGCCATCCAATTGGGTATTGGCCAATGTTGCCAACTGCGAATCATCCAAACCGTTCAGTTGGGTATCCGCCAAGCCTGACAACTGACCAGAACGCAGGCCATCCAACTGGGTGTCATCCAGGGTACCCAGATTGACACTTCCCAAACCATCCAGTTGCGTATCCGCCAACCCCTTCAACAGAGTGGAGGTCAAGCCAATCAACTGGGTATCCGCCAATGCGCTCAACTGCATCGAACTCAAACCATCCAGTTGTGTACCAGCAACACCGGCCAGTTGATCGGAGGTCATACCATCCAGTTGCGTATCCGCCAACGCATTCAACTGCAAGGACTGCAAGCCATTCAACTGGCTATCTTGCAGACCTTTCAACCCCAACGAACCCAAACCATTCAGTTGGGTATCGGCAAGCACACTCAACTGCCCAGAGGTCAACCCCTCCAACTGCGAAGCAGCCAAACCCAATAACTGCAGAGAGGCCAAACCATCCAATTGGGTATTTGCAAAGCCTTTTAGTTGATCCGTTGTCAAACCATCGAGTTGGGTATCCGCCAAAGCGGTCAGTTGCAGCGAGGTCAAACCATTCAACTGGGTATTGACCAACAATGAGACTTGTGAAGAATAGAGGCCATTCAGTTGGCTGTCGGCCAAGGCGGTCAAATGACCTGAAGTCAAACCGGCCAGTTGCGTTCCATCCAGACTGCTCAACTGCAAGGAGCGCAGACCATTCAATTGCGTATCGGACAACCCTTTCAACTGCAGAGAGGCCAAGCCATCCAACTGCGTATCGGCCAAACCGCTCAATTGCAAACTCTGCAAGCCGTCCAGTTGGCTATTGGCCAAGCTCAAGAATTGATCGGTACCCAGACCATCCAACTGTGTATCCGCCAGGCCGGTCAACTGCAGCGAACGCATTCCATCCAGTTGTGTACCAGCAAACAGTCCAAAGTTGCTCGCTGTCAAACCATTCAATTGGGTATCGGCCAACGCCTTTAATTGCAGCGACACAAAACCATCCAACTGCGTATCAGCCAAACCAGCCAACTGCAGCGAACCCAGACCATCCAATTGTGAATTGGCCAATGAGGTCATCTGATCTGCCGTCAGACCATTCAGTTGCGTATCGGCCAAACCGCTCAACTGCAACGAGCCCAAACCATCAAACTGCGTCAATGCCAGACTGGTCAATTGGTCACTGAGCAAGCCATTCAATTGCGTATCGGCCAAAGCGGCAAACTGCAAGGAACGCATACTGTCAAGCTGTGTCGAAGCCAAACCGCTCAACTGCAGAGAGCGCAAACCGTTCAACTGCGTATCCGCATAGGCAGTCAATTGACCAGAGGTCAAACCATCCAGTTGGGTATCCGCCAAGGCGTTCAGTTGCAACGAATACAACCCGTCCATTTGGGTATTGGCGAGGCTCGCAAACTGATCTGAAGTCAAGCCATCCAACTGCGTATCAGCCAGAGCAGTGATACGAGCCGAATAGAGGCCATCCAACTGTGTGCTTGCCAACACGCCCATTTGTGTCGCCGACAAGCCATTCAACTGCGTATCAGCCAATGCCTGCAAATGCACCGAGCTCAAACCGGTGAACTGCGTCGTGGCCAAACCGGTCAACTGCAACGACTGCAAGCCATTATATTGGGTATTGGCCAGAAAATTAAGATGATCCGCCGACAAGCCATCCAACTGACTGTCTGCCAAAGCGGAAAGCTGGCCAGAGGTCAAACCATTCAATTGCGAATTGGCCAACGTGCTCAACTGCACCGAGGTGGCACCATTCAACTGGGTATCGGCCAGGGATTGCAACTGCAACGAGGCCAAACTATCCAGTTGCGTATCCTCCATCGAACCCAAACCGAGCGAGGTCAGACCATTCAACTGGGTATCGGCCAAATTCAAAAGCTGCACGCCCTGCAAACCATCCAGTTGCGTATCCACCAACTGTGACAGTTGCAAGGAACCCAAACCATTGAACTGGGTATTGGCCAAATAATAGAGCTGATCGGAGAGCAGACCATCCAACTGGCTGTCGGCTAGCCCCGACAACTGCAGTGAGGTCAAGCCATCCAACTGTGTATTTTCCATCAAGGACAGATTAACCGAAGTCATGCCATCCCATTGGCTGTCAGCAAGGCTCTTGAACTGCACGGAGGTCATGCCATCCAATTGGCTGTCGGCAAAAGCGGCCAATTGCAAAGAGCGCAAACCATCCCATTGCGTAGTGGCAAGGAAGGTGATTTGATCAGAAGTCAAACCATCCAATTGGGTATTTGCCAGTGCTGCCAACTGTCCGGAGGTGAGGCCATCCAACTGTGTTCTGGCCATGATGCCGATGGACGCGGAGGTCAACCCATTGAGCTGGGTATCCGCCAGAGAGCTGAATTGGACTGAGGTGATACCCGGCAACTGGGTCACGGCAATCGCCGCAAGAAAGGTGGAGTTCAAACCATCAAACTGGGTAGTAGCCAACGACTTGAGTTGCAACGAGGCAAAGCCTGCCAACTGTGTATCTGCCAACGCCTGAATTTGCAGAGAACGCAAGCCATCCAATTGGGTGTTGACCAACGCGGAAAACTGCATGGAATTGACTCCATTCAGTTGCGTATCCGCCAGACCCGGCAACTGCACAGAGGTCATTCCATCCCACTGCGAATCGGCAAACGTCGACAACTGCACCGAACTCAGACCATCCAACTGGGTATTGGCCAGCGTCTTCAGTTGCACGGATGTAAAGCCATCCAACTGCGTATCTGCCAGAGCCTGCAGTTGCAACGAACCCAAACCATCAAGCTGTGAACCTGCCAGGGAGCTCAGTTGATCAAAGGTCATTCCATCCAACTGGGTATTGGCCAGCGCCGTCAGTTGCAGAGAGTAGAGGCCATTGAATTGGGTGGCGGCAAGCGAAGAAAACTGATCGGAGAGCAGACCGTCCAACTGGGTATCGGCCAGGGACGCGATGCGCGTGGAGATCATGCCATCCAGTTGCGTGGTCGCCAACCCGGTCAGTTGCAGCGAACTCAAACCATCCAACTGGGTGTTGGCCAGGCCACTCAATTGCGTGGAGGTGAGACCATCCAGTTGGGTATCGGCCAGCGAGGTCACCTGCGTCGAGGAGAGATAATTGAGCTGTGTCGCTGTGGCGGTGGAGAGTGCTGCTGCCTGCAGTCCATCGATCACAGTGGTCGCCAAGGCCCCTGAAACACCAAAAAAATCCGCCTGGTTCGTAGAGGGAGTGTTGCTAGCCTGCAGGTCAGTTACACTGGTGAGATCGCTGGATGAACCTGTATACGTTGCCATTATTGAAATCCTCTTCTCTACGTTGCCCGAAAGTTCAGAGACCCGATTGTTGGATACACTGTCTTAACTTATGACCCGGCGATATCGCTCAGGAAAATCGATCATTTCACTTAACTGTAAAGCAGGCGCGCACAACCTCTATAGATCCTGCCTGATCTCAGGCACGATCCGGGCGCCTCTTCAACCCCTCGTCATGAATCGTCGGCAAAATCCGACCATTCCTTTAGCAAATTCGACCATAATGGCTGGAATTTTTTTCCTGGACATTTTCCGGCAGCCACCACAAGCCGAACCAACCCTGCTAAAAATCAACTTCAGAAGCTATATAACTCAAACAAAAGTCAGCAAGGAACAGCACAGGAGCAGGAACCCCTCAGATGCCTCGGCGTAAAACGCGGCCAAAATTGGTTTGTCTTTGCCTGAATCCAATTTTCACAATAGCCTAAATGTGCCATGTTTTTCCCATCATTGTCAAGCGGAAACTTACCCTCGCCCTCTGGCAAATCCCATATTGGAGAAGACAAATCCAGCCTTTGTCACCCTTCTCCAACAAACGGGAAACTGCTGCACAAACTCCTTGCCCTACACCCTGTGAGCAAAAACAGTGCCGGATATGCAAACCCTCTTGCAATCCCACATTGCTCCAGTCAAACTCCTGCCTCTGCCACCCCTGCCACACTGCCAAGGGAGTGCACAAGCTTGGCAAATTTTGCTGTACAAAGCGGATGCGTACCGTTATTCTCCCTGGGATTTAGGCAGGAGATGGGATAAAAGTGTGCTTTCCTGTCTCTATTGCCCAATTCCCTGGATTGGCCTCTCTGGAAACATGAATATGCCCTCTACGCCCTTCAAAGGTATCATTCTCGCCGGCGGATCTGGTACACGCCTTCACCCTCTGACGATAGCCGTCAGTAAGCAACTTTTGCCGGTGTACGACAAACCCATGATCTATTACCCGCTCTCCATCCTGATGATGGCTGGCATCCGGGAAATCTTGATCATTACCACTCCACAAGATCAAGCCGCCTATAAAGCGCTGCTCGGCAACGGCCAGCAATGGGGACTCTCCCTGGAGTATGTCATTCAGGAGCGTCCCGATGGTTTGGCGCAAGCATTCCTCCTCGGTAAGTCCTTTATCGGCGCAGATCCGGTTTGCTTGATTCTGGGAGATAATATTTTTTACGGTAAAGGTTTGATCAGTCTTCTGCAAAACTCTGCGCAACAGACGCAAGGGGCGACTGTTTTTGGTTATTATGTCCGCGACCCGGAGCGTTATGGGGTGGTCCACTTTGACAAGGATGGCAACGCCCTGGGCATCGAGGAAAAACCGAGCCAGCCTAAATCCCATTATGCTGTGACCGGCCTCTATTTTTACGATAACGATGTGGTCTCTATCGCCGAAACCATCAAACCCTCTCCCCGTGGCGAATTGGAAATTACTGACGTTAATAAAACTTATCTTGCACGTGGCACCTTGCGTGTCGAACGGATGGGTCGCGGCATCGCCTGGCTCGATACCGGCACCCCCGGATCTCTCGCCGATGCCACCAGCTTTGTCAAAGCCATGGAAGAGCGCCAAGGTTTGAAAATTTCTTGCCCGGAAGAGATTGCCTACCGCATGGGCTTTATCACTGCCGACCAACTGACCCATTTGGCGCAACCTCTGCGCAAAAGCGGCTATGGTGACTATCTGCTGCATATTCTGAAAGAGGGGTGATTCCAGCCATGTCTTTTGAATTTATCCCAACCCGCCTCCCTGAAGTATTGCTGATCAAGCCACGCATCTTTGGTGATAATCGCGGTTTTTTTCTGGAATCCTGGCAACGGGATAAATTTGCCGTCGGCGGTATCACTCTTCCCATGGTGCAAGACAACCTCAGCGAATCGACACAAGGGACTTTACGGGGCTTGCACTATCAAATTCAGCAAGCACAAGGCAAACTGGTTCAGGTGCTTGCCGGTGAAGTCTATGATGTGGCCATCGATATTCGTCGTCACTCTCCCACCTTTGGTCAGTGGGTCGCTGAAAGACTCTCTTGGGAAAACAAGCATATGCTCTGGGTTCCCCCCGGTTTTGCCCATGGTTTCTACGTTCTCTCGTCCACGGCACTGTTTACCTATAAGTGTACCGATTTTTATGCCCCACAGTATGAGCGCTCCATTCTCTGGAACGATCCCGATCTGGCCATTCCCTGGCCGCTGGTGAATGGCAATCCTCCGGCGCTTTCGCGCAAGGATGAAGCAGGATTGCCGCTTGGCCAAGCTGAGGTATACCCATGAAGGTGCTATTGCTGGGTGCAGAGGGACAAGTGGGACGTGAGTTGCGGGAAACCATTCCTGCCGGTATGACTGTCACTGCAGCAGGCCATAATCTTTTGGATATTACGGATCTTCCTGCCCTGCAACAGGCTCTTAAAGAGATTCAACCCAACGCCATCATCAATGCTGCTGCTTATACCGCCGTCGACAAAGCGGAAAGCGAACGGCAACAAGCCTTTGCCGTCAATGCCGAAGGTCCGGCCAACCTGGCATTGCTTGCCGAGGAATATGATATTGATCTCATTCATATATCGACTGATTTTGTCTTTGATGGCCGTCAAGGCTCTCCCTATCGCCCCGAATCGCCCACCAATCCTGTCAGTGTCTATGGCGCCAGCAAACGCGAAGGGGAGCGGCAAATCTTGGAAATTCGTGGCAGCAAAGCCTTGATTGTACGCACCTCCTGGGTTTACTCCTCTTATGGCAATAATTTTGTCAAAACCATGCTGCGCCTGATGCGGGAAAAAACGACCCTTAATGTCGTCAGCGACCAGATTGGCTCTCCCACCTGGGCCAAAGGGTTGGCATCGGCCCTCTGGAAAATGGTGGAGTTGCGCCTGACTGGCATCCACCATTGGAGCGATGCCGGAGTGGCCAGTTGGTATGATTTTGCCCAGGCCATCCAGGAAGAGAGTTTGTCGCGTGGCTTGTTGCAACGATCCATTGTCATCCAGCCCATTCCCACCGCTCTTTATCCCACACCTGCCAGCCGACCACCTTATAGCGTATTGGATAAAACCGCTACTTGGCAGGCTCTGGGCTATAGCGCCAACCATTGGCGCACCTCCTTGTGTAACATGCTGCAACGGATTGGAAAACATGGCTAATCTATTGGTTACCGGCGCTGCCGGTTTTATTGGTACCAATTTTGTCCGCTACTGGCTGGAGCACTATCCAGAGGATCGTCTGGTTGGCCTTGATGCCCTGACCTATGCCGGTTGTCGCCGCAATATGGATGCGTTGCGTCACTACCAGCAATTTCAGTTTATCCACGGCGATATTGGCCACTATGAGAACATCTGTCAGATTTTGCGCGAGCAACAGATTGATACTCTGGTCCACTTTGCTGCCGAGTCGCATGTCGATCGTTCCATCCATGGTCCAGACACCTTTATCCAAACCAATATTCTTGGCACCCATAGCCTGCTGAAGGCTGCCAAAACGGTCTGGCTCGATGAACAACCTGGTCTTATTCATCGCTTTCATCATGTCTCCACCGATGAGGTGTACGGCTCCCTGGGGCCAGAGGATCCCCCTTTCAGCGAGACGACACCATACGCGCCCAACTCACCCTATTCCGCCAGCAAGGCTGCCTCCGACCATTTGGTGCGCGCCTATCATCATACCTATGGTCTCTCCACCACCGTCAGCAACTGTTCCAACAACTATGGCCCTTACCAATTTCCGGAAAAGCTGATTCCGTTGATGCTGGTCAACATTTTGAATAATAAACCTTTACCGGTTTATGGCGATGGTCTCAATGTGCGTGACTGGCTCTATGTTGAGGATCATGTGCGGGGCATTGAAAAGATTTTAAGTGCTGGTATTGTCGGCGAGGTCTATAACATCGGTGGCAATAATGAATGGAAAAATATCGACATCGTGCATCTGCTCTGTCAGGAGATGGATCGTGCCTTTGCCGAACGCAGCGAATTGGCTGCCCGCTATCCTTTGGCTCCCCCGGCCAATGGTCAACCCTCAACAAGCTTGATCACCTATGTCCGTGATCGTCTTGGACACGATCGACGCTATGCCATCAATGCCAATAAAATGGCCTATTGGCTGAATTTTAATCCAGATATAGCCTTTGCCTCCGGCCTGCGCAAAACCATCGCCTGGTATCTGGATAACGAATCCTGGTGGCGAGAATTATTGGCCCGTGCGGCTCCATGAGCATGGAGTCGCTTTTCTCCATTACCGCTGTTACGCATACACCATGCCTCCTCGTCCTAAACGCTCCTCAGTGCCGCACAGCACAGGTGATCCGGTAGCCAACCTGATCCGTCAAGGATTGCAATACCATCACTCTGGATCTCTGGCTGAGGCGGAACGCTGTTATCGCCAGGCTCTGCACAAACAGCCCAAACATGCCGATGCGCTGCATCTGCTGGGTTTTCTGCTCTCGCAACAAGGTCAGTTGTCAGAGGCCAAGGAGCTGATAAACAAGGCGATTGCAGCCGACAGCAAGCAGCCGCTCTTTTGGAATAATTTAGGTCTTGTATTGCGCCAGGAAGGAAAGCTGGAGGAGGCAGAACAGGCTTTTCGCCAAGCGCTGCACCTGCAACCCAAGCATGTCATCGCCCTGTGCAGTTTGGCCGATCTGCGCTCTCTGCAGCAACAGCGTGCCGAGGCTATCAGCCTGTATCGGCAAGCTCTGACATGGCAAGAAAACCTGTTTGAGGCACACAGCAACCTGGGCAATCTGCTGCAGGAAGAGGGTCAATTGGAGGAGGCCATCGCTTGTTATCAACAGGCTTTGGCGATTGAACCCGCTGCCTATGATGCCTGCAACAATATGGGTTTGGCTCGTCAAGCCCAACAACAGTATGCGCTGGCCGAAGAGTGTTTTCGTCACGCCTTACGCATCAAAGCGGATTTTCCAGCAGCCCTGAGCAACCTGGGCAATCTCCTGCAACATCAGCATCGACAGGAGGAGGCTCTGGCCTGCTATCAACAAGCGCTCGCCATCGATCCCCATTTTCACCCAGCATATGGCAACCTGGGCAATCTGTTGCGCGATCAGGGACGCTTGCAAGAGTCTATAGCCGCCTTGCAAGAGGCGGTACGTCTGCAGCCTCTGCTCTATGAAGGTCATTGCAACCTGGGCACCACCTTGGTGCGCGCTGGACGCATGCAGGAGGCGATTGCCTGCTTTCAACAGGCGCTGGCGATTAAACCCGATTTTCATCTGGCACGCAGCAATCTTGGTTTTGCCCTGCAAGATCAAGGAGATCTTCCTGGCTCGATCGATTGCTATCGTCAGGTAATCCGCCAACAGCCGCAACATCTCTCTGCCTATGGTTCGCTGCTCCACCAGGCGCTGCATCTGGGAGACTGGCAGGATTTTGCTGCCCTCTATGAGCGGATGATGCAGATATTTCACGCCGGTCAGCAGGAGATCAATCCCTTTTTTTTCATCTCACTCCCCTGCTCTGCCAGCGAACAGTTGCAATGTGCCCGTCGCTGGGCGGCACGCTATTATCCACCCCACCCGCCTCTGTACAATGCACCCCCACCCGCAAGCCGTCCAGAACGGCTGAAAATTGGCTATCTCTCCTGCGATTTTCAAGATCATGCCACGGTGCAGTTGATGGCGGAGCTGTTTGAGCTGCATGATCGGCAGCGTTTTACAATCATTGCCTACTCTTATGGTATCGACAGCAACAGCCAGGGCCGACAACGCATCATGGCCGCCTGTGACCGTTTTGTGGATCTGTTGCCCCTGTCGCATCAGCAAGCGGCTGAACAGATTCATGCGGATGGTGTCCATATCCTGGTGGAGATGAAGGGATATACCAAAGATGCTCGCCTGGAAATTCCCTCCTGGCGCCCTGCCCCTGTACAAATTGCCTGGCTGGGCTATCCGGGTAGTATTGGCAGCTCCTTCCTCGACTATCTGATCAGCGACCCGTTTATCACCCCTCCGGGCAGCGAAGAGCATTTTAGCGAAAAGATCATCCGCCTGCCGTACTGCTACCAACCCAATGATCGACAACGGGCGATTGCTCCCTGGCAGCCGACTCGTCAGGAGTGCGGATTGCCGGAACGGGGATTGATCTTTGCCAGCTTTAACAAAACCTATAAAATTCATCCCACCCTGTTTAGCGTGTGGATGCGCATTTTGGCTGCCATCCCGGAGAGCACGCTCTGGTTGTGGCAATCCAACCCCTATGCCGTTGAATATTTACGCCGGGCGGCTGAACAACAGGGAGTGGCGGGCGCACGTCTGCAATTTGCCTCTTTTCTGCCTACTGCCCAACATCTGGCACGCTATCGTCTGGTGGATCTGGTGCTGGATACCTTTCCCTGCAACTCCCACACTACCGGCAGTGATGCCCTGTGGGCTGGTTGCCCGATGGTCACTTGTGCCGGTGAGAGCTTTGCCTCACGGGTGGCCGGCAGTCTGCTGCATAATGTGGGTCTGGCAGAGTTGGTCACCAGCTCTTTGGCAGAGTATGAAGCGTTGGTCATCACCTTGGCCGGTGAGCCACAGCGTTTGCGTGCCTTGCGCCAACGCCTGCAGGAGAATCTGGCGCACGCACCGTTGTTTGATTCACCACTGTATACCAGCAGCCTGGAGGCTGCCTATGATGCCGCTTGGCAGCGCTATCAAGAGGGTCTGCCCGCTGACCATTTGCATCTTTCCCCACCTGCAGAAAGCACTTATACCGCACGCCACCACCACCGTCGTCAACCCTCCCCAGAAGAGCAGCCGAGTGTGACTCCAATCGATATATTGCAACAGGCTCTGGCCCTGCATCAAAGCAATCAGCTCGGCGAGGCCGAAAAGCTGTACCGGCAGATTTTGGCGGACAATCCCAACCATCCGGCAGCATGCCATCTTTACGGCTATCTGCTGCATCAACAAGGCGACAATGAAAATGCTGCCGAATGGATCCGCAAAGCGGTGGTTTTGCAAGCGGATGAGCCTTTGTTTCGCAACAATTTGGGCACTGTGCTCTTGGCCATGGGCGAGCGTCAGGAGGCGGTAGAGTGTTATCGACAGGCTCTGGCCATCCAACCCCATTTTGCCATGACCTTGTGCAATCTGGGCAACGTACTCTATGACATGGGCGAGACGGACGAGGCTCTGCAACTGTATCGCACCGCCATTCGCGAACAACCCGACTTTTATGCAGCCTATAACAGCCTGGGTAACGCATTGCAAAAAGAGGGCAATTTTCACGAGGCCATCACTGTCTATCAACAAGGGTTGCGGGTCAATCCCCACTATCCAGAAGCCTATAACAATATGGCGGCAGCACTGCAGGCATTGCAGCGTTTGGATGAGGCGATTGCCGCCTGTCGGCAAGCTTTGGAGATCAAGCCGGACTATCCAGAGGCTTATCGCAACCTGGGCAATATTTTATTGATGCAGGGGCGCAGTGATGAGGCGATTGCCAGCTATCGGCAGGCGTTACAGATTTATCCTGGCTACCGGGATGCCCATAACAATCTGGGCAATGCCCTATTGGGACAGGGTAAACTGCAGGAGGCCGCCGCAAGCTATCGGCAAGCGCTGGCCATCTCACCTGATCTCTACGAAGCACATAATAATCTGGGTATTGCGCTGCAGGAGCAAGGTCAGTTGGAGGAGGCGATTGCCTGTTATCGCCAAGCGATTGCCCTGAAAGCTGACTATGGTGGTGCTTTGGGCAATCTGGGGGTGGCGCTGATTGATCAAGGCCGACTGGATGAAGCTATCGCCTGTTATGAACAGGCGGTGGCCGCTGCTCCCGATGAGGCCAACCATCAAAGCGCTTTATTGCATCAAATGCTGCATTTATGTGATTGGCGGCAGTTTCATAGCCGCTATGAACAGATGATCCGCACCTTTTTGGCACATGACAAGGAGTGCAATCCGTTTGTCTTTTTATCGCTGCCCACCACGCCCGAAGAGCAGCGCCTGTGTGCCAGCCGTTTTATTCAACATCGCCATCCCACTGCCCGCAATTTAAGTGCCGGGCGCTCTTTTGCCGCCACTCCGCCCCGCCTTAAAATCGGTTATCTCTCCAGTGACTATCAAAATCATCCGGTGGCCTTTTTGACCGCTGAACTGTTTGAGTTGCATGATCGGAGCCGTTTTGAGATCACCGCCTATTCCTATGGCAGCGATGATGGCCGGGAGATGCGGCGGCGGATCATGGCGGCCAGTGACCATTTTGTCGATCTGCGCCCCCTCACCTATGAACAGGCGGCACAACGCATTGCCGATGATGGGATCCATATCCTGATTGAACTCAATGGTTTTACCAAGGATGCCCGCCTGCAGATTCCCGCCATGCGCCCTGCTCCCATTCAAATCAGTTGGCTGGGCTATTTGGGCAGCTCTGGCTCGCCCTTTATCGATTATATCCTCACCGACTCTTTTATCACCCCGGAAGGATATGAGCGGGATTTTAGTGAAAAGGTGCTGCGTCTACCGGAGTGCTTCCAACCCAACGATCGACAACGCACGATTGCCCCGACGCCGACTCGTGCCCAACGCGGTTTGCCGGAACAGGGCTTCCTCTTTGCCAGTTTTAACAAGAGCTATAAATTCAACCCAGATACCTTTGCGGTGTGGATGCGTCTTCTGCAACGGACTCCAGGCAGTCTGCTCTGGCTGGTCGCCTCCAACGCCTGGGTAGAGGAAAATCTCTGTCGGCAAGCGGAGGCCCATGGTGTAGCGCGGCAGCGCCTCTTTTTTGCCCCCAAAATGGAGCTGGCCGAATATTTGGCCAACTATCGTCTGGTCGATTTGGTGTTGGATACCTATCCCTATAATTCAGGCACCACCGCCAGCAATGCCCTGTGGGCGGGCTGCCCGATGCTCACCTGCTCTGGAAAAACCTTTGTGTCACGCCAGGCAGGAAGTCTCTTGACCCATGTAGGGCTGGGAGAGCTGGTCACCCACTCCCTGGAGGAGTATGAAGAGCTGGCGCTGCAACTGGCGCACGATCCAGAGCGTTTGTTATCTTTACGCCAGCGTCTGCAAAAGAATCTGGCCAGCGCCCCTCTGTTTGATTCACCCCGTTTTACCCGTCATCTGGAGTTGGCCTATCAAACCGTCTGGCAGCGTTTTAGCAGCGGTGCCGCTCCTGAGCATCTAACCATTCCCGCTCTGCCCCGCACCCGCACGGCGGTACCATTGCCTTCTGCTCGCTTGGCCACAACATCCATGATTACAACCACACCTCCTGCTCCCAGCCCTGCCAGCAATCCACTCACTCTCTCGGCTGTAGAGCTGGTGACACTGGCCGAACAATATAATGCCCAGGGAAATCTTGCGGCGGCTATTGAACTGTACCAACAGTGGTTGAACCATAACGAATCTGCGCACATTGCCTATGCCATACGTTTCAACTTGGGCATTCTGTATCAACAAACAGGGCAACTCGCCCAGGCAAAAGTGGCGTGGCAGAGGGTCATCGCCAGCCATCCGCAATTTTATCCGGCCCATATCAATCTGGCGGGTATCCTGGAGGGTCTGGAAGGGGCACAGGCTGCGGAAAACTGTTGGCTGCATCTTTTGACCTGTCTGCCCATCCAGCAAACAGAACAACAAGGTACGCTGCTCTCTGCCTGTAAACAGATTGCCCGTTTGACAGCTTCCCACAACACCCGCCTGTTTGCCGATGGCGCCAGTCGGGCCATTGAAGGCAAGCTGTCGGTTCCGGAGCTGATTCAATTGGCGACCCAGTTGAGTGACCAGGGTGCTGCAGCAAAGATGGTGGATCTCTATCGCATTTGGCTGACCTATAACGCCAACGATCCTTTGGCCCATGCCATCCATTTCAATCTGGGCACCTATCTCAGTCAAGGCAGTGATCTGCTGCTGGCACAAGTGGCTTTTCAAGAGGCTATTCGTGTCAATCCCGATTTTTATCCCGCCTATATCAATTTGGGTGGTTTGCTGGATCGTCTTGCCGCCCCACAGGAGGCGATTGCCTGTTGGCAAAACGTACTGGATCGTTTACCCCTGCTGCGTGGCGATACCATTGAATATAAATTGGCGGCCTTGAAGCAGATTGCCCGTGTCTCTACCGACCCGGAGCAGGCCGAAGAGGTGTTGCGGCAAAGTCTGGAGATCAACCCACGGCAACGGGAAATTATTCAGCAATGGGTCAACAAGCGGCAGGCACAATGCAAATGGCCGGTTCTGGAACCCTTTCCTTATTGCAGCAAAGCACAATTGATGCAGGGTTTTGCCCCTCTCTCTGCCGCTTTGTACAGCGATGATCCACTCTGGCAACTGGCCAATGCGGCCCATTACAACCATTTTGAGATTGGCAAACCCAGTCTGACCTTTTTGGACAGCCACGACTCTTTGTTGGCAAATGATGGGCAACAACCCTTGCGCATTGGCTATCTCTCCTCCGATCTGCGTGATCATGCGGTGGGCTATTTGACCGCTGAAGTCTACGAATTGCACGATCGACGCAAGGTAGAGCAGTTTCTCTATTATATCGGTATCGCCACCGACACCCCCTTTCACCAACGCATCAAGCGGGCTGCCGATCATTGGATAGATCTTTCCCAACTCTCTGATGAAGAGGCGGCACGACGCATGGTCGAAGATCGCATCCAAATTTTGGTTGATCTCAATGGCTATACCCACAGTGCCCGACTCAACCTGATTGCCATGCGCCCCGCACCCATCATTGTCAACTGGCTGGGCTATCCCGGCACAACCGGCAGCCCCTATCATAACTATATCATCGCCGACGAGTTTATTATTCCGCAACATCATGAACTCTATTATTCGGAAAAGGTGCTGCGTCTGCCCTGCTATCAACCAAACGATAGAAAACGACTGCTGGCAGAAGAGACTCCCAGCCGCCAAGAGGCAGGCTTGCCAGAAAAAGCGATGGTCTACAGTTGTCTCAACGGCGCCCAAAAAATCACACCGTTCATCTGGAAATTATGGATGGAGATTCTCCGCCAGGTTCCAGAGAGTGTGTTGTGGCTGCTCAATGAAGATGAAGCCATTCGCCAGCGCTTACGACAGGCTGCACAACAAGAAGGGATCTCGTCAGAGCGGTTGATCTTTGCGGAACGCAAACTCAACGCCGAGCATCTGGTACGCTTTCCTTTGGCCGATCTCAGCATAGATTCAGCGCCATATGGCTCACACACCACCGCCTCGGATGCGCTCTGGATGGGTGTACCGGTGTTGACTTTGGTGGGATTGGGTTTTGCGGCACGGGTCTGTGGCAGTCTGGTGCATGCGGCAGGTCTGGATGAATTGATCTGCCATGATGCGGCCAGTTATGTTGCAAAAGCGGTTGAGCTGGGACGCAATCGGGAAAAATTGTTACAATATCGAAGCTTTTTGCAGCAAAACCGCGACCGATGCACTCTTTTTGCCACGCCACTGCTGGTGGAGCGTTTGGAGGAGCTTTATGCCCACATGTGGCAAGAGTATCAGGGGGGGCGCCTTCCCCGACCGGATCTTGCCAATTTAGGCATCTATCAAGAGATCGCCATCGAACGGGATCAAGGGGGATGTGGTATCGCCGAAGAAAACAGCTATCGCGCCGACTATCTGGCGCGCTTGCGCGAGAAAAATCGGTATAGTTATATACGCCCAGACAATCGTTTATGGAAGGAGAAGGATAACTAATCATGACAAACGCATTTGAAAATCAATAAATTATTATGGAGGTCCAGGAGGAGATTATCTCCTCCTGGTGGGTGCAGGGCAAAGCCCCATAAGCGTTAACCTAACATCCCCAGAGTTGCCATCTGACGCTTTCGTTTCCTTGGTGAATCAGCAAGCCATT